>CAVJUW010000015.1:0-33243 GCA_963652725.1 Bacteroidaceae bacterium | reverse complement strand
AAATTAGCTTTTGTCGTGGCTCATACGCTCATCGCTTAATCGATCTTTGGCAATGTAGATTGCGTAAGAGCCAATAGCGATACTGACAAGAATAATCCCAGTTGCGGTAGCTGCCCAAAATCCATGCGCTCCATAAGGGCCGCCGATAATCTCAGCGCTAAAGCCAAGCCAGCATCCGCCACCCAAACCGACAGACCAAAGAAGAACGCCGTAAATGACCATCGGTAAGAAGGTGACGCGGTATCCGCGCAAGGCAAAGCAACTTGTCGTTTGTAAGGCGTCAGCAACGTGGAAAATTAAGGCCACGGCAAGAAGCGATTTCGCAAGATCTGCCACAGCGATATCGATGGTGTAAAACGAAACGACGGCATCGCGAAAGATAAATAGGCTTGAAGAAGTGATAGCCGCAATGCAAAGTGCTAAGCGCATCACGCGAAACATTACTTCGCGTGCCATTTTTGGAGACCCTGCCCCTAGACATTGAGCAACTAAGACGCTAACAGCAATTCCCAAAGAAAGCGGGACTTGGAAAATAAAGGACGTGGCATTTGAAACAATCTGGTGCGCCGCCACATCAATTGTTCCGATGCGACCAATGAGAATAGCCATCATCGCAAAGCAGCTGATTTCGAAAAACATCGAAAAAGAAATCGGCACACCAATCTTTAGATGCGTGGCAATCGCACTTAAATTAGGGAGATAAAAACGCAGTGGGCGGAATCTGTCGTAGACCTTGGCAAAGCGCCAGTAGCCATACAGTGCAAAGAGACTTAACGTGGCACCAAGCGCAGAGGCAACGCCCGCACCTCCACCACCGAAAGCCGGAAGTCCGAAAAGCCCGTACATAAAAAGGGCATTCAAAGGAAACTTCAAAACAAGTAAGCCAACCGAAACCCACATCGTCACTTTCGGTAGATTAATCGCCGCATTGAGCGCAATGTAGGGGCGCCCAAGCATAAACGCAGGAACACTTAAGGCGCTCGCAAATAGATAGATGCGAAGCATGCGAGCGACTTCGCCTTGAGCGTTACAGAGATTGACCCACAAATCGGTCGAAGCTAAAAGCACAAAACCAATCACACTCAAAAGAACCGAAAGCCAAAGGCTTTGTGTGAGTTCAAATCCAATCTTCTCGTATTTGCCCGCTCCGAAATGGTGCCCGGCTAAGGGGCTTAGCGATTGGATAACGCCGACAAGTGTCATCAGGACCATGACGACTGTGGCGTTACCGATGGCCACAGCGGCTAAGTGATCTGCGCCTAAGCGACCGGCCATCACCGTATCGATGGTGCCCGAGCCCATAATGGAAATATTGGCAATAAGAATAGGAGAAGCCAAGCGCGCAATGGCCCGATAACCAATATCAGGTTTAGCAAGCATAGCGGTTTGTGTCATACAAAAAAACTACTTCACATCCTTATTGTGATTGGCAACGCTCACTAGGCCTCGAATCCCGTAAGGGGACTCCACGGGCCGCGCTACGGGTTCTTCTCTTACGAAAGCTTGGCCGCTGACAATCGAGCGAAGGCTTTCAAAGTCAAGAATCTGTACGTGCTTTTGATTGACAATGATGAGGTTGTCCGTGGTAAAGCGCGATAAGACGCGACTTACGGTTTCAAGTTTAAGACCTAAGTAAGAGCCAATCTCAGCGCGTGTCATACGTAAAACGAATTCACTTCTCGAGTAGCCACGTTGTTCAAAGCGCTGCGAGAGATTGAGTAAAAACGCCGCGATTCTTTGCTCTGCGTGCATCGATCCAAGAAGTAAAAGAACGCCATTTTGACGAATGATTTCTCGCGATAAAAGGCGTTCAAAATGTTGCGCCACAGCTGGGGCATTGACTGCCGCATCGCGTAGCCTCTTATAGGAGACCACACAGATTTCTGTATCTTCTAAGGCAATCATGTCGCTTGAGTAGACGCCGTTAGCGAGACCATCGAAACCGACAATGTCACCAGACATGTAAAACATCGTCACTTGTTCACGACCGTCGCTAGCGAGAACAGAGCCCTTTAAGAATCCAAGGCGCACAGCGTAAAACGCTTCAAAGGGGTCACCCGCTCGATAAAGAGCTTCGCCGCGACGAATGCGACGACGGGTTGTAATGAGTTCTTCGATGCGCTCGACTTCTTTGAAGTCAAGGCCTTCGGGTAAGCAGAAATCACGCAAACTGCATGCCGAACAAACGATGCGAATGCCGCATGCTGATGACCCTGATGTATGTAACATACGCGCAACCCCTTTCTTGCCGAATGATTCCGGTCTTGTCTTTTCTCGAAACGAGGCGCTTTTCCCTTTTTTTGCTAGGAATAAAGCGCTTCTTATTCTCTCCTTGGCGTTAAGATTATTGCGAGGCCCTCTTTTTTCCTTTGCGGGTAAGGAAAATAGGGCAAGTCGGTATAATCCGCGCCAACCGATTCGGCTTCTAAGCCTTGAGGCGTAAGGCTTTTTGGCCTATTGCATCAAAGCGTAACCGAGTCGAATTTGACGAAAGTCAATTGATTATAATCAATTGGAAAAGTTCAAACAATGCCCTTCGCGTGAGTTTTTTCTATTTGCAGCGAAGAGCCTAGGAGTGTAAATCGTGACAGATCCCAATCTTAGTGGCGTTGAGTTGCCTGATGCTGATTTGTGGCGCAAGTTCGACGTGCCAGCCCCTCGCTATACGTCGTACCCGACGGCAGACCGCTTTGGCCCAGCAGTAGGCGTTGCCGACTACAAAAAAGCGCTTACAACGCGCAATCCTGAAAAGGGGCTCTCGGTTTATGCCCATATTCCATTTTGTGCCGATGTTTGCCTTTACTGCGGCTGCAATAAGATTGTCACGCGAGACCACGCAAAGGCAGATGAATACTTGGATGTTCTCTTAAAGGAAGCAAGCCTCGTTAAGGAAGTGATTACGGGAAAGAAAACCCTTTCGCAACTACACTGGGGCGGGGGCTCTCCCACATTCTTAAATCCCGAGCAGATTGCGCGATTGCTTGAAGGGATTCGTGAGAAGTTTCCTTTTGAAAAAGACGCGGAGATTTCCGTTGAGGTCGATGCAAGAACGTGCAATGCCGAGAAGGTAAAAACATTTGCCTCTCTCGGGTTTAACCGTATGAGTTTAGGGGTTCAAGACTTTAACCCTGAGGTCTTAAAGGCTGTGAATCGCCTACAAACCTATGAAATGATTCGCGAGGTGTTAGAAGAGGCCCGAGACGCGGGATTTCATTCTGTCAATATGGACCTTATTTACGGTTTACCTAAACAGACGCGCGAGAGTTTTGCTAAGACTATTGAAAAGGTAATCGAACTTTCGCCAGACCGTATCGCGCTTTATCACTATGCGCATTTACCCAATATCTTTAAGGCGCAAAGACGCATTGTGTCAGCCGACCTTCCGAGCACACCCGAGAAAGTCAATATCATGTTTGATGCGATCCGTGCGCTCACAAGTAACGGCTATCGCTATATCGGAATGGATCACTTTGCTAAAGAAACCGATGAGTTATCAATTGCGCAACGCAATGGCACGATTCAACGCAACTTCCAGGGTTATTCCACACAGGCCGAATGCGACATGGTCGCCTTAGGGTCGAGTGCAATTTCTTATGTGGCAAACACCTATGCGTGCAATCCTCGCGAGATTGACCCGTATTACGAAGCGATTCGTGCGGGCCATTTAGCAACCTCTCGAGGCTTTGTGTTAAGCGCAGAAGATATCTTGCGTCGCACTGTGATCATGACAATTATGTGTCGCTTTGATCTCGTGAAAAAAGAGATTGAAGACGAATTCGGTATTGACTTTGATACGACTTTTGCTTATGAATTAAAGAAGCTTCAGCCCTATGTGCATCACGGACTAGTGGAACTGACAAACGAGAGAATTACCGTGAGCCCCAAGGGTAAGATGTTTGTGCGAGCCGTTGCGATGCAGTTTGACCGCTACCTACGAGAATCCGATCGCGCAGGTGGCTATTCGCGCATCGCCTAAAAAAGAGAAACGAGGACGAAAACGATGTCCGATATCACTTTCTACTGGCATGACTACGAGACCTTTGGTTTAAATAGAAGGCTCGATCGCCCAGTGCAGTTCGCAGGATTGCGAACCGATGAGAATTTCAATGCAATGGGCGAGCCCGATGTCTGGTATTGCGAAACAAGTCCGGATTATTTGCCAAGCCCAGAGGCTTGTTTAGTTACAGGGATTACGCCTCAGGTGGCGCACGCAAGGGGTGCGATGAAGGAGGCAGACCTTGCCAATCGCATCGAAAAGGTCTTTTTAGCGCCTGATACGATTTCCGTTGGCTACAACAGCCTTCGCTTTGACGACGAAGTGACTCGCTTTCTTTTCTGGCGTAATTTAAAAGATCCATACGCGCGTGAGTGGATGAATAACTGCTCACGTTGGGATCTTTTCCCGTTTGTGCAGGCGGTGTGGGCCTTAAGACCCGATGGAATCAATTGGCCTGAGGCAGTAGGGGAAGACGGCAAAAAGCGCATCTCATTTCGCTTAAGTGAGTTAAGCGCTGCTAATCACTTAGAGCACACGCATGCGCATGATGCGTGTAGCGACGTGTATGCGACAGTGGCTTTAGCAAAACTTATTGCAACCAAGCAACCGAAACTCTGGCAATGGGCCCTAGAGCATCGAACCAAAGAGGCGATTAGCCAAGCGTTCTCTTTTAGTACAGGCGGAAACCCTGTGGTTTATATCGATCGGCTCGTAGGACAAGAACGCGGCTTTATTCGCGTGCTTTTCCCCGTTTGGCAAAAAGGGGCACGCGCTGACATCGTTGCATGGGATTGCTTTGAAGACCCGAGCATTTTGACAGAGCTTACTGCCGAAGAGATTGAACGCCGTGCTTGGCATCGCTCTCAACTAGAAGAGGGTGTTGCGCCTTTACCGTTACTGAAAGTGCGCCTTAATAAATTCCCGTTTGCTTGTCCGACGCTTTCAGTTTTAAAGCAAGGTGTCGCAAAGCGCTTTGGAATTGATTTAGAGGCGATTTCACACAACATCGATGTTTTGCGTGAAATTCTTCCTGAGATTCAAGAGAAAATTAAAGAAGCCTCAGTAGAGAAGTACGAGGACGCCGTCTCAGTGGATGTGGACGCTTCGCTTTACTCGGGATTTCCTTCTGACGCAGATAAGCACGAGATGCTTCGCTTATCAAAGATGAGGCCAGAGGAAATTGCTGCCTCTCTTAGAAAAGACGAGGTTCACTTTGCCGATGAGCGCTTTGCGGAGCTTCTTTGGCGCAAAAGAGCACGCAATTGGCCTGAGACTTTAAGTGAAGCGGAACTTATTCGTTGGAAAGCGTTTTGTGGCGTTCGTCTTAAGGGCGTTGTTCAAGGAACTTTGAGCCTACAAGAGTATTTTGAAGAAATAGACCAGGCCGCAGAAAAAGATTGCGAAGCTCTAGAAAATGGCACACTTTCTGATGCGCAATTTGAGGCGCGTCAACAGGTTCTAGATGACCTATATAACTGGGGCGAATATGTGGCCTCACTTTCGACAGTGAGCGAGAAAGGAGAAGAAGATGGCGAATGAGATAAAAGTTGCCTTTGTCGGTTTGGGCGTGATGGGATATCCGATGGCAGGGCATTTAGCCAAAGCCGGTTACGATGCCGTTGTTTTTAACCGCACACACGCAAAGGCCGAAAAATGGGTTTCTGAGTTTGGTGGAGCTTGTGCGCAAACACCAAAAGAGGCCGCAAAAGATCGTGATGTCGTTTTTGTCTGTGTCGGTAACGACAACGACGTGCGTAGTGTTGTCTATGGCGAAACAGGGATTCTTGCAGGGCTTAAGGCAGGTGCTGTTTTAGTTGACAATACGACAGATTCTGCCGCCTTAGCCCGTGAACTCTCTGAGGCTTGCCACAAGCAAGGTTGCGGCTTTGTGGATGCCCCAGTTTCTGGTGGCCAATCGGGCGCCGAAAACGGGACTCTCACCGTGATGGCAGGAGGCGATGAGGCAGACTTTAAAAAAGTCGAAGAGGTCTTAAAGGCCTACTCGAGCGCGATTACCCACATGGGACCAGCGGGAAATGGGCAACTAACTAAGATGGTCAATCAGGTTTGTATCGCAGGGGTGTTGCAGTCCTTATCTGAAGGGATCGCTTTTGGGCTAAACGCAGGACTCAATATGGATCTTGTTTTAAAGGCGATTTCCAAAGGGTGTGCCGGATCTTGGCAGATGGACAATCGCACCAAAACGATGGTCGAAGGGCGTTTTGATTTCGGTTTTGCCGTCGATTGGATGTGTAAAGACCTCGGGATTGCACTAGCGGAAGCCGAAAGAAACGGATCGGAAATGCCGCTAACGAAGCTAGTGGATAGTTACTACGTAAAACTACATAGTCAGGGTGATGGCCGTATGGACACCTCGGCTTTGATTAAGCTTTTACCGAGAAAGAAAGCCTAAAGTTGTTTTAGGGTTTTTGTTTGGAAGATTTCCACAAAGTTATGGCGCAAGAAATTGCGCCATAAACATATAAAAATTCTTTTAGTTTCAAAATCATTCAAGCCTGCAGCTGAGGATAGAGCAACAGGCTTGAAGGAGCAAAACTTAGTTTAAAAATCAAGAAGCTTTGAAGGCCAAGAAGACCAATACAAGAGCAACGCCACCGGCGATGCACAAAGCGATGAGATCTAAGGTGTTGTCAATCGGGAACATGGTTTTCTCCTTGCGTGTTTTATCTACGTATTTTCCACGTAGTAGACTTTAGAAAATATTTCGTTTTTACGAAATTGTGGTTTTACGCTAAGTAGAAAACGCAATATGGCTCATAGCGGTCTGAAACATTTACCGATTAACCTTGAGTCAGACGTTTTTGAAGTACTTCTATGCCTTGTTTTTTTAGTCGAATTCTTACCCTGGTTTTGGGATTAATCTGCGCTGTGACGGGTTTTTGCGCTGATCCGTCTGTGAATTGGGTTATCGGTGTCTTAGATAGCTCCATGCCCAAAATGCAGTGGGTCATTCGCGACTCTTTTCACAAAATCGATCCGATTTACACGGATCGCCGCTTGGCTGTAAGACAATTGCCTGCCGAGGCTATTTATGAGGCCGTTCGCAATCAGTCCCTTGACTTCGTTTGCGCGAGCCCGCAGGTCATTAGCGTTTTAGAGCGCTATTACGGCTATGAGCTTTTAGCCTCCCTTTACCAGAAAAAAGAAGGGAGCACAGATAATGCGCAATTCTTTTCTGAAACAAGTGCTCTCGTTTTTACGAAAAAGGGGAGCAATTCCTGGGACAAGCTTCGCGGTAAAGAAATTGCTCTAATCGAACACGACATTCCCGATACGGAACTCTTACTTTTAGAGGAATTAAAGCAAAAAGGAATCAAAAAAGAGGACGCTTGGCGCTACGTGCGCTATCCGGTCTTAGAGGATGCTGTTCGCACATTAAAAAATGGAAGTGTTCAAGCCTTAGCGATTTCTTCGTGCTTGTATCGCGAGGTCGATACGAAAATTTTTGCCGATCTCGAGTTAATTCCACCCGATATCAGCGATGGAGCTAAAGGGTCTTTGACGCCACACTCCACAGCGCTTTATCCAGGCTGGGCCTTCGCTTCGAGCATTCGTGTCAATCGTAAGACTGGGGAAGACTTCGCGCAGGCCTTACGTGCCTTTGACTTTTCGAGCACAGTCACGTGGGATACGGCGCGCGACTACACGAAAGTGCACCAAGCGCAGGAGGAATTGCAGTTTGAGCCGTATTTAAAGTTTCAGCGCATTTCAGCTCTTGAATTTATTCGCGAGCACATCCTTTGGTTTTTTGCCGCCATGGCGCTTGTCTTAGGACTTATTTTGCGTGTTCTTTTAAAGGAGCGCACCGTAAGACGCCTAACCGTTGAATTGATGCATGCGATGCAAAAAGAGCGAATCTCAGAAAAGCGCTTTGAAGAACTCGAACATATCGCGAGTGTTTCTCAGATTTCAAGTATTGTCGCGCACGAATTAAGGCAACCCTTAGCTGCAGTCACAAATTTTGCGATGGGCATTCGGCGTCGTGCCAATAACAATACCTTAACGCCAGAGTCGCTGGATTTTGCTTTAGGACGCATCCTGCAGGAAAACGAACGCGCTAGTGCCATCGTCGATCACGTGAGAAATTACGCCAAGCGCCACGAAAAGCAATCCGAAGAGATTCAGCTTTCAACGCTGATGAGTAAAGCCGGTCTCGGACTTGAAATCAAATCCGATGAGCGCATCAAATTTAGCGTTGAAGGTAACCCCAAATTCCGAGCCGACGCCCTTGAGATGGGTCTTGTGATTCGTAATCTTGTGAAAAATGCGGTTGAAGCCATCGGCAACAACCCCAATGGTCGCATTGATGTGGACTTAAGGACGATTGAGCAGCATATTGTCTTTACGGTTTCAGACAATGGTCCTCTTTCAAGCGACAAAGATCTTGAGAAGCTTCAGATTCCGATGCGCTCAGAAAAAGGCGAAGGGCTTGGTTTAGGACTTTCGATTGCACGCAAGATTGTCGAGTCCTATGATGGAACAATTCAGTTTGAGCGGAATAATCCGCATGGTTTAAAAGTCATTGTGAAGTTTCCCCTAAAAAAGGAGTAGTTGAATGGATGCACGAAAATCACGGGCGGTAATTCGCATCGTCGATGACGATAAGGGAGTTCGAGATTCTTACAAGTACTTAATCGAAGGCGAAGGCTGGCTCGTGCGTACGTATACGAGTGCAGAGGATTTCCTTGAAAACGACGATCCAACAATTCAAGGTTGCGGTGTGTTTGACGTGAGAATGCCTGGATTAAGTGGTCTTGAGTTGCAAGCCAAATTGGCGCAACGCTCCACGCAACTACCGGTGATTTTGGTTTCCGCGCACGGCGATATTGAAATGGCCGTGAAGGCTCTAAAGCAGGGGGCGATGGACTTCTTATGTAAGCCCGTTGTCGATGAGAAACTTCTTGAGGCTATCGATCGGGCTGTCGAAAAGAGTTTTTCCGATACGCAAGAACAGATTGAAAATAGCAAAATCATCGAGCGTTGGAATTCACTGAGTCGTCGTGAACGAGAGGTGGCACTTCTTGTTTACGAGGGTTTGATGAATAAAGTGATTGCCGATCGCATGAACATTGCAGAAAGAACCGTTCAGGTTCATCGCGCTAATCTTTGCCAGAAGCTTGGTGTAAGAAATGCCGTTGGCATTTCTAAGAGCTTAAATCAACTTGTGCAGTTAGGCATTCATATTCGAGAGTAGGCTTTTTATTCTTTCGTGTTTTTTTAAGGCGCTAGAGACAAAGTGGTTTCTAGCGCCTTAGAGTTTTAGGCAGAAATTAGAGATAAAAAGGCAAAGAAAAAGAAAAGTGCTTTTTTAGAATTTTTCCCTAGTCAATAAGGTGCTCAAGGCGTTAGGCACTCAGAAGGAAAAGTTTTAAAGACAAAGGAGTTCTTATGCCTTTATCTCGACGCAATTTAATTGGTGCAGCAACTGTTTTGAGTTTAGGAGGGACAAACGCAATGGCAAAATTGATTTCAACAAATATTCAGGGATCAAGCCCTGTGATTGGTAGTAAACAAATTACAGAGCTCAAGGGTGGCGAAACAGCGGCGAAAGTGTTTTTCACAAAGCATATCGATGCTGAGCACTTAATTAAGCTCTATAGCCTTATTAATAGCGAAATCTACGGTAAGGTCGCCATTAAATTGCATACGGGTGAGCGCCATGGGCCCAATATTCTCCCGCGCGATATGGTCAAAGCCTTCCAAGCCCAGGTGCCCAATAGCACGATTGTTGAAACCAATACGCTTTACAAAGGTGACCGCTACACAACAGAAGACCATCTGAAAACGCTTGAAATCAATGGCTGGACCTTCTGCCCCGTCGATATCATGGATGCCAAGGGAACCGTGAACCTTCCTGTGCGTGGTGGCAAGCACCTCAAAGAAGTCTCGATGGGTGGCACGATGGTTAACTACGATTCGATGATTGTCTTAACGCACTTTAAGGGCCATGCGATGGGTGGCTTTGGTGGCTCGATGAAAAACATTGCCATTGGGTGCGCCGATGGTCGCATCGGTAAGCAACAGGTCCACGGCGTAAGCGATGTTTCTCTACCTTGGGATCAGTGGCCTGCGAAAGAGCATCTGATGGAAACGATGGCAGAGTCTGCGAAAGCAACATGCGACTTCTTTGGTAAGAAGATTTGCTTTATCAATGTGATGCGTCGTATGTCTGTGGATTGTGACTGCGCAGGATTAGGTGCGGCTGAACCCACAATTCCTGATGTGGGTATTTTGGCCTCAACCGATATTCTCGCTATCGACCAGGCATCAGTTGACTTGGTGTTTCGTATGACTCACAAAGAAAACCATGATTTGGTCGAACGCATCGAGTCGCGCCACGGATTGCGTCAGCTCTCTTACATGCGAGAACTCAAAATGGGAAATCCCAATTACGAATTAATTTCCATTGACGACTAAATCAAACGATTATTTGAGGGACTTTTGAGGGGTAGTTGCCCCTCATTTTTTTGCCTGCGACACACGAAGAAAGATATTCAAGAGAATGTAAGTGAGAATCTTTCTCAGAGAAAATCACGTTTTTTCAAATAATTTATTGTCCCTATTGCAAGTTCTTATATCGCCTGCCTATAATGCCGCGAATGAGAATCATTCTCACCTAATAACTTGTCGTTTTTTGGAGAAAATAATGCGCATTAAGGACATGCTGCCAGGGCAAAACGCGAAGATTGTTGCCTTCACACGTGGTGCGGCAGAGTACAGGCAGCGCCTTTTGATGCTCGGCTTGGTGCCGGGAACACAGTTTGAATTACAACGCTTGGCTCCTTTAGGAGATCCCGTTGAAATAAAGGTGCGTGGAAGCCTCATTAGCCTACGTAAAGGCGAAGCTGACGTTATGGATGTGGAGGCCGCCTAATAATGAAGCACACCATCTGTATTGTCGGCAACCCGAACTGTGGAAAGACAACACTTTTTAATGCGCTCACAGGCGCACATCAGGATGTCGGCAATTGGCCTGGCGTTACGGTGGAAAAGAAGGTTGGCCACTTTAGTAACGAAGGCGAGGATTTCGAACTCGTCGATTTGCCAGGTATCTATTCTCTGACAACGGTTTCGAAAACAGGCGAAGACGAACGCGTTGCACGCGATTACATCTTAAGCCACGAAGCCGAGGCTGTGATTAACATTGTTGATGCCTCAAACTTAGAGCGTAATCTTTATCTAACGGCGCAACTTATTGAAATGCGCGTTCCCGTCATGCTTGTGGTGAACATGCTTGACGTGGCGAAAAAGCGCAAGATTGAGATTCGCACCGAAGAGCTTTCGACAATGCTCGGATGCCCCGTCGTGGGTATTGTCGCTTCGCGCGAGCAGGGCGTTGTGGCACTTAAAGAGATGATTTCGGCTTTTGTCGCAAATCCCTCCTTACCCAAATTAACGCTTCCTTATGCGCCCGAGATTGAAAAAGCGCATGAAGAAATCGAAGAGCAGATTGTCGATATTAAGAGCATTAATCCGCATTGGTTGGCTATCGAACTCTTGGAAGGCGCCAATGGCGCGCGTGAACTTTTACCCAAAGACGTTCACGATCGCGTGATGCCGATTATCGAAAAAACGGAAAAGAATTTCGATGGCAATTTGGATATTGCCGTTGCTGACGCTCGCTATAAGTTTGTCGCTGACGTGAGCGCAAAGGTCATTCACCACATTGGCGAATTACCTACGACGCTAACCGATAAGATCGACAAGATTGTTTTAAACCGTGTTCTCGGTTTCCCAATCTTCCTATTTATCATCTACTGCATGTTCCTATTTACGCAGAACTTGGGTTCGGCCTTTATTGACTTCTTCGATATTCTTGTCGGCGGCGTCATGGTCACAGGTTTTGGTGAACTTTTGGAATCAATCGGTGTGCCTGAGATTGTGAAGGTCGTTTTAGCCGATGGCGTAGGTGGGGGCTTGCAGACCGTCTCGACCTTTATTCCTGTTGTGTTCTTCCTCTTTTTCTTCTTGGCAATTTTGGAAGACTCGGGTTACATGGCACGTGCTGCCTTCGTGATGGATCGCTTAATGCGTTTCTTAGGCCTACCAGGTAAAGCGTTCGTGCCTCTTATCGTGGGATTCGGATGCAACGTGCCCGCTGTGATGGCAACCCGTACGATGGATCGGGTAACTGACAGAATTCTCACTGTCTTGATGGCTCCCTTTATGAGTTGCGGAGCGCGACTGCCAGTGTATGTTCTTTTTGCTGTGGCGTTTTTCCCGGCAAATGGACAGAACCTTGTATTCGGTCTTTACCTCATTGGTATTGCGGCTGCGGTTTTAACTGGATTCCTTGTTAAAAAGCTCATTCTTCCTGAAGCATCGGGCTCTTTTGTGATGGAAATTCCGCCCTATCACATCCCAACGGTAAAGGGCGTTTTAATCCGCACTTGGGATCGCTTAAAGGCTTTCGTTTGCCGCGCAGGTCGTGTGATTGTGGTGCTCGTTGCTTGCCTTTCGATTTTGAACTCTTTGGGCACGGACGGTAGCTTCGGCAACGAAGATAGCGACCGCTCTGTTTTAAGTGAAATTGGTCGCACGATTTCTCCTGTGCTCTCTCCGATGGGTGTGACGCAAGAGAACTGGCCAGCCGCTGTCGGTGTTTTCACAGGCGTTCTTGCTAAGGAAGCCGTCATCGGTACGATGAATTCGCTTTATGAATCGATGGCTCGCACGGAAAACGCCAAAGAAGAAGCCGAAGAGTCTGAGCCGTGGTCCTTTGGTGCGACGCTCTCTGAGGCCTGCTCGACAGTGGCGGATAACTTAGGCTCACTCGCTGATTCCTTACTTGATCCGTTAGGCATTAAGTCGGCTGAAGATGAGGCTGCAGAATCGATTGCTGAACCCTCACAAGCCACGGGCGCCGATATGATGCGTAAGCTCTTTGGTAGTGAGACAGCTGCGTTTGCTTACCTCTTACTCATTCTTCTTTATATGCCTTGTGCCGCGGCTATGGCAGCAATCTGGAATGAAGTGGGAACAGCGTGGACAATCTTTGTTGCCGCATGGACTACGCTTCTTGGTTATTCGGCCGCGACAATCTTTTATAAGGTAGGGACCTTTGGAGCAGATCCAACGGGTGCGACCTTTGCGATTGCCCTTTGCTTAGCCTCTTTGGCAGCGGTGCTTCTTATCATGCGTCGTGTGGCTCAATCGATGCGTGCGAAGGCGCCGAAAGTAATCGAAATTCATCACGCGTAACGTTTGAGGTGAAGAATCATGGGATCAATTCTTGATATGGCCCGACTCATTAAAGAGAAAGGCGCTGTAAGTGAACCCGATCTTGCACGTGAACTGCACGCAAGTGAAGAGGTTGTTGCCATGATGGGAGAGCGCTTGGCTCAAAAGGGCCAAGTGCGCCTAGAGGTGCGGCACCGTGCGTGTAAATTCAATTGCGGTTGCGGAGGAACCGATACGCGTTATTGGGTATCGGGTTCAGCCGCGTAGATAAGCGGCCAACGTGGTTTGGCAGTAAATCCATAACGAAGCGTAGCGGCATGCCGTTGCGCTTCGTTCATATTTTTAAGGCGTTCTAATCCAGCAATCGCAATCATCGCGCCATTGTCGGTACAAAGATTAAGTGGCGGGAAAAAGACTTCAGCTCCTCGCCGTTTAGCAGCAGTGATAAGTCCCTCGCGAAGTTGCTTATTCGCCGAGACCCCTCCTGCAACAACCAAGCGTTTAATTCCTGTCGTCTTGATCGCTTTCATCGCCTTGGCAACAAGCACCTCAACGACAGCATCCACAAAGCCTCGCGCAACGTCACACCGAAACGCAGAATCTTCTCGGTTTTCTGCCTTTGTGACGGCGGTAAGAACCGCAGTCTTAAGCCCCGAAAAACTCATATCGAGTGTGGCGCTGTGAAGCATAGGGCGAGGAAAAACAATCGCGCCTGGCCTCCCGTTTTCAGCTAAGCGAGAAACCGCAGGACCACCTGGATAACACTCGCCTAAAAGCTGTGCGGTTTTATCAAAGGCTTCGCCTGCCGCATCATCGAGCGTTTCTCCAAGTAGGGTGTATTTCCCAAAAGAATCCACACGCATAAATTGGGTGTGGCCCCCAGAAACCAAAAGCGCAATAAAAGGAAACTCAGGCTTTGGATCTGCTAAGCGAGAAGAAAGTAAATGCCCTTCAAGGTGATGAACTCCAATGACGGGAATCTTTAATGCGTAGCCAATGGCGTGCGCGACAGAAATGCCAACTAAAAGCGCTCCGGCAAGTCCCGGGCCTTCTGTGACAGCGATGGCATCGAGTTCTTTTTTAGTGACATGCGCTTGATCTAACACTTGATCGACAAGAACAACGGCGCGCCGAATATGGTCGCGACTCGCGAGCTCAGGGACGACGCCCCCGTAGGCGCGATGCATATCAATCTGTGTGTGAATCGCATGGGCAAGAACGCCTTTTTCACTATCGATTAAAGCGACGCCGGTTTCATCACACGAACTTTCAATACCAAGAACTTTCATCTTCGTAGTGTTAGAACAAAATTCCATATTAAGGTGTACGCATACTACACTGACTCACTTTCTCTCGCCTAAAAAAGAGAAGTCCTGCGCGAGGGTTTTCTTTTGAGAGTCTTCTTTCTCTTTTATGCGCATCGCATAAGGCATTTGCCGTATTTTGGGTGATTGACCTTTATGGCAAAATCCTTTCAGAGTTTTTGGGATTATTTTGAATTGTTTCTCCTCAGTCCTTAGCAATTAGTTGTGCTTTACGGCGCGCTAAAAAAAAAGGCTCAGGGAAGAGAAAAAGAAAATTGTAAGGAGAGTGAACCATGCAAAGTGTTTTGCCATGGATTGGCGTAGCAATTTTGTTTCTAACAGGCTGGGCCATTGTCAAAAAGTATCAGGTCAATATGGTGCTTTTCTTAGGCGGCTTAGCATTAAATATTTTGGCTGTCTTAAGTGGAGTCGATTCGATCCTACCGAAAAATGTCGCTTCCACTGGTTTCATTGGTTTTGACTTTATGGAACTCTTGCGCGCGATTTCTCGTACGCAACTCGCTGGCGTCGGTTTCATCATCTTGGTTTCAGGTGGCTTTGCAGCCTACATGCAAGCCATTGGTGCCTCTGAGCGCTTCGTGACGGTGTGCGCCAAGCCCTTATCGAATATTAAAAATCCGTATTTGATTTTGGCGGCGGTCTTTATCTTTGGTCACTGCTTAGGACTCGTGATTGTTTCCGCAGCGGGCCTTGCGATGTTGATGGTCGTGACGGTTTACCCCTTAATTATTCGTGTGGGGTGCTCAAGCTTAGCGGCAGCGGCTGTGATTGCGAGCGTCTTATGTATCGGCTACGCCCCAGCATCAGGAATGGCTGTGATGGCCGCAGGTCTTGTTAACCTTGACCCGATTGAATACTTGGTTCACTACCAATTGCCGATGGCAGTTCCCGTTGTTCTCGCGATGGCCGTAAGCCATGTGTTTGTGCAGTATTACTTCGATAAGAAAGATAACGTTAAGGGCGAAACCCTTGACTTAAAAGAATTGGAAGGTAAGCGCCAAGAATTAGAAAAGACGCCTGCGATTTACGCGATTCTTCCGATTGTTCCTATCGTCCTTTTGCTCATCTTCAATAAGATGGTCTTTAAGACCGTGACGATGAATGTGGCTACCGCGATGTTCGTTGCCTGGTTCTTAGCGTTCTTGCTTGATCTAGTTGTGCGGCACGATGTGAGAAAATCTTTTGAACTCTCTTTTGCTCTTTTTAAGGGTATGGGAAATATTCTCACGAGTACGATTGGTCTTATCTTTGTGGCAGCGTTCTTTGCCACGGGTTTACAAAACATCGGCCTAGTGACGATGCTCATTAACGGCGCGAAAAACATCGGCTTGGATGTCACGGGAACGGGCGTCTTACTTTCTGCCGTCATCGGTGTTGTGACCGTTTTAACGGGTTCTGGCGTTGCCGCCTTCACAAGCCTTGCGCACATCATCCCCGATGTGGCTAAGCAACTCGGAACCGATGGCATCACCATCATGCTTATGATGCACACGGCTAGCGAAATGCTTCGCGCGATTTCTCCTGTCGCGGGTGTGATCATCATCGTTGCTGGCTTTGCGAAGGTCAATCCGTTGACGATGGTTAAGCGCACAACAATTCCTTGCTTAGTGGGCTACGTGACGATGCTCATTGTCGTTGCCTGTTTCTTCTAGAGTGAGGCGATTTATGACGATTGAATTAACGGGAACACTCACGGGTAGCGTCACTGAACATACGCCTGAGACCCTTGCGAAAACGTGGGATGAGGCGCTTTTGGTTTTGCCGCAAGGAAAAAATAAGGAGCCGCTGATAACGACGCCAGTAGCCGCGAATGCAACCGAAAAATATCCTGTCGTTCTTTTCTCGCACGGGAGTTCTGGAATTACCGCGGCTATTCGTGAGTTTGCCAATTGGCTTTCTAGAGATTTAGGCGTTGCAACAGTGATTCCGGATTCGACAAAAACAGACAATCGTTTGGCCTACACGTCTCCTGTGGCGCGTGATGCGTATGAAAAAATTCACGCAATGCGCTTAGCTGAATTGCGTTATGCCTCTTTGCAGTTAAAGAATGCGGCTTGGTTTAATGGGAGCTATGTTGTTGCTGGCACAAGTGAAGGCGGTGTTGCCGCGGCTCGCTTTAGCGCCGATAGTGAAGCCCAAGCAGAAAAAGGGAAGATTATTTTCTCGTGGTCTTGCGAGCCCAATTACTTTGTTGAGGCTCCAGGCAATGTTTTTGGTAAGGATGAGCCCGTGCTCTCTGTGATGAGTCTAAATGACAAGTACTTTGGCGTGGGAAATTCTTACCTCGATAATCCAAAAGCTTTTGGCTATCCGCACGAAGCTTTAAAGGAGAATGCGTGTGCGACTTTGGTGTTAATTCCAGAGGCACCACACACACTTTTAAACTTAGCTCAAACCCACGGTGCCGTTAAAGCATTTCTACGCCGTGTGTTTGGATAAGTTAGTTTTTTAAACCTAAAACGAAAAGGAAATACCTATGAAACTCGGAATGGTCGGTTGGCGCGGCATGGTAGGCAGCGTCTTAATGGGAAGAATGCGTGAAAACAATGATTTCTCTTATGTGGACACAACAACATTCTTCTCGACATCGGCCGCAGGAGGCGCTGCTCCGAGTGGCATTGCGAACGCAAATCCCGTCTTGCAAGATGCAACCTCGATTGAAGCGCTCTCAACGTGTGATGTGATTATTAGCTGCCAAGGTGGCGACTACACCAAAGCAACGCACCCGAAGTTGCGTGAAAGCGGCTGGGACGGCTACTGGATTGATGCGGCAAGTTCTCTACGCATGAAAGAGAATGCCGTCATTATCCTCGATCCTGTGAATCGCCCTGTTATCGATAAGAGCTTAGCCTCTGGCATCAAAGACTACATTGGTGGCAATTGCACCGTTTCTTTGATGTTGATGGCTTTAGATGGGTTAGTGAAAGCTGGTCTCATTGAATGGGTAAGCTCCATGACCTATCAGGCCGCAAGTGGCGCGGGCGCGAAAAATATGCGCGAACTCTTAAGCCAGATGGGCTTTTTGAATGCATCAGTGGCAGAGCAACTCGCTGACCCCCGCTCTTCGATTCTCGAAATCGATCGCACAGTAAGCGAGGCGTTTACTAAGCCCGATTTCCCGAAGGCCGCATTCGGCGCCCCATTGGCTGGGTCGCTTATTCCTTGGATCGATTCTGACTTAGGCAATGGCCAGTCTCGTGAAGAGTGGAAGGGAGGAGCGGAGGCCAATAAGATCTTAGGGCTTCCTGAAAACGGCAAACCCGGTTCTCTTACCGTTGAAGGCTTGTGTGTGCGTGTTGGCAGTATGCGCTGCCACAGCCAAGCGCTTACGATTAAATTAAAGGAAGACGTCTCTTGCGAAGAGATTGAAGCGATGCTCGATGCGGCCAATGAATGGGCCTATGTGGTTCCCAATCATAAGGAAGAGTCGATTGCTCAGTTGTCTCCTGCGAAGATTTCTGGGACACTGCGTATTCCAGTGGGTCGTATTCGTAAGCTTGCGATGGGTCCGCAATACATCAGTGCCTTCACAGTGGGCGATCAATTGCTTTGGGGTGCGGCTGAACCCTTGCGTCGCATGCTACGCATCCTCGTCGAAAGTAAAGCCTAATTAAACCGCAATGTGTGCGCTTCAAACGCTAAAGCCATTTAGCTTTGAAGCGCCGCACTCATAAATTGCACGATGTGTTTCATCTCATCGGCAATCACTTCATGCTCCATGTTGTACTCGCGCCAGACAAGTGTGTCGATATGCTTTTCGATAAAGTCGGCGGACTTGCGAGCAATAACAGGATTAATCACCGAATCAAAAGCGCCGTGCGCCACAAAGAAGGGTGTCATCTTTCCTGCGGGCGTTATGTCGTTATCTAGAATTTGAGGCGCAGGTAAATAGCCCGATAAGGCAATGACACCGGCTAAGGTGCGAGCTTGCCGCAAGCCACTGTAAAGAGCCATCGCAGCCCCTTGCGAGAACCCTCCTAAGAAAATCGTTTCAGCAGGGGTTCCTTGGCTTACGATTTGATTGATGATCTGTGAAATCTTCAAGTGCATCGCCTTAAGTCCTGGGAGATCTTCGGGCTCTTCGCCAATGCGTGTTAAGACGTCATACCATGCCGTTGTTGTTGCTCCTGCTTGCACAGTAATCGGGCGTTGTGGCGCGCGAGGGAGAATAAAGAGCGATTCGGGCCCTCCGAAATCGACGATTTCTTTAGCAAAAGGTGCAAAGTCTTCGGCTTGCGTTCCCATGCCATGAAGCCAGACGATAGTGCATTCAGGGTTGCGTCCGTTTTCAGGTTCTTTCACTAACACGTCAAGCGTCTCAAAGGGGCGTTTATTGGTGTCGGAGACGAGCCTTACGCCACGCTGCACGGAGCGACGGGCAATCGCTTGCTCGCTCATTCTTTGATTGCTTGTTGGAGTAAAGGAAGCTGGATTGACGTGCGTGATTTCCGGCTGGTGCGCTGCGTGAGCTTCGCGCGCGGCCGCCGCAGCTTGTGAATAAGTTGGGTAGCGCGGCGCTTGAGTTGCAGCGGCAACGGCGGGTTCAGAAGAAGCGGGGTTGGATTTAGCTCTGTAGGAGCTTTGAGACTCTTCTTTATCTAATTCATCCTCAAGCGTGTCTCGTAGAGCAATCGCAGGTCCCCCAATTTGCTCAAGATAGTCGCATAGGCAATCAAAGACTCCAGCCTCGTGCCGCAAGGCGCCTTCAGGCGTTACGCCACGCAAGACATCGGGGATGTCTGAGGCGTGCATCGGAAGATTGATGATTAATGTCTCGTGCTCGGGCGTTTCACGAAGCGCGGCAATTTGGCGAGAAAGCATTGCCGCGGGATTCTTTAAGGACTGAATGCGCCGCATTTGTTCTGCGATGCCGGGCAATTCGTAAGTTGCAACAAGACGCGTGGCCTGAGGAACAATGTCGGCTTTCGAAAGTCCCGTAGCTCCCGCTGTGAAGATGATGTCGCAATGGGTTTTATCGGAGAGCTCACGCAGGCAGTCTTCAACGCTATAGAGCTCATTGATCACAGGGCGTGCCACGATGCGAATCGGGCTTGTGAAGGAGGCTCTGCAGCAGGTTTCCACCGCACCCATAACGCGAGCGGATTGCTCGGGAGTCTCAGCCACTCCAACGATACCAATCAAAATTTCATCGAGATAGCGACGTTCGGTTTGCATCTTGCGTCCTTATTAGTCAATGTGTTCTTCGTCTTTAGCGAGAAGGTCAAGCGTAGGTAAGAAAAGAGCGTAAAGCAGTCGATAGAGTTCTCGAGCGCTCTTAGGCGGCTTCGAGAGACTTGCTTCTTTTCTTGCGGCACGCACCAATTGACGCAACTTCTGTACGTCAACATCGTTGTGTTTTTCTACGAATTCTGTGAGAGCCGCATCTGTGGCAATCATCGCATCACGCGCTCTTTCTGCACGGTGTTGAGCGGCCACTGCGGCTTTACTTTTACTTGTTGCCCGATCGATTGCTTCTCTGACACTAGCCGCATCTAAGGCTCGCATCAGTTTTCCAATAAGTTGCAACTGACGACGCCTTGCGCCAAAGCTTTTCATCTTCGCGAGATCTTCGATTGCCTCAGAAAGGTTCTCGGGAAGCTCAATTTGGCTTCGCTGCTCGCTTGAGAGCTCGCTTAACTCTTTACCGAGCGCTTGAAGCGCTTCGGCATCGCGTTTTTTTTGCGACTTCGAGGGGCCGTCGTAAAGCGGCTCGTCTTCCTCGTCGATTGTTTCGTGCGTGTTATAAAACTGTTTTTTCATGCACCGCATCATAACCGAGTTTTACTGAATTCTCTTTAGCTCTCTCGTACGAGGAAGATGTGTTTTTTCCTAGAGGAAACGCAGCGGAAAACGCCTCTGAAAACTTTTCTAACAATTCCTATCGCTCTGAAAGAAAAACCTGTGCATCTGCAATAAAGAAAACTCGTTATCTGCGATAAACTCCAAAATCAGAATTAGGGGTGTAAGGCCCTTAGATTCTCCCTTAACGATTTAAAAGACAGTGATTCTTATGAAACGCGTTGCTTTGCTGATTCTTACGAACGTTGCCATCATCTTTATGTTTGGCATCGTTCTCAACGTTGTGAGCCTCTTAACGGGGATGAATTTCGGCCAAATGGTCGGGACTGACCTCGATGTAACAGCTCTTTTTGTGTTCTCTTTGGTAATCGGTTTTACCGGAGCGATTATTTCGCTACTGATGAGTAAGTCCGCAGCGAAGATGAGCATGGGAGTGCAGTTAATCAACACAGAAAACCCGGCGCCTGGTTTAGAAAGCTGGCTCGTGGCTACTGTGCGCTCTCACGCAGAAAAAGTCGGTGTGGCAATGCCAGAAGTCGGTATCTACGATGGTGAACCCAACGCCTTTGCCACGGGTGCATTTAAAAATAGCGCCTTGGTTGCCGTATCCACGGGTCTTTTACGCTTAATGAACAAAAAAGAAGTTGAAGCTGTTTTGGCTCACGAGATGACACACGTTGCCAATGGCGACATGGTTACCTTGACTCTGATTCAGGGTGTGGTTAATACCTTCGTTGTCTTTATTAGCCGCATCGTCGGTTGGGTGATTGACAGAAACGTCTTACGTAACGAAGACGACCGTCCTGGCATGGGTTACTTTATTACCTCGATGGTCATGGACCTTGTCTTAGGACTCTTAGCGGGTATGGTCGTAGCTGCCTTTAGCCGCTATCGTGAATACCGAGCGGATGCGGGTGCTAAACAAATCATGGGTAGCGCTGAACCGATGATTGAAGCCTTGCAGCGCTTAGGGACGATGAAGCCTGCGGAACTTCCTGCCTCGATGAAGGGCATGGGTGTTTCAGGAGGCATTGGTTCCTTATTTGCTTCCCACCCCTCGATTGAAGACCGTATTAAGGCGCTTCGCGAAGACTAATTCTTCTCTTTTAAGATTACAGCTCGGCCGCTCTCATCGATTTCGTAGGAGCGGCCTTTTAATGCCTCAAAAAGGGAGGTAGCGCGCTTTTCATCGACGTGAAGTCTGGCGCGAATCGATTGGATACTTCTCTCGCGATCGAAAATAAGAGAGTGCGACGCTTTCACTAAGAGCGGATCTTGAAGTGAAGCGGGAACAAGCCCCGTATCACGAAAGATCGATTGCATTGCAGGAGCCAAACTTAAGACAAAATCCTCTGTGGTGTTTTTCCCAGGAATCGGAAGCGCAACTGTCGTAAAGTTTTCCCAACGCTGAGAATAGGCGCCAAGCCTTTTATCGGTTAAGCGCCTTCCGTTTTCTTGTGGGGCGCCAGCCGTTAGTAGGAAAGCGTCTTTGGCTACGTTCATCGCCTCCCATAGGTAGCACGATAGAAAAATCACAAGGCGCGGTTTACGCTTAGCCAAAATGGCGTTTAAATCGAAAGCGCTTTCTGCGATGCGAGGAACTAACTGTGGGCCATGCGCTTTTTCAGGGAGTTTCTCAGGCCAAATGGCAACCGAGAAACTACGCTCAAAAGCGCCTTCAGTACCTGAGGTACGTGCTAGCGGCATTCCCCAAAGCGTAAACCAATCGCAAAAGTTCGATAGCGTCTTACCTAATAGAAGGGTTCTATCAGAAAGAAAACTACGGGGCCCTGGACTTAAGCGCTCAGCAAAACCTGGCATCAAAACGACAAGAATGCCGTTTTCTTTATTTTCCTTAGTCGTAAGAATCTCAGGGATAAGCATGGTGTCAGGGGCAGGATTTTTCTCTTAATCGGATTCTAACCCGAGCCTTTTTGACCGTTAAGTGCGGTTTTCGTGAAATTTTCACGAAAAGTGCACTTAAGTTAATTCTTCTTTTCAGAACAAAGCTTTTTGGCTTGCAAAATTGTCATAGTGAGTCTTGACGCTTTAGAGACCAAAGCAAAAAAAGGCACACTGCCTAAAAGCCCGTGTGCCGTTAGAAGTTTAAGGAGCAAGGAAAATGAAGATTATTCTTCTGCTTTGTCTTTCTTGAAGATTTCGTCCGTGACCTCTTTCCAGGGACCCTCTGTTTTTAGCGGGTCAACCTCTTTACACAAGACCTCGAAAAAGAGTTCGGAAAGTTTCTCGGGGCTATCCTTATAGACGCGAAAGATTCGAGGGTGCTGATCGAAATAGTCCTCGTTAAAGCCGAACTCTGCGATGTAATCGTTTGGTCCGTAGCGCACGCATTGGATGAATGGTTCGCGCGGTCCGTCTTCATCGATATTAACGACGATGTGTTCATGAGCCATGTCGCGAAGCGAAGCGAATTCGTCCTTAAGATCGACATCGAAGGCCTCTTTGGTCATGGGAAGGGTTACTTCTAAGCCAATCGAGCGACCTGAACCATCGACGGAAACCGTCTTTTCGTAACGAGACACCACTTGCTTTTTTTCTGCCATAACTATCCTTCTTTTTAGGTCGTTTCTAATGAGAAAAAGAACTGCTCTCCATAGCCTGAATTATACCGCCCTTATGCTTGATTTCTAAAGGAAAAAGCGCCCTTGGGGGTATCTATTTTCTCTTAAAAAACAGGCCTTGCAAAATGATTTTTTTGGGGGTTCGTTTTGAGTGTTTTCACCCCCAAAAAAGGGTTCTTCTACGGGGAAAACGTGCTGGAAAAAATCGGCCCTCTCATTTGGAAAGGGCCGATGAAGAAAGAATGAAATTTACCGGGAATTAATCTTTAGGAAGTTTTGCTAACTGTCCTGTGAGTTTTTCAAGAAGCGCTTCAGAATCCGTGAGGCGTTTCTTTTCTTGATCTACAACAGCAGCTGGCGCACGCTCCACAAACGAAGCGTTTGAAAGCTTCTTGTTGTAGCGCTCGATATCGGCCTTAACGCGTTCGATTTCTTTTGTGAGACGCGCGCGTTCAGCAGCCACATCAATCTCAACTTTGAGCATTAACTTAAAGTCATCGACGATGGCCACAGGAGCAATCGAGCCTTTGTTAAGAGCGGAGATATCGTCAACAGCAAGCACGTCACTTGTACGCGCAAGCGTCTTTAAGTAACCAGTCACAGAGGCAATCGTTGCCTTCTCGCCTTCAATGGCTAATGGCAAACGTAGGCCCGGAGCCAAGTTCATTTCCGTACGAAGACCACGCACAGCTTCAATCATCTTCTTTGTAAGAGCAATCTCGGCATCAGCCTTACTATCACGCTTAAAGGCACCGCTTTCAGGATAGGGCTGAATCATGACGCTTGTTTCATCGGCCTCGCTTCTCTTAGCAGCGCAAAGAGAAACCTTCTGCCAGAGTTCTTCTGTGATAAAGGGAATCACAGGGTGAGCTAAACGCAATGTTGCTTCTAAGACTGTTGCGAGTGTGTGGCGTGTAGCGCGAGCAGCGGCTTCATCGTCTCCGGCTAACTGCACCTTCGAGAGTTCCAAATACCAGTCGCAGAACTCATTCCACACAAAGCTATAGATTGCATTGGCTACGTTATCCAAACGGTACTCAGCAAAGCCCGCGTTCACAGCTTCTAATGTGCGATCGAATTCGCCCATAATCCAGCGGTCGGCAGCTGAGAACTTCATCGGTTTACCCGCATCGGCACCAACGCCACAGTCTTTGCCTTCGATATTCATCAAGGCAAAGCGCGTTGCGTTCCAAAGCTTATTGCAGAAGTTGCGATAGCCTTCGCAACGACGTAAGTCAAAGTTCACGTTGCGTCCTAACGTGGCGTAGGCAGCCATCGTAAAGCGTAAGGCATCAGCCCCATGGCAAGCGATGCCATTGGGATAGTTCTTACGCAACTTCTTTTCGACCATCGGAGCTTTCTCAGGCTGGCGTAGGCCGTGCGTATTTTTCTTTACAAGTCCATCAATGTCGATTCCTGTGATGATGTCTAATGGGTCGAGCGTATTGCCTTCGCTCTTACTCATCTTTTTGCCTTCAGCATCACGCACAAGACCGTGGATGTAGACATTCTTAAATGGCACACGGTTTGTAAAGTGCTTTGTCATCATGATCATGCGGGCAACCCAGAAGAAGATGATGTCGTAGCCTGTGACAAGAACCGTGCTCGGTAGATAAAGGTCGTAAACGATTTTCTCGTCGCCTTCAGGATTGGGCCAGCCAATTGTCGAGAAGGGCACAAGCGCAGAGCTAAACCAAGTATCTAGCACATCTTCGTCTCGCGTGAGTTTGACGCCAGCGCCAGCTTTCTCTTGCGCCTCGGCTTCGTTACGCGCCACGTAGACGTTTCCTTTTTCGTCATACCAGGCAGGGATCTGATGGCCCCACCAGAGTTGACGCGAGATACACCAGTCTTGAATATTCTCAAGCCACTGACGATAAACGCCACGCCACTCTTTGGGGAAGATGTTTACTTCGCCAGAATTAACGGCTTCAAGACCAACTTCAGCAATTGATTTCCCTGGCGCAAAGGTTCCTTCGGGAGCTGGTTTACTCATTGCCATGTACCACTGCTCTGAGAGCATCGGTTCGACAATTTCTCCGGTGCGCGTCACACGCGGAACCATGTGTTTGATTTCTCGGGTGTCGACTAAGAAGCCTGCGGCCTTGAGGTCTTCGACCCACGCTTTGCGGCACTCGGGGCAGGTCATGCCACGGTACTTCTCGGGAACATTCTCGTTCATGCGAGCGTCTTTGGTGAGAATGTTGATCATCTCAAGGTTGTGACGCTGTCCGATTGCAAAGTCGTTAAAGTCGTGCCCGGGGGTGACTTTCATCACGCCCGTGCCGAATTCTTTATCAATGTAGGAGTCACCCACAACAGGAAGCAAGCGGTCCATTAACGGAGCCTTAAAGCGCTTACCAATAAGATGCTTAAAGCGTTCGTCATCGGGATTGACAGCCAAGGCTGTATCACCAAACATCGTCTCAGGACGCGTTGTCTCAATAAAGACTTCGTCAGCACCATCTTCAGAGACGTAGCGAATCTTCCACATGTGGCCGATTGCTTCTTCGTTTTCCACTTCAAGGTCGCTTACGGCACTTTGTAATTTTGAGTCCCAATTAACAAGCCGCTTTCCGCGATAGATAAGGCCTTCTTCATAAAGGCGGACAAAGGTTTCTGTGACGACCTTGTTTAATTTGTCGTCCATCGTAAAGTACAAGCGATCCCAATCGAGAGAGTCACCTAAGCGACGCATTTGATTCAAAATCGTGCCGCCAGAATATTTCTGCCACTCCCAGATTTTTGCTAAGAAGGCGTCTCGTCCGAGATCACGCTTATCGATGCCTTCTTCCTGCAGTTGACGCTCAACAATGATTTGCGTTGCGATACCAGCGTGGTCAGTGCCTGGAAGCCAAAGGGTATTGAAACCTTTCATGCGGTAGTAGCGCGTTAAGGAATCCATAACCGAGTGGTTAAAGGCATGTCCCATATGTAAGATGCCCGTGATGTTGGGCGGGGGCAACTGAATGGAAAAGCTCGGTTTCTTCGGGTCTTTCCCAGCGGCAAAGTAGCCGCGTTTTTCCCAAATGGGATACCACTTGGCCTCAATATCTGAGGGCTCAAAGCTCTTGGCGAGATCTTCTTTAGTCTGACTCATAGTTTTTCTACTTGAAATGGGTGCTTGAAATTCGATGAATTTTAAGACAAGCGACTTTAGATTGGTTTTTCAAAATAAGGAGATAAGCCTAGATAAAACTCACAAAACGCGGCTTTTTGTTGTTTTCTCGCGAAAAGAAAAGTGAATCAGAAAGGCTTCGGGTGTTTTTCCAAAAGAAGTCAAAGGAAAGTCAGGCGAGAAAATAAAACCATTCAAACTGAGAAAAACTTCGGCACAATGCTTTTTATGAGTAAAGCTTCTTCTTTCCCTTACGACGATATCGTCGATTGCAAGCGACCGACTTTCCCACATAGGAAAGCGATGTCACTGCAAGACCGTGCTGCGCAGTTTTCTCCTTTTTCTGCGCTGCGGGGTTATGACGAGGAAATTTCAGAGGTCACTCGCTTTCTCGAAGAAAGAAAGGGCGTCTCTGAAATCGATAGCGAAGAGCTCAATGCAAAACTTAACTTTCTCGCTACCGTTGCTAGGACTCGTCCTCATGTCACGGTGACGCACTACGTCGCTGACTTAACAAAAGAGGGCGGAAGTTACGTAAGAGAAATGAAAGTTCTTCGCTCGGTTAATCTCACAGAAAGAAAATTGATCTTTCTCGATTACAAAGAACTTTCCTTTGATGACATCACTTCTTTAGAGGGGGCGATTTTCGAGGCCTTGGAAAAGGAGAGAGAGTCATGAAGCAATTTATTGCGATTGACCTGAAATCCTTTTACGCCTCAGTTGAGTGCCGTGAGCGAGGGTTAGATCCCTTGCTTACGAATCTAGTGGTGGCTGACGCAACGCGCACGGAGAAAACGATTTGCTTAGCGGTCACTCCGTCACTAAAAGCCTATGGGATTTCTGGTCGAGCAAGACTCTTTGAAGTCGTTAGCCGCGTAAAAGAAATTAACGCCGAAAGGCGCCGCGCAGCACCGAATCACCGCTTTAGTGGGAAAAGTGAGAATGCGAGAGCCTTGTCGCAAGACGCGAGTCTTGAACTCGATTACATCGTTGCTCCACCTCGCATGGCCTATTACATGCGCTATAGCGGAAAGATTTTTAGCACCTATTTGAAGTTTGTTTCTGAAGAAGACATCTACGCCTATTCAATCGATGAAGTCTTTATCGATGCAACGCCCTACTTGGCAACCTATGGCATTAGCGCTCGAGAACTTGCGCTTCGTATGGTAAAAGCCGTTTACGATGAAACAGGAATCACAGCCACTGCCGGTGTTGGGACGAATCTTTATCTTGCGAAAATCGCGATGGACGTTGAAGCTAAGCACTGCGAAGCTGACGCAAATGGTGTTCGTATCGCAGAACTCAATGAAGAAAGCTTTAAGAGGCGACTCTGGGATCATCGACCGATTACGGACTTTTGGCGAGTTGGGCGAGGTTACGCGAATCGCTTAGCCAAGTTAGGCGCCGAGACCATGGGCGATGTCGCCCGACTTTCTTTAGACAATCCGCAAGTTCTTTTTGATACGTTTGGTATTAACGCTGAGCTCTTAATCGATCACGCTTGGGGTTGGGAAAATGTAAGCCTTGCTGATGTGAAGTCGTATAGCTCAGAAAACCACAGTCGTATGTCTGGGCAAGTGCTCTCTGAGCCATACTCTTATGAGAAAGCCAAACTTGTCACGTGGGAAATGGCAGATTCTTTGGCGCTTGAACTCGTGCAATTAGGCCTTTTCGCTCATGGTCTTGGCATCACGGTAAGTTACGATGTCGAAAACATCGCAAACGCCAAGCGTAAGAAAAACTACAAAGGGCTTCTTGTACAAGATGGATACGGAAGAGTTGTTCCTAAGCCTGTGCACGCAAAGACCTCATTTCACATTCCGAATTCTTCAGGAAAAGTTTTCGCGGATAGTGCCGTTGCACTTTTCGAGCGCATTGTCGATAAAACACTTCTTGTAAGAAAGATTACCGTTGAGGCGCAATCCATTGTCCCTGAGAGTGAAGTAAGCGAAGTAAACGAGCCGCTTCAAGAAGATCTCTTTGGCTTTGAGGAAAAAGAAAGGAGCGCTTCAAGTAAAGAAGAAAAAGCCTCATTAGATCGCGAGCATCGTATGCAAAAAGCCGTTCTTCTTATTAAAGAGAAGTTTGGTAAGAATGCACTCTTAAAGGCGAAGAACTTTCAAGAGGGCGCCACCGCTCGCGAGAGAAATAGGCAGGTTGGCGGGCACAAGGCTTGAGAGTGGAAAACACTTACCTTGCCCAAAGATTCTTAACTTTCTTGAAATATAATACGGAAAAGTTATAACTTTCTTAAATTACAAGAGAAAGAGCTAAGACCATGCCTTCCTATCTTCCTCGCATTTTGGGAAAAGCCATAAAAGAACTCCCGCACGATAAGGCTCTAGTTCTTGTTGGTGCCCGTCAAGCTGGCAAAAGAACACTTGTTAAAAAGGTGTTTGGAGGGCTTCGGACTCGCTACCTTTCAGGAGACGAAACTAAGGATGTTGCACTTTTGACAAGCCTTACATCTCAGGCCGATTTGCGTGTGTTTTTGATTGGAATTGACACGCTCGTAATTACCGAGGCGCAACACATTCCAGGTAGAGGCCTTCTCCTAAAGAGACTCGTGGATGCTGAGGCAACAGCGAGAATCATCGTCACGGCATCAAGTACGTTAGAAGTTTCAGGCGGCACAAAAGAGTCTGCTGCAGGACGCTTTTTCAAAGAAGAACTTTGGCCAATATCAATCGAAGAGCTTGCCAAACATTCGTCGTGGCTCGATGTTGTACGGTCAATCCAAACAAGGCTTGTCTTCGGTAATTTTCCTTTTGCGCTTGATCCAAACACGTCAACGAAAGAAAGATTGAAGACTCTTTTAGATACGATTCTTTTCAAGGACATTCTTGGGACGCAAGAAATACGAAAGAGAGAAACGTTCTTGCGCCTTCTAAGACTCTTAGCCCAAAACATTGGCTCGGTTCTTTCCTATGAGCGCTTGGGGCGGCAGTGTGGATTGAGCTCAGCAACGGTTGCTAATTACGTTGACTTTTTGGAGCAAACGTTTGTTGTGAAGACGCTGACAAGTTACTCAAGAAACCTTGCAAATGAACTTAAGAAATCTAAGAAGGTCTATTTCTGCGATTTAGGAATCCGTAACGCGGTAATCGAAGATTTCTCAGCATTTGCTTCGCGCAGGGATACTGAAAGAGGCGCTCTTTGGGAAAACTATTTTGTCATTGAGCGTTTCAAACATCACGCTTATAAGAAAACGGGAGCAAAACTTTTCTTTTGGCGAGATAAACAAAAGCATGAAGTTGATCTTATTGAGCTCATGCCTGATGCCTCAATGCAAGCTTTCGAATGCAAGGCAAAAGACGAAACTGTCCAGGCTCCGAAAGCCTTCACTGAGAAATATCGCGAGTGCACTTTCCAAGTCGCAACGATGAATAACTTTTATCGCTATTTCGCATCGCCATCGGGATAAAAACACGGAATTGCGTCCCTGGCGTCACGAAATGTCTGTCAGAGATAAGAAAAATCAGGGGCTTAGCCTATGAGCGCCGAGTTCCTAGACCGTGGGCGTCACGCAATTTCAGAACTCGCAAAAAAGAGGGTTTGCTTTCCCTCGGCTCGAGGGCGTCACGCAATCCTAGAATCGGGGGTCACGGATTGATAGAATCCTCAGCACAATTAAAGAACCAGCTTCTTAAGGGCAGAGCAAGCGTCGCTTTTAATTTTTGAGCTAAGAAAATCCAAAAAGTCAAGTCCAAAGACGTGCCTATTTCTTGGGCACTTCAATCAAATCAAAGCACTTAGCCTTCCTCATTAGCAAAATCTCTTCGCATTCCACAGAAACTGTGGAAAACAGGGAAATTGGGAGCGGCAGCGACAGTCGTGACTGAATAAAGAAAAAGTCCACAGAAGATCAAGAGATTCCTCGCTTCTTTCAGATCTCTTGACTTTGTCGCAAGACCAGTTTCGAGCACTTTATGCGACTCAAAAGCACTGGCTTTCTGACTTGTCTTCCTTCTTTTGGTTACTGTTACAAAAAACGGCATTAGCCCAAATCAAAGGAAATTTTGTAAAAACTTTGTGAAAACAAGAATAAAAGAGATTTTTTTTGCAAAATGAAGAAGAAAATGTTTCTTTAATTATTGACAGTGCTTTATAACAGTGCTACTGTCTCTTTAGGCGAGAAATCTTGGCCTCTCAAAAAAGGATCTGCGAAAGGAGATTACACAAATGATAGAAGCGCCCTATTTTATGAAAAACAAAGAGTGGTTCACTGAAGACTCGGAGACATGCAAACTCAAGCTCACAGAGAAGGCCCCTCCTAAGGCAGTAAAGAGCTTTAAGGCATACAACGACCTTTTAAAGAAGAACAACGTTCCTTTTAAAGACAAAAACGGCAGGTGGTGTTTAATTTCCTTATGAAAGAAGAGAACCTAGAAAATAAAGAGCACGCTAGTTACGGGATTGAAGAGCTCGCACGCCTTACGGGGCTTACGCGTCGGACGATTCGCTACTACGTGCAGATTGGTTTACTGCAGGCGCCTTTTGGGCAAAAGCGCGCTGCGCATTACGGCGCAGAGCACTTAGAGAGGCTTCTCAAAATCCGTCGCCTTACAGCAAACCACGTCCCACTAGAAGAGATTGCCGCTTCCTTTAAAGAGGAGTTTGAGCTTTTAGATCAGTGCTCCTTTACCGGGCGAAGCGTAGGAGAAATCAATGTTTGTAGTCACGTCAATTTAGGAGCTGGCTTGACTCTTGTTATTGACCCGAATCTTTCGCACATGAAAGTCGAAGCGATTCGAGAGCTCGCAGGCGGCATCGTGACACTCGTAAAAGAAATCGAGAATCGCCAAAAGAAAGAAGGAAAAACAAATTAATCAAAAAAAGGGGGAGTTCATATGAATCAAATTCTTAAATCCATGTCGCTTAACGCAGTGGCAAAAGACTTGATGCTTACCTACACAATCGAGCATCACTACGAAAATACAACGGGAGACCCTGTTGAAATTAGCTACAGCTTTCCATTGAAGTCCACAGCCGTTATCACAGAATTTGAAGCGACCGTGGGAGGCGTTACCCGCAGGGCAAAAGCTTTTCCGAAAGTTGAAGCCAAAGAAAAATACGAAGAAAGCCTTGATAAGGGAGACGCTCCTGTGATGCTCGAAGTTTTTGGAGGAATCGCTTCAACGTCTTTGGGAAATCTCAAGCCTCAAGAGAAAGCCACAGTGCGTCTTACAATCGCTGAGGTGCTCGAAGTCAAGCAAGGCACAGTCAAAATCACTATCCCCACAGTGATTGCCGATCGCTATGAAATGGATTGGGGAGCCGCGCCAAGAAACGAAAAGAGAGTTCGTAGCAATCTATTTGCGCATTACGACTGTAAGGGGAAAATCGTCCTTTCGGGTTTTCTTGCTAAGGGAAGAGTCAGTTCTCCGACACACAAGATTTCTCTTGCGTCAATCGGAGGAGGCGACTTTGAAGTTTTGCTTCCAGAAAACGCGGCTTTAAATCGCGATATCACCATCGATATTTCTGACGTCGCTGGAGAAGGCATGCTTGTTAGCCCTGACAATGAAGGGTGGGCAGCAGTGGCTTCGTTTTCTCCAAAAGCAGAAGTCGCTGATAAACCCATTGCGCTAAGTATCCTCGTGGATTGTTCGGGTTCGATGTATGGCACCTCCATTGAACTGACAAAAAAGGCGCTTAGGCGGTTTTCTCAAAGCCTAAAGCGTAGAGACACCATAACCTATTCGCGCTTTGGTTCTGAAGTGGTTCACGACATTCAAGAGCCCATGAAGTGCACAGTGAGAAATATGCGCGATGTGTTTTTGCCGTGCGTGAGTGAAACTGACGCCGATATGGGTGGCACTGAACTCGTTGGGGCTCTGAAAGCTGTGATTGACCCTAAGGGAGCGGGAGCAGCCAAGCGCGACATTCTTTTAATTACGGATGGCGCGGTCTGGGGAGAAGAATCACTATTTGCTGTTGTAAAAAACTGCTCATGCCGTCTTTTTATTATCGGTATTGGTCTAGCTCCTGAGGAAGCCAATCTTTCTCACTGCGCTAAAGCCACACGTGGCGCCTATGAAGCCGTGCACGATGAAAGTGAAATTGCGAAAGCCATTGCTCGGATGCTTGTTCGCATGAGAGCGCAAGAAAGTGTGGCACCAGCAATCGACTGGGGACGCGTCAAGCCTGACTATCAAAGCAAACTCCCGTTATCGATTTTCTCGGGCGACTCCGTTACGGTCTATGCACACTTTAGTGAAAAGCCTGATGTGAACCCAGTTCTTACTTGGTTTCACAACACGGATTTAATGAGAACAGATCTTCACGATACAAAAACCGAAGACGTGGAGTCTGTCGTAAAGCTTGTGGCTTACTCAAGGATGATTGAGGCAGAAGACACAAAAACTCAAGAGAAAATCGGCTGTGAATACGATCTTGTAGGGCCGGCGACCAATTTGCTACTGACTATTGAAAGAACCGAAGGCGAAGCCGTAGAAGGAATCCCAGAGCTTGTTGTTGTGCCGCAGATGATTGTGGGAGATTCCATGTCATGCCCAGGTGTTGTGTATTCGCCGATGGAGTTTGCCAAGGAAGGAATCATAAGAATCTGCAACGATTGTGTTGTAGGGAAACATCCTGATGATAAAGCCGTTGAGCTTATTTACACGTTCTTATTAACAGGAAAGGGCTATCGCGATATCTTTGAAGAGTCAGAACTAATTGAAATCCTCAAAGACAACTTTACCCAGTTAAAGGATCTTGATGAGGAAGCGTTCTTAAAGGAACTTGCGAAAATTCTTTACGAAATTCTTCTCGGTGATAGCGGCAAAGAAGCGCGAGCGATTCGCAAAGCGTTAAGAGCAGCTGGCTTTCAGAAGGGAGCCTTGTAGGCTCTAACTTAAGGGAAGGGGGGAGTTCCCTTTTAGGCCCAAAACAGAGTATTTCAAGCTCGTGTTTTGGGCCTAATTTTCTGAAAATTAAACCTATGAAGTTGCGATTGGCTGTGTTAGGGTTTCAAAGGTCAAGTCACATTGGCAAGCGCCGCAAAGGAGGCTAATTCTTTAGTTTGGGACGCAGGATAGAAAGGGGGAGTTCTTATGGGTAAAGATTTCTATAACCTATTGTGGATTTATTTACGCTGTTTCTTTGATTTCGGCAAGGAATGACAAGGGCGCTTTCTATGCAATTTTGGTTTACGGCATCGTTTTAGCGGCGTTGTTTGCAGTACTCCTTCTCGTTTTGTCAACGGGAGGACGGTAG
>CAVJUW010000014.1:0-34367 GCA_963652725.1 Bacteroidaceae bacterium | reverse complement strand
AGGTTATCTTTGAATACATCTCTGGGGTACTCATTGGGGTACTCAAAGGAGCGTGATTATAAAGATTTTAAGCCTAATTCAACAATCAAATAAACAAAACAAATGACAAAAATGCTTTATTTTCAAAGGATATGCAAAGGAAGTGCTAGGAGGCAAAACAGGAAGGAAAAGGCAAATGGTGGCTAGAGGCGGAATCGAACCGTCGACACGCGGATTTTCAGTCCGCTGCTCTACCAACTGAGCTATCTAGCCACATTTTTGAGAAAGCGAACTATATCGGGCTTTGGCGCTTTTTTCAAATTTGAGGCCCACATAAAAGCGCCGAGCCTTTTTCGTTCGCTTCCTCTCAGAGTTTCACTACTTTATTTCGTAGGTGATATCAGCAGGGAATCCCTTTGCAAGATCTCCCTTTTTCACACCACGGAAAGCGTTTTCAGCATCCGCTCCTGCCTTAACTGCCTTTTCAACGGCAGCCTTTGCTTTCGCAGCACTTACCTTCGTGCAGCGCGCTGTATCCACAGTAAAGTGAGCATCGGCCGCAATTGCGTTGACTGATGCACCGCCATGGAAATTGGCGACATCCGCACAAGGAAGCGCTTTTTCTAAAGCCATAATGGCGCGAGCCCCAGCGTGAACAGCATTGGTGTTTCCGTAAGAGCCGTTAGAGTGACCACCTGGGCCTGTGATTGCCACTTCGTACACTGCTGCTGAAGCCATTGCACTAACCAGGCCGAGAGCAAGAGTAAAAATAACTTTTTTCATATGTTCTCTCCTTATTTGTACATCTCTTCAGTGGTGCGTGCACCAATCGGTTCCATCAAAGGCTTAATCACCTTACCATCCGAGGTGTTAAAGCCCGCTGTCATTAATCCCATCATGAGCATACGGTAGACGCGCTTACCTTCGTCGACGCCATTTCCGGGAATGCCCCACTCATACCAAGTGTGACCACCGCCGCCACCAGCGTTTGTGCCGACATTGATATTGACTGTCGGGACCCCAACAGCAGCTGGCACGTTATCGTTAAGTGACGCGGCTCTTGTTCTAAGCTCGGTTCTCTCGTCAATGCCAACGACCTTCGAAGTCTGCCAATACGCCTGCATGACGCCATCGTTGTAATTTGTTCTCTGATAAGCAGGACGATCGCCAAACCACACAAGTTCCATCTTCACAGCCTTAGGACTGTTGCCCTTAAGCTTAAATTTGGCGTTTTCCTCTTGCGCTGCTTTCTTAAAGGTGGGCTCGATCTTGGCGCGAATTGCACTCAAAGGTCCCTGTGTCGGGCTTCGCATATCAACCATCAACGTGCAGGATTGGCTGCGCTCTCCAGCTTTAGCTTTCGTGCAATTGCCAACACCAACTGTGTAGGTGGTTCTTTCAGCGGACTTATCTAAGTCATAGGGCGTCTTTAGGTTCGAGATCATTTCAATGGCGCGACTCATTGCCATCAATGCTGAGGGTTGCTTGGCGCCAATTTTGACTCCCGCGGGTTCCGTGTATTTAATCTCGAAACGGTAAGAACCTAAATAGTTCACGATGCCTGATTTGGGCGATGTGCTATCGGCTGCGATGTTCGCTACGAAGTTAAGCGCATTATTGCCCTTACCCGTATCCTGGTTGTAGCCATAAAGCTGCTTCATGCCGCAAAGGTTACCTTTGCCTTCTTCGCCTGTTGTGCCGCAAACCCAGATGTCATAAACGGGTTTGACCTTGTATTTATGCATCAAGTAAGCAATGTGCATCACGGCTGCGGTGTTAATCATCGCATCGTTATATCCTGGCACATACATTCTGTAAGCGCCCATCTTTTTGGCTTCTTCGTAATCTTGATAGCGCTTGTAGGCTTTCTTGTAATTGGCGTCTTCGATAATCTTGCCGTTCTTATCAAAATTCAATTCTTCAGCAATCGAAGCTAATTCATCGCGCGTTTTCACAAGCGGCTCGGTGGCAAGCTGCAATTTAACCGGCTCATAGGGGTTACTTTCTGGAGGAAGAACTGGCGGATTAACGCTATCGATATGTCCTTCAAGAAGAACCTTCGGGAACTGTCCCTTATACGACTTCGCATCCTTTTGCTTAGCGTACGTTCCAGGGAAACGCACACAGGCGTTATAGACAGGGAGCCCATCGATGATTTGAATCCCAGCTCCTGGTAGATAGCCATCCAAACGCGTCATCACATCCGCTGGCGTAAAGCCCCACTCTTCTGTGAAGCGGCGCATGATTTCTTTTTGGCGCCTCATTTCTGAGCGCGAAGGTGATGCGATACGTACGATTTCCATTTGCGTATGAAAGCGCCACTTCTGTCCCTCAGGACTTGTCGCTTCCGCAAGAATCTTTTGCATCACAGGGTCTTTGTTAATCGCTTCGGCTGCTGCCTTCGCTTCAGGCGAGACCTGAGGAACGGCGGCCGTCGCTGCCATACTGAAAGCCGCAAGCGCGGCCAAAACTGGCAGTTTTGTTCGTTTCATATAGGCTCCTTTGCATTAAGCAAAAAAGGTTTGAGATGTTTGCCCCCTCTAAAAGATTGTACTTAGGCGATTTGACAAAAAGCAATTGACCAAAATGACTATAAAAAGGGAGAAAACCTCACATCTTCGAGCGCTTTTGCGCGTTTTGTCCAATCGAAAATTCAAAATTGCGCTATCCTCCGATACCAATACTGCGTGACAGAGAAATCGGACTCGATTTCCCTGCGAGTTTTTGTCACAAAAAAAAGATGAAACTGATTTGCCTAGGACTTAATCACACCACAGCACCTCTTGCGATGCGAGAGCGTGTCGCTTTTGCTGAAAGCGACTTAGTGGCCTCCTTAAAGGCACTTCTTACAAGGCTAAGCGACAAAGATTCAGGCGAATTTAAAGAGGCCCTCATTGTCTCAACGTGCAACCGTATGGAAATCTATGGGGCCGTAAAAGACGAGAACCTCGCTCTTGATAGCCTCTTAAATTATCTAGCAGAAGCCAAAAATATTCCTGCGCGCGAATTAGACGCCTATATCTATAGCTTTGAAGGCGACGATGCTGTCTCTCACGCCTGTCGCGTTGTCTCAGGCATTGATTCGATGGTTTTGGGTGAAACCCAGATTGCTGGTCAAGTGAAAAAGGCTGTAGCCAAGTCACGCGAAGCTGGCGCCTTAGGACTTTATCTAAATCGGCTCACACAGATTGCCTTTACTGCAGCAAAGCACGTACGATCTCACACAGCGATTGGCCGCAACTCAGTTAGCCTATCTTCTGCTGCCGTTCGCTTAAGTGAACGTATTTTTGGTGATCTCTCTCAAAGACGCGTTTTATATATTGGCGCAGGAGAGATGATCGACTTGTGCGCTGCGCACTTTGGCGCGAAGCACCCCAAAGAAATCACGGTTGCCAACCGCTCCATTGAACGCGGCCAAGCGCTTGCCTCTCGCTATGGGGGAACGGCGATTCGCTTACAAAAACTACCCGAAGTGATTTCTCACTTTGATGTGATTGTCTCGTGCACCGCATCCTCTTTGCCGATTTTGGGTCTAGGCATGGTCGCTCGTGCCGTAAAAGAGCGCCACCATGAGCCGCTTTGCATTATCGACTTAGCTGTTCCGCGCGATGTGGAAGCGGAAGTGCGCGAATTAAATGATGTCTTCGTTTACACGATTGATGACTTAGGTAGCGTTGTTTCCGCTGGAAAGGAAAGCCGCACACAAGCACTCGTTAAAGCTGAAGAGCTTGTTGCCGATTGCGTGAAAACCTTCTCTCAATGGAAAGAGGCTCGTGAAACAGTGCCTTCTGTTTTAAAACTTCGCGAACGCGCAAAAGCGCTTGGCGAAACAGAACTGGCTCGAGCTAAGAAGTCTCTTAAAAAGGGCGTTGACCCTGAATTGGTTTTAGAGCAACTCACACGCAATCTCACGAAAAAATTCGCACACGACCCAACGGTGTACCTTAAAGAATCCGCAAAAGGCAATAAAGAAAAAACGCCTGTTGCTGAATTCTTTCGCCCGCGGCACACGTAGCTGTAGCGAAGACCTTTATACTTCGCGCAAACTTTAATTCTTGATTTTCCCTTAAGACCCTATGATGAAAGAAAGCATGCGCGGCAAGCTTCTCGGACTTTGCCGACGCCTCGAAGAAATTGACGCAATGCTTGCCGCTCCCGATGCGGCAAATGACATGAATCGTTTTCGCGATTTGTCGCGTGAGCGCGCAGAAATTGAGCCTCTCACTCTGAAAGTCAAAGAATACGAGGCAACTGAAGCCGATATTGCAACTGCCAAAGAGATGATGGCAGACCCCGATATGGCCTCTTTGGCACAAGAGGAAATCACCCTAGGAGAAGAAAAACTCACCCAACTTGAAAAAGACCTTGAGTTAATGCTTCTTCCCACAGACCCCAACGATAAGAGAAACATTTATTTGGAAATTCGAGCTGGCACCGGCGGAGACGAATCCGCACTTTTCGCGGGCGACCTTCTTCGTATGTATATGCGCTACGCTGAGCGCCAGGGATGGAAGGTTGAAATTTCAAGTAAGAACGCTAGTGACCTCGGCGGATATCGCGAAGTAATCTGCCGCATCGTAGGCGAAGGCGCTTATTCGAAATTAAAGTTTGAGTCAGGCGGACATCGCGTGCAGCGCGTACCGGAAACCGAAGCCGCAGGTCGCATTCATACATCGGCTTGCACGGTTGCGGTTTTACCTGAACTCGATGAGGTTGAGGCTGTGAAAATCAATCCAGCAGACCTGCGAATCGACGTGTATCGCGCCTCAGGAGCGGGCGGCCAACATGTGCAAAAAACCGACTCGGCTGTCCGTATTACGCACCTACCCACAGGGCTTGTCGTCGAATGCCAAGACGAGCGCAGTCAACACCAAAATAAAGATCGCGCTATGGCCATTCTCGCAAGTCGCTTGTATGCCGCTGAAGTTGAAAAGCAACGTAGCGACCGCGCTACAGAACGTAAGAACTTGGTCGGCAGTGGAGATAGAAGCGAGCGCATTCGCACCTATAACTACCCACAAGGACGCGTGACAGATCACCGCATTAACCTTACGCTTTACCGGCTCGACGCCATCATGGACGGCGATTTAGAGGAAATCATCACCGCTCTTACAACAGAGCATCAAGCTGAACTTTTAGCGCAATTAAGTGATGCCTCATGAGTCCAAGCGTTCGCCAACTTATAGAGGCCGCTTCTAAAGCCATCGATAAGGGCGAGGCAACACTTATCCTTGCAAAAATTCTTAATACTCAAAAAGAGCACTTAATCGCACATCCTGAAGAAATTCTTGATAGCGAAAAAGCCGCTCTTTTTTTTGAGGCTGTAGAAAAAGTCAAAGCGGGATTTCCTGCAACCTACATTCTTGGCGTGCAATCGTTTTGGAAGTACGACTTTAAAGTCACGCCTGATGTTCTTATCCCGCGGCCTGATACAGAAACGCTTCTTGAAACCTCTCTAGAGCTTCTTAAAGAAAAGCCTCACCCAAAAATTTTAGATCTCGGAACTGGTAGTGGCATTCTTGCCATTTGCCTTGCGCTTGAAGTTACGGATTCCATTGTTTACGCCTGTGACATCAGCCAAAAGGCTCTTAGCATTGCCAAAGAAAATGCCGCAAATCTCAAGGCAAGCGTTAGCTTTATCGAAAGCGACTGGTTTAGTAACATCGATAGCGACTGCGGCTTTGACTTAATTGTTTGTAATCCTCCGTACATTCGAAGCGATGACGCGCACTTAAATCATCTTACTTTTGAACCACAAATAGCGCTAACTGACGGCGATAATGGATTAACGCACTATAAAAATATCATCGCTCAGGCAGGAGACTTTTTAGCCGACGGCGGCGTCTTAGCCTTCGAGCACGGCTTCGATCAAGCCAATGCCCTCTGTCGTCTCTTTAATAAAGAGCCCCACTTTCAACGCATCACAACCGTTAAGGACCTTGGGGGTCGCGAGCGCGTCACATATGCGGTAAAGTGTCCGATACAAAAAAGGATATTTGCACTATGAAACTCAAAGAGCTCCTTAGCTATACAGAGGCCTTATTGGCCCCGGAAAACTACAACGACTATGCCCCAAATGGCTTGCAAGTTGAAGGCGACGGGCGCGAGATTAAAAAGATTTGCACCGCCGTTTCTGCTTCTCTCGATGCAATCGAGGCGGCAGCTAGCCAAGGAGCCGATGCGCTTTTTGTTCATCACGGCTGGTTTTGGAAACACGACGAAGTTCGTATCACAGGCATTCGTTATAAGAGAATTCACGCTCTTCTTACCTCAGGGATGGCGCTTGTTGCTTATCACCTTCCCTTAGACAATCACCTAGAGATTGGCAATAACGCTCTTTTAGGAAAAGCGCTAGGGGTAACGCCCCAAGGACGCTTTGGCGAAGGAGATTTTGGGTGGTACGGCGCGCTTGAAACGAGCCTTACCGTTGATGCGCTCAAAGAAAAACTTCAAGCAGCATTGCAAAGAGCTCCTCTTGTTGTCGGAGCGCAAGAAAAAAGCATTCGCACTGTTGCTTGGTGCACGGGAGCGGCTCAAGATTACATAGAAGAGGCGGCTCGCATTGGAGCGGATGCCTATATTTCTGGTGAGATTTCTGAGCGCACCACCTACATTGCTAAAGAACTAGGGATGACCTACTTTTCTTGCGGGCACCACGCGACAGAACGTTTTGGTATTCGTGCTCTTGGAGAAAAGATTGAAGAAATCTTTGGTATCCCCTCCGTATTTATCGATACCAATAATCCGGTCTAGTAAGGCGATTCTCACGAGTTTCCGCTTCAGTGCGAAACGCCGTTTATTTATTTCAAATCAGGGCGCTTTTAGCACTTTTTGGGAAAAATTTTCTTAAATTCTTATAATTCGCACTTTGCCGCAAATCTTGGATACTCCGAGATGCGGTCTCATTTTTGACGATATTCAAGGACGTTTTCCCTATGATGCTTTTGTATTCGGGCTCGACCTGCCCGTTTTCCCATCGTTGCCGTTTCGTACTCTGCGAAAAGGGCTGTGATTTTGAAATCAACGATATTGACTTGTTCAATAAGCCTGCGGAAATCGAGGCAATGAACCCTTATGGAGAACTTCCCATTTTGGTCGAGCGCGACTTAACGCTTTATCAGTCGACAATCATTAATGAATACATTGATGAGCGTTTCCCGCATCCGCAATTGATGCCCGCAGATCCCATTCAGCGCGCGAGAGCTCGCCTATTTATCTACACCTTCGAGCGTGAGCTTTTTAGTTTCGTGCGTGTTTTAGAGCGCCGCGAAGAATCTGACGCGAGAAAGAAGGTTGCCCGCACGCAGATTCGTGATCAACTCGTGCAGCTTTCTCCAGTGCTTTCGAAGAATCGCTATTTAATGGGCGACGACTTCACGATGCTCGATATCACCTTGGCTCCACTACTTTGGCGTTTAGACCATTACGAAATCGAAATGCCTAAGAGCGCTGCTCCCCTTTTAAAGTATGCTGAAAGTGTCTTCTCGAGAAATTCGTTTATCGACTCGATGACACCTTCTGAAAAGGTGATGCGCCGCTAAGAAGTAAAACGACTAAATAGAGGAACATTCAATGTCTGAGGCTACCTACATTGGGCCGCTTTCTAAGCCCTCGTTTCGAAGCCACATCATTCGTGCGCTGCTCGACTGGTGCGATGAGGAAGGCTACACACCTTACATTCTCATCGATGTTGATGATGCGTGTCTTGTTCCACGCGAGTATGTCAATCCGAATAACACGATTGTGCTTTGTGTCTCGGCTCTTGCAACACATAACTTTAATCTTGACAAAGACAAGATGAGTTTTCAGACTCGCTTTGGCGAACGAGTTTGCTCGATTGAAATTCCGATTGGACGCATTGCAGCGTTTTACCCGAAAGAGAACACAGATCTGATGAGTTACTTCTCGCTTTTGCCAAGCAAAGAACAAAAATCAGACAAAAAAACTGAGGAAGACATCCCCGTATTTACCAAACTTTGAGCGCTTTTATGTACAATGGCGCCCACGCCCTAATAGCTCAGTTGGTAGAGCAATCGCCTTGTAAGCGATAGGTCGTCTGTTCGAGTCAGACTTGGGGCACCAGGTTTATGGCCTGAGCAATCGATTTTGCTCGGGCCTTTTCTTTGGAAAAAACCCGCACAATTTGGGATTGAAAGCTTCAGCCCAAATCCTAAACTCCGCAGTTAATTTCATAATCTAGGCGGAGCAATCATGGGGTGGCGTTAGCCACCCCTTAGCTTAAATTTTCGCGGCGGATTTGGGCATTCAAACAGGATTCCAAGCCACTCTCGCATACGTCTCGGAACTAACCCGCAAAGCCAAGATTCATTTGACCTTCTTCTCGTTACTTGAACGCGATCTAATTGCCTCATGAGTTTTGTCACTGAGTTCCCAGGAATTTGGACATTCGATGAGGGACACAGATATTGGTGGCGCTCATAGTTATATCGAATCATCAAACGCAGAGCGGTTCCTATCAATACGCACAAAAGTTTTCCCTTGTGCGCCTTGTTTTGTACGTTCATTCTGCGACCACCAAGACTGTTTTTCAGTTGATCAAATCCTTGTTCAATGCCACTACGCAGGCGATATAACGATAAGGTGGTAATGGGATTCTCTACAACGTCTGATTTCAGAATAAAGTAACCTGCTCGCCCTTGGAATCTACGGATGGGTTCTGGATTAAAGTCCCAAACTTTCTCAGGCTCTTTGTGAATGTTGGAATCTGCTTTCGGAACTTTCTGAAGGTAGGGACGAGCTTGCTGCATCTGCTGCTGATCGACTGGCTGCTTATTGCGTAACGAGTCAAGTGTCTTGGTCAGCATGTTATTGAGCTCAGCCTTTTGCTCGGTAGCAATTCGGGGGCTGTAGTAGATATGTGTGATTGTTTTTCTCTCTACGCCATCGACATTCCACACTTCTGCTGGCAGTGTGTAGTAAGCCGTTTCATACAGTGAATTCCAAAATACAGGATTGTCCTGTATGTCTCGTCCCTTCTCAAGAATCCACTTTTCCTCTACCGAGTTCTTGCTAATCGGGACACCACTTAAGTAATGGACAGACTCTTGCAAAAGCGTGTTGCTGTTGAAGTTGCTGTAGTAGCCTCGGTCAGTAATTAGCATGATTTCGTTCATCGGAAAACCAGCTTGAGTCATCCGGCTAATCGCATAAGCATAAGTGGCTTTGTCATTGATGGAGCCATCATAGGTAAAGGCATAAACGAGATCACCACTGAATTGGTCAAAGACAACGGCTAGGTTAATTTGTTTGAGATGAGAATCCTGTTTGGCATGTCCGAATGCCGCATCGTCCATTACGCTGTAGGTGGAAATGCTTGTGCTGTCAAAGGCGCAGAAACGGACAATCTTTTCATTCATTGGGGCCGCGTTTGCAGCCTTGGAGTGCTCATAGCGGTCTTTCCAAAACTTATCCCACGCTTCGTCTGTACAGAGCTGTAGCAGTTTTGAGATTGCTCTGCCATCCATCGGTTCAGAGTTGGCCGATAGCAATTGGTGGAAGGCCCAGTCTTCGTAACAATCCGCAGAGTCAGACTCAAGGAAAAGATAAATGGCGTAATCTAAAAACTTCCTTCCGTCCTTTTTCCCAAAGGTCGAGGTGAGCGACGCAGTAATACCGCACTTCATAGCCAAATTGCTCAAAGCAAAATAGGGTAAAAATGACTTAGTTGTGGGCTCGCTCTCAACATCCTCTTCCTCGGCAATTTCGACTTCCTCTGCCTCTGCAGTGTCCTTGTTGTCCTCTTGAGAAGGAGTCCCTTGTTTCTGCTTTGCTTGAAACTGGTCAAAGCTCTCTTCATCCACAAGAGAGCAATTGCAAAAGTACCAATCAGTTCCTAGGAATTGGGGGAATTTGTTCGTGAACTTCTCAGAGACGATGACACGACCGTCATCGAGCAAAGCGCCGACCTGATGTTGCTCCTTTGGCTTGCTGTGGCCAGGTTTAAGAACTTTTCCGTCTTTGTCGAGCTTCTGAGAAACCCAGACATTGCGGTAGGCACGGATATACCTTCTGCCGCGGTTGTTAAACGAGAGGAATTTGAGGTCGCAGAGGTCTTTGCTTGTGGTCATTTTCTAGTTTGGCATAGATTATGAAATACAGAGCAAAGTATAATCTAGTTCGCATAGAAATGGAAGTCCTTCGACACTAATTTTTGTTCTAAATCAAATATTTATCGAGCGCTAGAAAAAAGATTCCCGCCTGTTTATGAAAATAGACGGGAGTTTAGGGCGTATGCGGGGATTTCGTATGCGCGACGAAAAAACGCGGATTACTAAAAGGCGTTTTTCCCTCTCGCTCTCGCGTCGCAATGAGAGAGGCTAGAAAGCGTTGCGGGTAGGTAAATTAAGGTAAGACAAACTACTTAGCGGGAAAACGCAGGACGCGATTTTCAGAAATCCCCTAGATATAAACTTAAAGTGTAACAAATCTTTGTTATTTCGACAAAAATTTAAGCTCAATGTTTCTCTAAAGGCAAAAAGTCTTTGAGAAAGAGCGCTAAGCATTTATCCCATACCACAAAATATGTTTGGTTTCCCGGCCGGGGAAATCCATCATTATTCCTAAGGAGAAAATGCATGCAGAAAAAAACGTTGTTTAAATGCACAGTTGCCGCTTTGGCATGCGCATTCGCCGCTTCTTATGTAAGCGCCGCTCCACACATTGGTAAAGAATATCGCTTAAAGCAAGTCGTGCAAGTCGATGGCCGTCAGGGTATCGCTGCCGATAAAGATTACTTCTACGTTTCCGATACACGTGGTCTTTATAAATATGACCGCAATTGGAAGCTTGTGAAAAAACGCGTTCAGACAAAGACCGATGGTCTGTTCCCACATCCCGAATTAGCCAATCACTTTGGCGATATCGACGTGCATGATGGCAAGATCTACACGGGTAATGAACACTTCAACCTTGGCCGTGGTGAGAACATCTGCGTTTCCATCTATGACGCGAACACATTAAAGTGGATTGAAGACATTCCTTGGTCGGCTGAATCCGGTCAGGTCGAAGTCTCTGGTGTTGCCGTTGACCGCGAACGTAACCTCGTTTGGTTATCCGACTGGGTCGATAGCCGCTATGTGTATGCCTATAGCCTTGAAACCAAGAAGTACTACACGAAGGTCCAGTGCCGTCCAGAACCGTACTGGTGCCAGGGTATCTTCATTGCCGACGGCAAGATGATTCTTTCTGCTGACGACGGCGAATCCACCTATCACATCGCCGATAACCTCTATGTCATGGACATCACAGGCGTTCCCTACACAGGCTTAAAGCAGGGTACGGAACCGGTTAAGGACACACCGTGGTCAGTTAAGACCGATGCCAATGGTAAGGTCGTGACACGCACTGGTTTGATCGCTGGTGGCGCCTCCGCTGGTCGAGTTGAACTCTTACGCGAAATGACCGATTTCCGCCGTGCTGGCGAAATCGAAGGCGTCTGCATTGACCCCGTTACACAAGACCTTCTCGTCTTGAATAACCGCGGTACGCAAATCATTCTTGGTATGAGCCAGGGCCCATTCAAGGATGAAGGCTACACCAAGGAAATTCACGAAGTCTATATCTACGAAAAGATCAAGTAAGACACGTGTAACACACTCCTTGAATAGTTAGGGTTGGCGCGGCGAATCCCACTCGGGAAACGCCGCGTTTTCATAAAGTCGCCATTTTTCAGAAATTTCTTGAATTTTTTTAGAAATTCTTTTTCACTCGGGATATAATCCCACACTTTCAGAGTTCTGGGAATTTGAGCGCAAGGCTTAAATTACTAAGAACAGAAAAGAAGTCGGGGCGGGCATTGAGAAGATCACGCGCATGACTGCGTGACGCCTAGAGTTCCGATAAATTAAGAAGGAAACGGCAAAATGCCGAAGATGAAGACCAAAAAGGCCGCGAGCAAGCGCTTTAAGGTGCGCTCGGGCGGTTCCATCAAACGTGCGCATGCAACCAAGCGCCACATCCTCACTCACCGTACGACGAAAAACAAGCGTCATCTTCGTGGAATGTTGACCATTCACGAATCCGACAGCAAGTCGATCCATCGTATGTTGCCTTACGCGTAAAGAAAGGGAGGAAAAAGAATGCCTCGAGTTAAACGTGGTGTGACGGCTCGCGCTCGTCATAAGAAGATTCTTGCCCTAGCCAAGGGCTATCGTTTGCGTCGCAATAATGTGTTCCGTGTCGCCAAACAGGCCGTGATGCGTGCTGGTCAGTACGCCTACCGCGACCGTCGCGATAAGAAGCACGTGTTCCGTCGCCTTTGGATTGCTCGTATTAACGCAGCAACACGTTCTAACGGCTTAACTTACAGCCGCTTTATGAATGGTTTGAAGAAGGCGAACATCGCACTCGATCGCAAAGTGTTGGCGGATATGGCTGTGTTTGACAAGACAGGTTTTGCTGCTCTTGTCGCCCAGGCCAAAGCCGCACTCGGCTAGAGTAAACGGCTCGTATCTTTTCGAGTGAATTTCAGGGCTCAGTCCTAAATCACTCTTACGAAAAAAGGGTTTCGGCACAGGTACGCAATTGATGCGTCTTGCCCCGAGCCCTTTTTTGATTTATACGCTTGCGTTTTACGTATTAGAAGTACATTTTTTTGGATTCGCATGGGTTGACATATGCAAGAACTCCAGGAACTCATTGAGTCGGCGAAAGCCGATTTCGCTATCGCTGAGCAACCAGCTGCGTTAGAAGACGCGAAGGCTCGCTACATCGGTAAAAGCGGCTCGGTTACGCTTTTAATGAAAGAGCTCGGGAAACTTCCCGTTGAAGAACGCCGTGCCCGCGGACAAGAAATCAATGCGGCTAAAGCTGCGATTGAAGCCGCTTTGAATGCACGTCGCGAAGCGCTTGCCGCGGCTAAGCTTGAAAAGCGCTTAGCAGCCGAAGCTGTTGATGTGACGCTTCCTGGTCGCATTAAAGCTAAAGGTGCATTGCACCCAGTGATGCGCACATGGATTCGGATTGAAGAAATTTTCCGCTCCATCGGATTTGATGTTGCTGATGGCCCTGAAATTGAAAGCGATTGGTTTAGTTTTACTGCGTTAAACAATCCACCGAATCACCCTGCGCGCTCAATGCAAGACACGTTCTATGTTGACCGTAAGGATTCAACAGGATTGCAGTTGCCGCTTCGTCCGCACACCTCTCCCATGCAGGTGCGGTATTCACGTACGCATACGCCACCGATTAAGGTGATTGCCCCAGGTCGCACGTATCGCGTCGATAGCGATGCAACACACTCGCCGATGTTTCATCAGGTCGAAGGCGTGTGGATGGATGAAAACATTTCCTTTACCGATTTAAAGGGTGTGTATTCGGAATTTTTGCGCCGCTTTTTTGAAACCGATGATTTGATTGTGCGTTTCCGTCCGAGTTATTTCCCCTTTACCGAACCTTCGGTTGAAGTGGATATGGCCTTTACAACAGGACCGAAAAAAGGGCGTTGGCTTGAGATTTCGGGCGCAGGTGAAGTTCACCCCACAGTCGTGCGTAACTATGGTTTGGACCCCGAGCGCTACATTGGCTTTGCCTTTGGTTCAGGATTAGAGCGCCTGACAATGCTTCGCTACGGCATTGACGACTTGCGCCTTTTCTTTGAAGGCGACTTGCGTTTTCTTTCTCAGTTTAGCTAGGAATTATTGGGGATTTCACGATGTTATTTTCTGAAGAGTGGTTACGCCACTACATCAATCCAGATCTCACAAGCGAAGAGTTAACTGAGGCGCTGACGATGGCGGGCCTCGAAGTTGAGGAAGCCACAACAATTGCTCCTCCCTTTACGGGCGTTGTTGTCGGGAAAGTCTTAACTTGTGTCGATCACGCCAATTCCGATCACTTACACGTCTGCACAGTGGATGTGGGAGAGGGCGAGCCCTTACAAATCGTCTGTGGCGCTCCCAATGTTGCAGCAGGCGTAAAAGTGCCGTGCGCAAAGATTGGCGCAAAGCTCCCAGGTGACTTTGTTATTAAGAAAGCGAAGATGCGTGGCGTAGAAAGCTTTGGCATGCTTTGCTCGGCTCGCGAATTGGGCGTTTCTGAAGACCATTCAGGTCTTTGGATTCTTGATGAAAACGCTCCTATTGGCGAAGACATCCGTAAGGTCGAACGCTTAGACGAAAAGCGAATCGAAATTAAGTTAACACCCAATCGCGGGGATGCTTTATCCGTGATTGGTGTGGCGCGCGACTTACGCGCAGTAACTGGTGCCCCTTTGTCGCTACCGGATATGAGTCCGGTTCCCGCCACCTGCACGTGCGTGAAAAAAGTTCACATTAAAGCGCCTGACTTATGCGGGCGCTTCACAGGGCGCGTCATTCGTAATTTAAATCCGAAAGCAAAGACGCCGATCTGGATGAAAGAGCGCCTCGAAAGATCTGGCCAGCGCTCGATCTCTGCCTTAGTTGATATCTCCAACTACATGATGCTTGAGCTCGGTCGCCCAACGCACTTTTATGATCTTGATAAGTTAACGGGTGATGTCACGATTCGCTGGGCAGAAAAAGGCGAACCGCTTGAACTCTTAAATGGGGTCAAGCCCGAGCTTGACGAGTACTACGGCGTTGTTGCCGATGAAAAGGGTGCCTTAGGGCTTGGTGGCATTATGGGTGGTGCTCACTGCTCAATCAGTGATACAACGACAGCACTCTTTATCGAGGCTGCGTTCTGGTTCCCAGAAAAAATTCAAGGCCGTTGCCGCCGCTTGAATTTCTCGACGGATGCTGCGCACCGCTACGAGCGTGGTGTGGATTTCGGTAATCACATCGAGCACGTCGAGTACGCTACGCGTTTAGTGCTTGAGATTTGCGGGACACCAGAAACAAAGATCGGTCCCGTCGACGATCAGATTGTCAACCTTCCGAAGCGTTCGGTTGTGAGAATGAGACCAGACCGTTGCCGCAAGGTCGTTGGTGTCGATATTCCTGATGACTTTATGTCTGAGGCCTTTACGCGTCTTGGTTTTGAATTTACGCGAGAGGGCGCTGACTTCTTAGTTAAGGCTCCAACGTATCGCTTTGATATCGAGATTGAAGAAGACTTAATCGAAGAGGTCGCTCGTCTTTATGGCTACGAGAAGCTTCCTGACCGCGAGCCTTTAGCACGCGCGACGATGCTAAGCCAAAAAGAAGGCGTTCGCACCAATCACGATTTGCGTTATGCCTTAGTCGATTGTGGCTATCAAGAGTTGATTAACTTTAGTTTCGTCGAACAAGAGTGGGAAGAGGATTTTGCGGGTAATACCAATCCGATTCGCCTCTTAAACCCGATTGCAAGCCAGCTTTCGGTGATGCGTACGCAAATTATCGGAAGTCTTGTTTCAATCTTGCGCTACAACTTAAATCGCAAAGCGCAAGATGTCCGCATCTTTGAATTGGGTCGCGTCTTTTATCCCGATGACACTGTTGAGGATGGCCCCTGGACAGTTAAGGGCGTCAGACAACCCCTTCACATCGCAGCTCTCGCCTATGGGGATGCGCACGGCGTTCAGTGGGGCGAAGCCGCACGCGATGTTGATTTCTTTGATGTCAAAGGCGATTTAGAGCGGTTACTTGCTCCGCTTAAAGCGACGTTTGTTGCTACGCGCCACCCAGCGTTACACCCGGGGCGTGCGGCGTTAGTCGTATTAAATGGGAAAGAAATTGGCTTTATCGGTGAACTTCATCCGAAGCTTTGCCAGAAGTACGCTTTACCGAAGGCGCCTGTTGTCTTTGAAGTCGATGTGGCAAGTATTCTTGCTACACCGATTCCATCGCCCGAAGCCGTCTCGAAGTTCCAGCCGATTGAACGTGACTTCTCTTTGGTCGTTCCATTGAGTGTGACGTACGAGGCAATTGAAAACGCCGTTAACGCTTTAAAGAAGACGAAGGCTGGCGAAACAATCGAAGACTTTAAACTTTTTGACCTTTATCGACCCAAGGAGGAGCTCGAGCAAGGTGAAAAGAGTATGGCTTTCCGTTTGACGCTTCTTGCTCGCAGCGAGCAAGCGATAACGGACGAGCAAGCCGAACACACGCAAAAGAAATTGCTTGAGGCTCTTTTCGCTTTAGGAATTAAACTCAGAGCTTAATAAGTCGGTATTTTTTAAAAACACAACCGTTTTACGGGACAATAAAAATGGATAACAATACATTACTGACACCACAAAGAAACGTTCTCGATGGCTTAGAGGATGCAACATCGGTTACCAAGCTAAGTTTTGTGGATGTCCTCTACGATCGTATGGGCTTTTCTCGCAACGAAGCGCAAGCTGTGGTTGATGCCATCTTTGATGAAATTTTGGCCGCGCTTGTCAAAGGATGCGATGTGAAACTTTCGAACTTCGGCACATTCTGCACGCACGATAAGAAGGCGCGTCCAGGCCGCAATCCCAAAACGGGACAGCCCTATGAAATTACGGCGCGTCGCGTTGTGACATTTGTTCCGTCGCCTGTGATGCGTGATGCGGTTGCAAAGAGTAAGACCGCCTCGAAATCTCGTTAATGAATTGGGCTTCTTTACCGACTTGGTAAAGAAGCCTCTCAGTCTTATTGGACTTGGCTATGCAACCGGGAAATGATTTGGCAAAGTATCCGTTGCAGCACGTATGCGATACGTGTGAAGTGCCTGAGCACGTCCTCATTTATTGGGCCGATTACTTTGAAGAATTAAAAGACGCTTCAGGGCACTTAAAGACGCTCTTTACCGAGCGTGAGCTCTATCTTGTGCAACGCATTAAGAAGTGTCTTTATTCTCGCTTTATGACTGTGCAAGAGGCCCGTCGCATCATCTCTGAAGAAGACCGTGCGAGCAGCATAAGTTCTGCGGCGCCTCAAGGTGCGGTGCCCGCAAAGCTTGACGAAGTTATTCCTGCGATGCCTGTAGCTCCCATTTTTGCAACGGGCACCATTTCCGAGGCACCAAAAGATAGTTTTTCCGAGCGCATTAGTGGCGGTTTAAAGCAGCTCGAAGAAGTCATCACCGAGCAGAAAACACGCTTTGAAGATAGTCTTACAAACCAGCGTGAAGAATTCTCTGCGGTAAAAAGCGAGTGCGCGGCGCGTCTCTCGGACTTAACGAGTGCACTCGATTGCGCCAAAGAAAAGAACGATCAAATGCGGCGCTTAGTTGAGCAAGCTATCAAAGACTTAGAAGCCTTGCGAGTTGACCTTTTTGGCGATAAATAGTTCGTCAAAGAAAGCCAAGATTCTTGTTATCTTCACTTTTGAAAATCGCAGTTTTTCGCGCGATGAAAATAGCGTTTGAAAAATGTTTTCCTGCACGATAAAATGCGCACTCTGTGTCGGGGCGTAGCGCAGCCTGGTAGCGCACTTGCATGGGGTGCAAGGGGTCGCGAGTTCGAATCCCGCCGCCCCGACCAATTCTCAGAAATAAGGTAACGAAAGTTGCTTTATTTTTTTCTCTCTCTCGTTTTCTCTAAGCCACAGGAACAGAGTCTCTTTCCAATTTTGGCTTTCTTTCCGATGCCGATAACCAACTAGAAAGTGGGACTTCGCATTGCCGCACAAAAGAGCGGGGCGCGTCAAAGCACCACAAAGCGACGCGGAAAGTAATACCCCGCAACAAGGTTTGCTGTTGCGGGGTACACAAAGGAGATTTCTCTTACTTATTTCACAAGTCCATTTTCTCTAAGCCAAGAGCGAACGCCACTACTTCGTAGGCCCACGGAGCCGTAGGTCGTAAAGTGCGTTCCTAATTTGACGTTTGGCAATAACCTTTCGAAGTCATCGCGTGTTTCCATAACGCCACCACCGCCATGGGTGTTGCATGTTAAAACGAGTTTTCCCGATAGATCTACAGACTTAATCCAGAGTTCAAGAGCAGGCGCGATGTGGTGCCACCACGTCGGCGAGGCAAGGACAATGACCTCATACTTAGCTAAGTCAATTGCCACGGGCTTAATTGGGCGAAAAATCTTTTTTTCGATTTCTTCCTTAGCCACTTCGGTTGTTTCACGATAGGCCTTGGGATAAGGCTCAACGGTATCGATAGCAAAAAGGTCAGCCCCAGTAGCAGCTTGAACAGCACGAGCAACACTTTCTGTGTTTCCTGTTCTTGTGTAATAGACAACTGCAACTTTCATGGGATTTGTTTGAGCAAAAGAAAGAGACATAGTTTTCACCGTTAATGTAGGCGCAACGAGAAGTGCACCGAGAGTTTTAAAGAAAAGCCGCTTATTCATCGTGTGTTTCCTTAAAAAAGTTTTTTCAAGTTCTATATTTTTTTAGTTAGGAAGAAACTTCTCAACAAGTTCACCCTCTTTTGAGCCAACGCCTGTTTTTAAAGTTTGGGAAAGCTCTTTAAGCGCCTTAGGGCTAACGCCAACGTTTTGTGCAATCTGTAAATGAGACTGCAATTGTGCGGGCGCAGGCAATGCGGCAAGAGCAGAAACAGTGACGATTTCTCGCGTGGCATCGTCAAGAATCCCAGTTGAGAAAATATCGCCAAAAAGATGATCTTTAAGATAGGCGTCGATGTCAGGCGCGAAGTCAAACAAAGCGCCTTTAACAGGAGCTCCCACAAGCCGCGTTTGCGTAGCAGTTCCAATTTCGTGAAGCTTTTCGGGATTCGGGCGCGGTTTTGCCTTAGGACCCTCGATATCAGTGATGCCCGCAGCCTTTCTTTCGTTTACAAGACTTAAGAGTTCAGAAAGAGCGGTGAGGCTTCTTGGGAATCCGCAGTAGGCATAAAGCTGCACCAAAGCGTCGCGCAGTTCACTAATAGAGATCTTTGAATTAAGTGCATTCGTGAGGGCTGTGCGCAATTTAGCGGTGGTGCCTAATGCCGTGAACGCAGAAACGATAACAAAGTGTTGATTGCGAGCACCTAGGTTATCTAATGCTATTTTTGCTGTATTACTTCTTTGAGTTGCCGCATTTGCCATAGAAATCCCTCCAATAGGAGCGAAAAGAAGCGCTCCACCTAAACCCATTAAAAACTGCCGTTTGTGCATGGTTTCCCTCCTTAATGAAACGCGTGACGCAAGAGCACGAAAGCAAGTGAAAATTGCTTTCAATTAAGCGAAAGAAATCTTAGGAAGACGCGTAAGAAGCGTCTATGCCGAGAAATAGATAATTTTTGCCTATTTCTCTTTTTTTTAAAGAGGCTTGCTAGAAAGAGAGTGCCGCTTTTTTCTTTGAGATATCGCGATGTGGAGCGCTACCGAAGGTGCGTTTGTACTCGCGAGAAAACTGTGAAGAGCTCTTGTAGCCAACGGCGAATGCTGCGTAGTCAACGTTTTTGCCTTCAACAAGCATCAAGCGCTCGGCTTCCTGCAAGCGAAGTCGCTTTTGAAATTGCAGGGGAGAAAGCGTTGTGAACTCTTTGAAGTGTTTGTGAAAGGCCGAAGCGGACATTCCGACATGCTGGGCTAATTCGTTAACACTAAAGGGAGAACTAAAGTGTGTGCGAAGCCACTCAATGGAAGTGGCGATGCGAGGCGCAGGTGTGTTTCCCGAACAAAAGTGGCGTAAGCATTCACCCTGTAGGGAGTTAAGCGCTAAAAAGTGCAATTCCTTCAAAATAAGCGGTGCGAAGATATGAATGCGATTGGGTGTTGCCTCGAGTCGAATTAGGCGTAAAAAGACTTCGAGAATTTCTTCGGAGGCGTCAGCTGCCATCACAGGAGAGACTTCTTTAGAAGAGAGGTTTTCGCTTAATTCGGGCGATTGCGTTAGAAGCTCAGTTAAGATCTGGCGATTAAATTGGACGGCAATGGCTAAGAAGGGGCGCTTTTCGCTTGCTTCACGAATCTCGTAGACGCCTGGCATATCAAGAGCCACAATCATCGTCTGACCGGCTTTATATTCAATGATAGTCGACCCAATATGCGCTTGCTTCATGCCTTGTAAGACAAGGACAAGAACGGGTTGGTATAGACAGACATTGCACTGTTGCGGCGCATTGGCACGCGTAAAGGAAACAGACGGAATGGAACTTTCTCGATGCTCCGAGTTAGGCATCAGTTTTAAAAGTTCACTTTTTAGATCGTCTAAAAGTTGTTCCTTTCGTGTCATTACTAAGCCCTCAAAACTTTGGAGAATCTCTTAGAAAGAGTCTAACGGGAGAAGGCTTGAGTTAGGGGCTAGCCTTAACGAAAATTTTGTTTCTTTACTTTTCAAGCGTCTCAGAGCATTTACCTAACAAAGTTCTTTTGCGTAAATATTTCTCACAAATTCGCGCGAAAGAAAGCGAGCAAACCGTCTTTGGCTGGATTACTATCCTTAAAGAGTAGGCAAGACCTATTTCAAAAGAAACTCAGGAAAAAATAATAAAGCGTGGGGTTCCCACGAAAAGGATAAAAGAACATGAGTAACATTCAAGCATCCAAAACCCAGAGCCTTCAAGATCCCTTCCTTAACACGTTAAGAAAAGAACACGTTCCCGTTTCGGTTTACCTTGTAAACGGAATCAAACTTCAGGGACAGGTTATTGCTTTCGATCAGTATGTCGTTATGTTGCGTAATACCTTAACGCAGATGGTCTACAAGCACGCCATCAGCACAATTGTTCCATCGCGCGCCATTGATATGGACGCATCGTCGGAAGCCTAATTTGACCAAGTTCCGCTATGACAGTGCTCGAGAGAAAGTTCTACCTCGAGCACTCCTCGTTTCTGTGGCTATCGGACGCACGCCCTTTTTCGATAAGGGCGAAGAAATTAGTGAGCTTGCTCGCTCGGATGCGCTTGAGGTTGTGGGACTGATTCAAGCGCGGCGCGATAAGCCAGACCCTGCGACACTTCTTGGCTCAGGAAAAGTCGAAGAAATCCGTGAGTTAGCCAAAATAACGCACGCTGATGTTGTCATATTTGATGCAACGCTTACTGCAGCGCAAGAAAGGAATTTGGCAAGAAGCCTTGAAGTAGGCGTGATGGATCGCACGGAACTGATTCTCTCGATTTTTGAGCGTCGGGCAAAGGGTGGCGAAGGAAAGCTTCAAGTGGAACTCGCAAAGCTCGTGCACTTATCGACACGCCTAGTTCGCGGCTGGACGCACTTAGAGCGTCAAAGAGGAGGCTTAAGTAAAACCGGTGGCCCAGGGGAAAAGCAGATTGAATTGGATCGTCGCTTGATTGCCTCTCGCGTCAAGCAACTTAAGGCGCAACTAAAGAAACTTGCGCGTCAGCGCGATACACGTCGTCAATCTCGCTCTGAAGGTTCAACGCTCACTGTGAGTCTTGTTGGGTACACAAACGCAGGGAAGTCCACGCTTTTTAATGCACTCACGCGTTCTGATGTGTATGCGGCCAATCAGCTTTTTGCTACGCTCGATACGACGGCAAGACGTTGCTGGATTGGAGAAAACGAATCGGTTGTTCTAAGCGATACAGTTGGATTTATTCGAGGCCTTCCTCACCAACTTATCGATGCTTTTAAGTCAACGTTAGAAGAAACGATTCAAGCCGATGTGCTTTTACACGTTGTTGATGCCTCAAACGCCAATCGTGAAGAGCAGATTGAGTCAGTGAACGAAGTCTTAGAAGAAATCGGCGCGAACGATATCCCTGTGATTACGGTTTTCAATAAGATTGATTTATCGGGCCACGAGCCTTCCCTTGTCCGTGATAACGAAACCGGAGCCGTGAAGGCTATCTTTTTAAGCGCTGCTAAGGGTGCGGGGTTTGACCTATTGCGATCGGCACTGTTGGAGTATGCCGAAGAAAAGAAAAAGCGCGAGGCTGCTATTTTTGACTAGACAAACCACAGTCCGACTTTGGTGTGGTTTTTTCTTTGTTCGACCTTTTAATCCTCCTTCTTAATCTTTCGCATTTTTAGTCATAAATTTAAACTTCGCATTTTTTATAGCCCAATTTATTTTAGGTAGCCGTGATAGACATTGGATTTAGTCAATGACATCGAGAGAACAATTTTCATCGCGTGGCGCGTTTTTTCTGGTCACTGCCGCTTGCGTTATAGGACTTGGCAATATTTGGCGATTTCCACACACAGTCGCTAATAATGGCGGTCTTTTGTTTTTGCTCTTATACATTGTCTGCTTGGCAGTGATTGGGCTACCTTGCTTTACCATGGAACTCGCCGTAGGTCGCAGTTCACGCTTGTCGCTTGGTAGATCTCTTGAGGCTCTAGAGGCGAAGGGCTCAAAGACTCACCGCAATAAGTACTGGTTCATTCTCTGCAACTACGTCGTAATGTCGATCTATTCCGTGGTAACGGGTTTGATGTTCTATTACAGCTTGAAGCTTTTCACGGATGGCTTTGGACGAGACCTGACGGAGGCCATGACCGAGGCTATGATTTCAGATGTGATGGATTCATTTCCCATCATGATGACGAGCACTCTGATTGTTGTCCTCGCAGGCTTTGCTATCTGTGCACTCGGGCTTAGAAAGGGCGTTGAGCGTACCCTCAAGCCAATGATGATTATGCTGTTTGTCATGCTCATCTATTTGACCTTTGCCGCTTCAACATTAGATGGTTTTAGTGCTGGGATTAAAGCTTTCTTGGCTCCCAATCTTGAAGCTTTTACCCGCCAGTCCTTTCCTCATATCCTCATTGATGCCTTGACAGAAGCCTTCTTTACCCTAGCTATTGGTATCGGCATTATTCAGGTCTTAGGATCGTATATGAGGTCTAGCCATACGCTCTTAAGTAACAGCATTCCTATCATGGTGCTTAATGTGCTAGCAGGTGTTCTTGCTGGCTGCATTATCTATCCCCTGTGCTACACCTACGGCGTAGATCCTTCTCTTGGACCAAAACTACTTTTTGTGCAGCTTGTCCCCATCTTCACGCAATCGCATATTGAGGCTGCAGATATATGGGGAGGTCTATTTTTCTTGGTTCTTGCGTTCATTTCGTTTTCAACCTTGGTGGCCTTCTTTGAAAACGTCACCGCTATTTGCATGGAGTGCTATAAGTTAAGCAGGACTCGTGCAGTCATCCTCAATTGCGTTATTACTTTGCTTGCAACCTTACCTTGTGTGCTTGGGTTTAATGCCATTCCTGATTGGTATCCTGTGGGTAGTGGCACCTCATTTTTGGAAATTGAGGATTACCTCGTCTCAGACAACCTGGTTTTTGGTGGCTTTTACTATTTGTACTTTATTCTGTGTAAGAGGTTTGGTTGGGGCTTTGATAATTACCTAAAGGAAACCAACACGGGCGAGGGCATAAAAATGCCGTACTCTGCCAAATACGTTTATCTGTTTGTCATACCAATCTTTCTAAGCATTCATCTCGCTTGGCGCTGGATGGGCTGGTAAAGAGCGCCCCTCGAAACCCGATAGATAGGTTTAGGGTGCTCCTCTCAATCACTTTGTGGGTGTTTGGCATTTCTGAGTATGGCAAGAGCATAGGTCTCGCAGTTAACATCCGTGCGAAGTTGATACTCGCCGAAAACCAAGAAAATCAATTTTCTTCGTTTCCTATCTTGTATTGCCCGAGTATGAATCCATCCTAAAGATTTTTTAGGGGCAAAATCGAAACGTGCTTCAGAATCTCTGGAGAGAGCTTACGCAATTGCTCGGTAATGTGCGTGGCGTAAATTGTCTGCGACAAGCTTGCAAGCCAGCGAATTTCATTAGCAAACGTCGGGCTGCCGAGAACCCAAGTACGGCGACGAAAGCGATACTGCTTTGGTAGCGGTGCCCATTTCACGGCATGCGCAAAAGTAGCGCCACTAAGTAGATTCGTTGCGGGTAAAAGCGTCCAACCGCGCGCTTGATCGACAAGACCAACTAAGCAGTAACTTGAACTTGTCTGAATTCTCGAGCGGGGTCTGACATTGACAGACCGCAAAAACTGATCGACTGTCTCGCGGTCTTGGCTTGCGTTCGTATAGGAAATGTAGGGGTAAACAGTTGCAATGGCACGCAAGTCATCAATCGTGCGAAGCACGGGAAGGGAAGTTGCTCGAACAAAGAGAAACTCTTCTTCGAAAATAGGGATGCGCATCCACTGCGACTGTGTTAATAGTCCCTCAGAGTAAATGCAAATATCTAAGCTACCGCTTTTTAATTCTTCGGTGAGAACGGTATTGAGATTTGAGCTCACGGAAAGCTGCGCAATGCGCTTATGAATAGCGCTTACAAGCCAAGGAGAAAGCGTAGCTGTCGCGGATTCGCTTAATCCCAAGCGCAAACTCACCTGCGGCATGTCGATATCAAGGTACTGTGTTTGTAAAGCTTTGATAGCCTCGACAATGGGCTGTCCCTCAGAGAAGAGTTTTTTCCCCGCTGGAGTTAATTTCAGCGGCCTTTGATTGTGATAGAAAAGATCGGTCTTGAGTTGAGCCTCGAGTTTTTTGAGCGCTTGGGAAACAGCTGAAGTCGTAATGCCCAAGTTTTTCGCCGCGAGATTTAATTGTTTACTTTCGCAGACAGTGCAGAAGACGCCTAGCAGTTCGGGTTCAAGGAGTTTGTTTGGCATAAGAGCCTCAAGATTAAAGGGATAGTTTAATTTTCTCTTAAAGCCGAAAGTCTAAAGAATTCTCCTTGCTACAGAAAAAAGAGCGATTTTTTATCCCGTATTTTTGAATTGCGATTTCTCTAGAGGCTCGTTACTTCAAGCATTCGTGCCTCCTGGGTTTATGAAAAACCATAAAGAGGGAAGCGCTTTTTCAAAGCCTGACTTCGTATCGAGTTTTGAGACTAAGTTAAGCAATACTTAACAAAAGTGAAGTTTTCCTGCATCGGTTTTCCTCGCTAAGGAGATGTCCCTATCCTCGCGGTCGGTTAACAAAAAAAATAGCGTCTGATTCGATTTTAAAAGGATGGAGTTTTCAATCGATTCTGGCGCATAGAGCTTGGAGGTCTCTCGTGTTTATCGATGTTTTAAAAATTGCAGGTGCCATCTGCTCGTATCTTATCGGCGGTGGCTTTGCCTCAGGGCAGGAACTGTTGCAGTACTTTGCCTCTTACGGTTTGTGGGGTATAGGGGCTGTGGCTGTTGCGTTTGCCATTATGGTTTTCTGTGTTGTGGATTTTCTCAAATTGGGGCTCTCGCACAACATTGAGAATGCGCACGATGCGTTTGCGTATTACTGCGGTCCGAAAATTGGAAGTTGCTTTGAGTTCATCGCCTTTACGTATTTGATTGTTCAGGTCATCGTCTTTTTCACGGGATCTGGTGCAACAATCGCTCAAGGCTTCGGTGTGAGTCCTTTTGTCGGTAGTGCCATTATGGGAACGCTCGTTATCGTAACGGTTTTATTGGGTCTTAATCGCTTAATCGACATTGTCGGTAGCCTCGGCGTCTTGCTTGTTGTCATGGTGGTTTCCATCGTGACGATATTTTTGCTCAAAGATCCAACGGCTGTCGTGGCCGGTAGTGAGCAGGTTCAGACGATGACAATCTTGCAGCCATCGAGTTCTTGGGCTGTGTCTGGTTTCCTTTATATGACATTTAACCTTTTGGGGCTAGCCGCTTTTATGCCTTTACTTGGGCAGAGAAGTAAGAATCAGAAAATCAATCTTTGGGGTGGTATTCTTGGGTCGGCTGCCTTTTGCGGAACAATCATTCTTGTCATGCTCGCCTTCTTAACCGATATTGGCAACGTGGGCACAAAGATGGTTCCGAATCTATATATCGCCAATCAACTTCACCCGTTCTTGGCCTCTTCGTTCTCGATTGTCATTCTCTTGGGAATTTTCACGGGATGCGCTCCGATGTACTGGAACTTCTGCTCACGCGTGATTCCGGAAAAGAATCGTTGGTTCAAACCCTTCGTATTCGTTCTCGGGTGTGCTGGCGTTGTCTTAGGAGCTATCTTGCCCTTTGATAAGGCCATCAACGTGATCTATCAAATCTATGGTTATCTCGGTAGCGCCTTCCTTGTCTTTGTTGTTTGGCGTGTTTATCAGAACCACAAGGTAAAGGCAGAAAAATGAAATTCATTCTTTTAGGCGGAACGATTGATTCGTTCTACGACACAGATAGCTGTACGGCAGTTCCTTATAAACATTCCGTAATCGAGAGCTATCTTCGGGATACGGTTGGCGCGGATCTCTCTGGCGTTAGCTTTGATGAAGTTTGCATGAAAGATTCGCGCGCAGTAACAGATGATGATCGCAAAGCGATTTGCGAAATCATCGATGCGAGCGAGGAAAAGGAGTTTGTTGTTACTCACGGTACCTATACCCTTTTTGAAACGGCAAAGTTCATTGAGCAACACCTAAAGAGAAAGGATGTCAAAGTTACAGTGACGGGTGCTTTGATTCCGCTACTTGGCTTTTCTCCAACAGACGCTGGGTTTAACTTAGGGTCTGCGATGATCAATAGCCGCTTCAATGACCCTGGTGTTTGGGTCTTTATTAAAGGGAGGGCCGTGCGCGCTAGCGATGCACTAACACTTCACACAAAATAGATCGCAACTAAAAAAAACGATTGCGGGCGAGTGTCTTACTCAAAAGATTCTTGCCCGAAATTTTTTCTTCTTTTTTTCGAGGGATTGATTCGAAAACTGTACAATCCTGCGCCCGATAATTCGATATACGAAAGAAAGAAGAAACATGAAAGAAACAATCTTGTTATCCGAAGAGAGAACTTCGTTTCCGACAACAAGACTTTGCCTTGTGCATTTGGCGTTAATTGTCCTTAGCAACTTTGCAGTTCAGATTCCATTAACGCTACACGGCATCGAAACAACGTGGGGGATGTTTACCTATCCCTTTATCTATGTGGCTACCGATCTTACTGTGCGACTTTTCGGCTCGGAAAAGGCTCGCTCAATTGTGAGACGCGCTGCAATTCCTGGCTTTATTTTGAGTTACCTTGTGGGTGTGCTTTTTGAGCGAGGCGCTTTCCAAGGAATTGAACCGCTTTTTAGTCTTAACATTTTTGTTTTGCGTATCGCCGTTGCCTCGCTTTTCGCTTACTTCGTGAGCCAACTTTTGGATATTTCTGTATTTCGCCGATTAATGCGATTTGCGTGGTGGTTGGGTCCCGCGGCTTCGGGTCTTTTTGGAAATATTGTCGATACCTACCTTTTTTATTCGGTCGCTTTCTATCAAACAACCGACGCCTGGATGGCTGCTCACTGGTTTGAGATTGCTAGCGTTGATTTAACGCTAAAGATCATCGTGAATCTTTTGGTCTTTGTGCCAATTTACGGGACGATTCTTAATTTCATTATGAAAAAGATTTCGCACAACACACAGTTAAGATAACTAGCTCAGAAAGCTATTTTTCTGAGAAAAGCGCAAAGCAGTCTCTTGGTGCCACAGTTTTGACTGTGGCATCTTTGTATGCGTCTAAAAAGGGTTTGCTGTGTTTGCTTTTTTCTTTACCTGAAAGCTTGCACTCAAAGGCCTCGATTTCGTTATCGACGACTTCGACAAAGTCAATCTCTTTTGGAGAGTTGCCTTTCGTTCTCCAGAAATAAATATCTTTGAAATCGCGCTTTGTATCGTGCAGTTTGATGCGTTCCATGAAAAAGAAGTTTTCCCAAAGCGCTCCGGCATCGCTTCGCGCACTAAGTGGAGAAAAGTTATTGATTAGAGCGTTGCGAATCCCTGTGTCGAAAAAGTAAATCTTCTTTCCCTTTTTCAATTCGTTGGCAAGATTGCGAGAAAAAGAAGGACAAACACGAATCAAAGAGGCTCTCTCTAAGCGACTAATGTAGTCCTCAATTGTCATACGATTGAGACCGACTTCGCGAGCTAGATTGTCGTAGGAGATTTCCGAGCCAATATGATGAGCCAAAAACTTTAATAGGAGCTTTAGTTTGGCTGAATAGCGAAGTGAATTTTCTTCAAAGAAATCCCGCAACAAAAGTCCTTCACAGTAATCGAGTAGATAGCCTCGTGCTTTCTCGGGATCTTTGTAAACCAAGGGCATCATCCCGTAAACAATGCGATGGTCAATGGTTTCGCTTAATCGTCCCCAGCCGATATCGCTAGCGACTTCGTTTAAAGAAAATGGCCACATCTGTCGAGACACAACGCGAGCTAAGGCCGATTCTTTTATCGCTGTTAAATAAAAAGCCGAAGAGCTCGTTATAAAAATGCGTCTAGGGTTTTCAAGTTTTTCGTTGGCATCGACGAGAATTTTGACAACATTTCCAATGTTCGGGATTTTGTGTGCCTCATCGATGACAATATTCGGAGCCTGCAAGAGAGCGTTTAGGACATCGCCTGAACTTTTAAAGTTAAGTTCTTCTGCCGTTTCAGGTAAATCCCCGTTGAACCAGCGGCAGGGTTCTTCGCCAACTAAATGTTCAAGTAGCGTACTTTTCCCGATGCGGCGTGGACCATAGATAAGCGCAGCGCGATCTGGCGTCTCAGAAAGAAGTTCGGGACTTAAATCTCTATTGATAAAGCGCTTCATGATAATTTTCTCTAGTTTGATAGAGATTCTTATAGTAAGTTTCTCTAGTTTGTTAGCGAATCTTATAGGAATTTTCGCTAGTTCGCTAGAGAAACTTACCGGTTTCCCTTCCTTAGGTCGGGTGTCTTTTCTCTTAAGAACTTTACTATCCGTTTTTTTGTTGTTTCCTTTCGTAAAAACAAAGAAAAAATAGGCGTTTTTTCTTAGTTGTTTTCACTGCTTTTGCCTTTTAGAGACGCGGGCTTAAGTGCTAAACTAACTAGGTAATTTCTAGCGCACAAGAAAGCATTTTTGCTTTGCTTGAGATGATGCTTTTTTTGCCGCTTTTTCAGAAGGATGCCGCTATATGCCAATCAATGATCCCCGCTGGGGCCGCTCGTCAGATTCGAACCCCGATGGTGACCAAGAGCCGCAAAAGCCTGAGGACAACCTCTCGCAGAATAACCGCAACAAGCCCCAACAGAATGACTTAGACCAGCTTTGGGACGATTTCAACAAAATCCTCGGAGGCCTCATGGGAGGCGAAGACCGTCGCCCGCAATCCTCTGGTTCAGGAGATAACGGAGATGGTGGCCGCGAACCACCACCACGGCGTCGTGTACCGAACTTTTCAGTTAAGCCCCCGAAGACAAATTTCAAATTCGTGGGATTGCTTTTTGCTGCCGTTGTCCTTCTTTGGGGCGCATCGGGTTTTTATATCGTTCCCGAAGGCCAGATTGGTGTTGTGACAACGTTCGGTAAATATACGCGCGATGCGACAGCCGGTTTTAATTGGCACATTCCGTACCCAGTTCAAGACGCTGAGATTGTCGATATCTCAAGCGTTCGTAAAGTCGAGGTTGGTATTCACGGCGCGACAACGCGATTGAAAGAAGCGTTGATGCTCACAGACGATGAAAACATTGTCGATGTGATGTTTAACGTGCAGTACCGTATTAAACCCGGTGCCGCCAAAGACTTCCTCTTTAAGACCCGTAATCCCGATCTCTCGGTTTTCCAAGCCGCAGAAAGCGCCATGCGTGAAGTCGTGGGCCGTAAGACGATGGACTCGGTGCTTTTTGAAAACAAGCTTGAGATTGTCGAAAACGTCAAGCAGGCCATGCAAGCGATGCTCGATCGCTATCAGACGGGTATCGAGGTGATGAGTGTGGCTATCCAAAATGCGCAACCTCCAGAGCAGGTTCAGGCCGCCTTTAACGACGCGGTGAAAGCCGGTCAAGACCGTGAGCGTCAAATCAATGAAGGCGAGGCGTATGCCAACGCTGTGATTCCGAAGGCCAAAGGCTTAGCTTCGCGTTTGCGTCAAGAAGCCGAAGGCTACAAGACTCGTGTGGTTGAAACCGCAACGGGTGATGCAGAACGCTTTGATAAGGTTTTCGCCGAGTATAAGAAAGCACCTCGCGTCACACGCGACCGTATGTATGTCGATACGATGAGAGACGTGTATTCGAACGCAACGAAGGTTTACGTTGACACCAAGGGCTCGAACAGTTTGCTTTACTTACCCTTTGATAAGTTACTTGAAAAGAGTAAGACACTGCACACGACAGAGGCCGCTTCTCAGACAACGACAACAACATCGCAGTCAACGACAAACTCAACAGCTGTAACAAATGATCCTTCCACGGATCTAGACCCGCGCACATTAATGCGTTTGCGTGGCCGTTGATACCCTGGGAGACAAGATAATGAAAAAACTCGTATCAAGCATTGCGATTGGAATTTTGATTGTTTTAGCGTTGGCTCGCCTGTGTCTTTACACGGTAGGCGAACGTGAATACGCGCTTGTGTTTGCCTTGGGCGAATTAAAGGATGTGAAGACTGCGCCTGGCCTTTATGTGAAACTTCCTGCGCCTTTGCAGAACATTGTTTATTTGGATAAGCGCATCCTTACTATGGATACGCCAAATGCCGACCTGGTGCAGACAAGCGAAAAGAAGAACCTTTTAATCGATAGCTTCGTGAAATGGCGTATCGAAGATCCTCGTCGCTACTGGGTTTCTTTCCAGGGCTCAGAACGTGCCGCCGAGGACCGCATGGCTGCACTCTTACGTGACGTCTTAAACCAGACCGTGAACCGTAGGACTGTAAACGAAATCACCTCCAAGATGCGTGAGCAATCGATGCGTGATATTCGTAACGCCCTTCAAATGCGTATGAAAGACGTCGGTATCGATGTGGTTGACGTGCGACTTAAGCGTGTCGATTTCACCCCAGAAATTAGTGAATCCGTGTATCGCCGTATGGAAGCCGAACGTAAACGCGTCGCAAGCGAAGAGCGTAGCAAGGGTGCGGCTGAGGCCGAAAAGATTCGCGCCGATGCCGATCGTCAGCGTGAAGTGATTCTTGCGCAAGCCTATCGTGAAGCCCAACAAGTCAAGGGCGATGGTGATGCACGCGCCAATGAGATTTATGCACAAGCGTTTGGGAAGAACCCCGAGTTCGCTCGCTTTTACCGTAACTTAGAGGCCTATCGCGCGAGTTTCGCCAAGCCCGGTGACGTGATGGTGATCGATTCAGAAAGTGAGTTCTTCCAGTATTTGAAGCACCCGGAGGTTAAGTAAGACGCACTCGAAAGCCTAGTTTACGAAAAGAACAATGAAGACGATTCTTTTGGCATTGGGATTTATGGCCGTTTTTGAGGCCATTCTCCCCTTAGTAAATCCTCATCTATGGCAGAGGATGCTAAAAGAGGTAAGTCTCATACCAGCTTCGCAGGTGAGATTTGTGGCGTTTGCTGTCATTGTTCTTGCGCTCATTTTTATCTGGGCTATCGATTGGATGCTTTAGGTGCTGTCGCTTTTTGCGAGTAAAGATTTTTGTTTTTTAATTTTTGGAGAATAAAAAATGGCAAAGAATGTTGTCATCGTGGGAGCCCAGTGGGGCGACGAAGGCAAGGGAAAGATTGTTGACTGGTTAGGCGAAAAGGCCGATGGTGTTGTCCGTTTTAATGGCGGCAATAACGCAGGTCACACCTTAGTGATTAACGGACAGAAAACAATCTTGCGCTTGATTCCTTCTGGAATCATGCATCCGGGAAAGATTTGCTATATCGGCAATGGCGTTGTCTTCTCGCCAGAAGCGTTCTTTTCTGAAATCGATGAATTAGAAGCTAAGGGAGTGGATGCGGAATCTCGTATGAGAGTTTCTGGTAACGCTGCTCTTCTTTTACCGTATCACATCGCGCTTGATAAGGCTCGCGAAGAAGCGCTTGGCGCTAAAAAGATTGGTACCACAGGTCGCGGCATTGGACCTGCGTACGAAGATAAAGTCGCGCGCCGCTCGGTTCGTGTTAACGACTTATACGATGAAGCGCACTTTGCCGAACGCGTTCGCTCGATTCTTGAGTTGCATAACTTTGTCTTAACTAAGTTTTTGGGAGCTAAGGCTGTTGACCCGCAAAAAGTCATCGACAGCACTCTTTCTTATGCCTCTCGCTTAAAGCCCATGCTTTGCGATGTCTCAGCTACTCTTAATGCCCAGATGGACGAAGGAAAGCGCTTCCTTTTCGAAGGCGCCCAGGGTTCGATGCTCGATATCGATCACGGGACATTCCCCTTTGTGACAAGTTCAAACACAGTGGCGGGTTCTGCCTGCGCTGGTGCTGGCGTGGGACCACACCGTTTGGACTACGTCTTAGGTATCACAAAGGCCTATTGCACACGCGTCGGAGCTGGTCCCTTCCCAACAGAACTCTTTGGAGAAGAGGGAGAGACGTTGCGTGCTAAGGGCAATGAATACGGTGCTGTCACAGGTCGCCCACGTCGTTGCGGTTGGTTCGATGGCGCTGCACTGCGTCGCGCCGTGCAAATCAATGGTTTGCGTGGCCTAGCTGTGATGAAGCTTGACGTTTTAGATGGTTTAGAGACCGTGCGCTTAGGTGTTGGCTACAAAGTTAACGGCAAACCCGTTGATATCATGCCCAATGGCGCAGAAGCGGTTTCTCAGTGTGAGGCCGTTTACGAGGACTTCCCAGGCTGGAAGGAAAGCACCTTCGGTAAGACCCGTTGGGAAGAGCTTCCTGAGTCCGCGCAGCGCTATTTGAAACGCTTAAGTGAAGTTGCGGGTTGCCCGATTGCTTTGGTTTCCACGGGTCCCGATCGCAACCAAACCATCTTGTTGCACGACTTATTTAACTAAGATTTGACGAACGACCGAGGGTAGAAGATACTCTCGGTTTTTCGTTTCCAAGAAAAGTTTTCGAGCCTAAAGAAAGGATAGAAAAATGGAGCATGTATACGTCAGTTGGTCCGAGTACGTCGATCTTTGCGAAAGACTTGTCGCCCGCGTGACAGCGAGCGGTTGGAAGTTCGATTCCCTGTTGTGCTTGGCGCGCGGTGGTATGCGCCCAGGTGACCTCTTTAGCCGTATCTATAACTCCATGCCTTTGGCAGTTCTTACAACGAGCTCTTATAGAGCCGCCGCAGGTACCATTCAGGGTGACTTGGATATCGCTAGATACATTACGGGAATGAGTGATTTGCACGGGAAGCTTCTTCTTGTTGATGACCTTTGCGATTCAGGAAAAACTGTTGTCAAAGTCATTGAGCACTTAAAAGAGAGCTATCCGCGAATCACGGAAGTTAAGACTGCAACGATTTGGGTCAAAAAGAGCTCGGTGATTGTCCCCGACTACTATGTCGTGAAGTATGACGACAATCCCTGGATTCATCAGCCCTTTGAGTTCTACGATGACTTTGGACCCGAAAAGCACTTAGCGCGCTGCAAAGAAAAGTTTGGCGAAATCTAGCCTTCGCTCTTTTCTTAATCTTTTTTTTTCAAGGAATCGGTCGACTAAGTTCGGCCGTTTTCTTTAGCAAAGCTTGTCCCTTCAATGAGCTCAATCAGCGCCTTACCGATATCGGCGCTTTCTGTGACGTGCACGGTGTTTTCGCAAACGGCAGGATTTTCTGTGTCGATATTGAGTAGCGCCATTTCGATTTGGTTTGCTTTGAGTGCTTCGCGTAAAAATGCGGCATTCTCTTCCTGAAAAAGTCCATCGGTAACGACAAGAAGTAAGCGCTTTTTGTGGTGAGACGTTTTTAATGTATCAATTGCCCAGTAAACGGCCTCCGTAAAGGGCGTTGCACCAAAGGCGCCGATTCCAGCAAAGCGGCGAAGAAATAGGGCTTCCGATTCCTCACGGGTTTTCACAAGCGACAATGGCACGCGATTTGGTCCCGGGAAAAGCGCACAGGTTGTTTCAATCCCATGAATAGGAGAGAGCGCTTTAACTAAAGAAGCGAGAGCAATCTTCGCTTTTGTCATACGTTCTACGCCCATTGATCCAGAGCGATCTAAGAGTAAAACGATATCGGCAGCCGTGCGCTTAAGCGTGCGTTCGTTTTCAAAAAGACGGTTATCACGCATGAGAGCGCGCAAGGCAAAGTCTGGACTTAAATTTGATCCCGAGCGTTGCGCTTGGGGTTGAGAAACGGGGCCCTGCAAAATATGCTTAAAGCGCGCCGTAAGCATTTTTAGTTCAGCGCTATGCTCACAAAACTTTTCTGAGTAAAGTTCAGCGTCTTCTAAAAGTTGCCTGTCCGTTGTGTTCTCAGGCCAAAGCGCTGGCGTGAAATGCTTTGCATCAAAGGCCGATTTTGTTGGGGACGAGCGTATGTCAGACTCAGGGTGCGAGGCGTGTTTTGCGGCAAGTTTCTTTACTGCAACGCTTTTTAGAATTTCAATGTCGCGCTCTTTTTCGTTTCCTTTAGGAGCATCAAAGAGGTCGTCTTCTTTCCTACTTGAAGTGAGGTTTTCTTTTAAGAGTAGCTCAAGGATTTTCTCGACAATTCGCGAGACGTCTTCTGTGGATTTGGCCTTCTCAATCGTTCGTGCAACGTTAAGTAGTTTTTCTACGAGTGTTGGACTGTGGCGATTTAACATCTCTGAACGTAGTGCCAAGTGATAGCGCTGTGCCCAACCGACATTTAAGGGCGCTAAAAGTTCAGCGTGAAGCCAAACGCCAAGAAGATCAGTGGGAGAAATTTCTTTGGGGTCTTGTGCTGCGCGCAGGGCCCCTTCGCTTGCTAGGAGGTCAGCTAATTCATTTCTCCAAACACGATACCCTGGGTAGCGGCTCATACC
>CAVJUW010000013.1:0-37812 GCA_963652725.1 Bacteroidaceae bacterium | reverse complement strand
CATCACAGTCACGCCATGAGCATAGTCAGGCGAGTCCGCAGTAATAGAAACAGCCCCTTTTATGGTAAGTCCTGACGCAGCATGACTACTGGAAATTCCATATGCCTGTGAGGGGTTGTAGATGCCATTTTGTTTTGTGACCTTCGCCGTAATCTTCGTATCGCCTGTGATAGTAGCCTTACCATTTCCTGCAATGAGGATAGCTGTAGCGGCCGATTCATTCTCAACATCTATCGTAATTTTTTCTGACGCTTTTAGATCAATCGTACCACTATTATCCTTGTCACCAACGGCATAAAGAGCCCAGGTTTTCGTCTTTGACGTAAAAGTACCCACATCAAGTGTGACAGTGCCACCAAATTCTGCGGCAATCCCCACATCAGAACTTGTTTGCACGTAGGTGTCAGCATAGACGTTGACCGCGCCAGAGAGACTGGTCCAAATCGCATAGCCTCTGAGAGCATCGGTTCCAGTATCACTTACCGTAAGAGTCGCTTTTGTAAGTTTCGCATCCTTTGCCCCAAGATTAATCGTACTACCCTTAACTGCCGATTCAAGAGCCTTCGCGTTATAACCAGAAGCGCTCACAGAAACTGTCTTCCCTGCCGAGCCAAGGTTTACCGTACTGTAGTACCTTGCGCTAGCGCCTGTTGCACTATAGGTCTCGTCTTTGTTTTCTGCTTTGATCGTGACATTGCCTTGAAGGTTGACAGTAGACCCCTCTTTTTTATTCTCGTCTGATGCGTTTAAGTCTGCAAGAATGCCAAAGACATTACCTCCGGTACCCGCCGTAGCCGTTAACACCGAATCGCCTTTGATGGTAAGAGACCCACCATGTAAATTAACCGCTCGAGCGCCTCTTACGCCTGTTGCAGTAATTGTGGCTTTGCCACCAACTTCAGTACTCGTATCGCCTTCTGAGTAGATTCCTTGAACTGACGATCCATTTATGGTGGCTTCAAGGTCTCCTGAAATATTAAGATTCGCAGTTGTCGAAGCCTTTCCCGAAGAGTCTTTTTCTCCATAAAGAAGAATGGCACCCGCCTTCGATGACGTTGATTTTGCCGTGATGTTTACATTCGCAAGGTCAACCGTTGCAACATTCGTCACAATCGAGTCATCAGAAGATTTTTGCGTGAGAGACTTCACTTCAAGGCCAGCTGCCTTCCCAGCAGCAGTTGTGGCTTCGATTGTTGTTTGATTGCTAGCCTTGATTGTTCCGCCAAGGTTCACAATGGCGTAGGCATCAGCTGCACTCGCGACAGTCGCACTTGTGGACTTGGCCGTGACGTTAAGATTTTTCGCCGTGCTTGTAACCGTACCTGCCTTATTTTCAATGCCGTAGGCCGCTACCGTTCGATTTAAAGTTGTGCCTTCAGCATGAGTTTCAGCTTTGATGGTGACTGTCGTTCCACCAAGATTGACAACGGTATCTTTCTCATCCTCAGAAAAGTTAACCACTGATAGACCCGCTACGGATTGACCTTTATTTGAAGTGATTTTTGCTGAGAGCTCCGTTTCTGTGGCAGTAAAAGAAACGGGAGTTCCTTCGCCATGGCGACTAAAGGCAGTGACACTTACTGGATTTGTCTCGTCTGTCACCGCTGCTGACACAGTAAATGCTGTTTTATCACCAGCAAAGGTAACGGAGTCAGAAGATTCTGAACTCCCGTTCAAATTATTCCAGGCGCCAGCACTAAGTCGAACCTCGCTTTCTGTTGCAGAAACACCCGTTGCAGTGAGCGTAACTGAGGCGTTAGATAAGCTGCCAGAGGCCTCTCCCGTGATAGTGAGAGCACTTCCCGAATCGGTTCCCGTTTTAGTCACAGTAATCGAGCTCTCGGTCGGAGGTGTTGCACTATTCCAAGTCACGGGTTCCGTTGCGTCAGCCGCAAATGCGCCACTTGCGAGAAGGATAGACGCTGTCGCAATAACGGTCTTTGTGGATTTCTTTTTCAGTGAGCGCGTCTTTTCATTAACAACCATCAAAGTTTTACGTGCATGGTTGTAGATTACCTTAAAGGTCTTATTCATAGAAACGCTCTCCTTAGCAAAGTCTGCAACGCAAGAGGCAAAACCATTTCGCTCTTACCGTAACAGAGTTTTTTTAATTGACAAAATGATTCTATCTTGAAAGGCGATAGCTTGGAGAGAAAAGCCATAAAAATGTTAGAGCAAAGCAATTACGTCACCAGCTTTGGCAGGCATTCTGTCAACTTCGAGCAAAGCTAAAACGTCCTATCCGAGCTCATCCTAATTGCATCAGGATTACTATGTTTGCCTCCAATTCGGTCCAAACGGCGTTGCTAGGCTATAGCCTAACGCAAAGCAGACGCTTCACGTCTTCGTTTAAAGCCCTCGCGTGGGGCTCAGTATGTTTAAGTGGCAGGTGCCGATTAGAGAAAGACGGCGCCTTTCTCTAAGCTAAGGTTTAGAAGAAAAGAGGAAAATTGTCTCTAGGAAATCGGCTCTAAACCAGAGGATTTAATGGGGGTGTTTTGCTCGGGAAAGTGGCCCCTAGTTTTGCTAGAGATTCTGAAAACAATTTGCTCTCACTTCTGTTGTCATTTGGTGACGTTTTCCCTTTGCCCTAATAACCCTGCGTACGTTCTTTTGCCGTTTTTAGGGGGCCGATATAATGTTCCTTGGCACTCCAAGATCTATTCGTAGAACTTGCAAATGGAAAGGAGCAAAGCGGCTTTTAACGCCGCTTTAGATTATTTGAATTAAAGGAAATTTCTATCATGAAAAAGACACTTATCGCTGTTGCCGCGCTCTCTACTGTGGCAGCTTCTGCGATGGCCGCCAATGTGACAATCTACGGTAAGATCGATCAGGGATTGCAGTTCCAACAGATAAAAGGCACTCAGTTCTACCCTCAACAAAGAAAAACGGTCGACGTTGACAAAAAAACGTTTAAGGCAACTTCTGGCATCAGCAGTGGCTCTCGCTGGGGCATAAAGGGTACAGAAGAAATCACTGACGGCTACAAAGTTGGCTTCGTTCTCGAATCTGGTTTTGACGGTACGGATGGCACTATTGGACAAGGCGGCAAGCTTTTTGGCCGTGATTCCTTCCTGACATTGGATACACCGTTCGGTACGTTTACTGCTGGCCGTACAGGTATGCTCTCTGACGGTTGCACGGGCGATATCATTTCCGGTCACTCTTCCCCGTTTGGCACAACCTATGGCATCGCAGCTGCAACTGCGAATACATTCAGCAGCATGTTCGGCGGCCGTACAGATCGCGCTATCCGCTACGTCTCTCCGAAGTTTGCGGGCGTGCAGGTTCATGCTGAATATGCCAACATGAATGGGGGATCGACTCAGTCCACGAAACGCCGCTACGGTGGTTTTGGTCTTTCCTATGCCAATGGTCCGCTTTATGTAGCCGCCGCTGCTGAAACAGTTCGTTGGGCAGTCTCTGATGAAGAGGCTCTCACAAATGGTCACTCTCACAACCCCGTGTTCCTCAGCCTTGCCGGCAACTATGACTTTGGTGCTGCTAAGGTTTACTTCGGTTACCAACATGGTCGACATGCGCCAGTTAGCATGGATCAAACTGGTGCGAATAAGAGCGAGTTTGGTGTCGTTAGGGTGGTCTCTTATGGGGAAATAGAATACGATATGCCATTTATTGGCAAATACAATGCAGCAACCCTTGGCGTTTCCTCCCCAATTGGCAATGGCGCATTTATGGCATCTGTCGCCTATCGTAAAGGTACGCATGATTACAATAGCGACCTCAAGGTCAAGTGGATGACTGGCGCTATTGGTTACAAGTACAACTTAAGTAAGCGCACATACCTCTACACGGATCTTGCTTATGGTAAGGAAGAGTGGAAGGGCGATGGCAACAAAGCGAACTCTAAGGTCACGCAGTTTAACCTCGGCCTCTGCCACGACTTCTAATCTAGTCAATTCATTTTCAGTCCAACATATCGCCTCGAACCTCACCACTTGCGAAGGTGGTGGGGTTTTTGCATTAAAAACCCCACCTCAGAAAAGCTGAGATGGGGCTAGAAACCTAAACTACCCTCTATTTTCATAAAGAGGCGGGAATCTTTTTTCTAACGCCACCCCGTGATAGCTCCGCCTAGATTATGAAATGAACTGCAGAGTTTAAGTTGAGAGAAAAGTCAAAAAAAGGGAGAGCCCACGAGCCATCCCTTTTTTCCTTTACCCTAAAAGAGAAATTGCGGTCTTATTCGTCTTTCTTTTCCTCAAAAAGGTACTCTTTATTTACGACCTTCGCATCGTGCTTGGTGCGCATCGCAGCGTAATAGCTCGATTCATCTGCGCGACCTAACATCAAGGCGATTTCTTCGCGCCCTGATGTAAGACGCTCTTTCTCAATCGGTTTCACATCATTTTTCACGATGTGAACGAGCATATAGCCGTCTGCTCCCTTCACACCAATGTAGGTAGGAAGCTTTTCTGCGGGCACTCGCATCACAGCCGTGATCAATTCATACGGATACATGCCAGGGCGCGCACGAGAAATCGTTGCGTCCTCATCGAATTTCACTTTCGTCTTTTTCGCAGCATTTAGGTCAGCAAGGACCTTTGCGCCATCTTCGCTAGCTAAGTTAAGAGCACGCTCGGTGATAAGCGTATTCTTAATGCGCTCCTTACAATTATCAAAGGCCTCAATGTGGCTGGGGCGGTACTTTGTGACACGCGCAGAAACAAGCGTGTTTGATGCCACTTCGATTGCCTGTGTGTTGCGTTTTTCCTTTAAGCACTCATCGGAAAAGAGTGCTTCTAGAACGCTCGCATTTAAAAAGTGCTTGTGACCTGGAAGCGTCACACCTGTTGCGACAACATCATTTAAGGTCACAGGGTTTAACTTGTACTTATCAATCACACCCTGCAAGGAATCGCTTTGCTCGTAGACGATATTCGTGAAGGTCTCGGCTTCTTCAGCAAACTTCTTTTGAGACTCTTGTTCTTTATAAAGTTCAACAATCTCATCGCGGCATTCTTTAAAGCTCTTCACGTGCGCAGGCTTAATATCATTGATGCGAATGATGTGGTAACCAAAGTCGGTTTCAACAGGTCCCACAATTTCGCCCTTCTTGCCTTCAAATACGGCTTTATCAAAGGGAGCGACCATCGTTCCTTGGCCAAAGTAGCCTAAGTCGCCACCAGAGGCGGCGCTACCTGGATCTTGCGAATTTTTCTTCGCAAGCTCTGCAAAGCGCTTCGGGTTCGCTTTCACTTCCTTTAAGAGCGCATCAATCTTCGTTTTAGCAGCCTCTTTACCCTTTTCAAAGTTAATGAGAATGTGGCTTGCATCGCGCGTTTCCGCAACCTTAAAGCGGTTCTGGTTTTGCTCGTAGAAGGTGCGAATCTCATCGTCTTTGGGTTCAACGTTTCTAAAAAGAGCAGGAGATAGCACAACGTACTCAACGTCAATCTCGTCTGGCAATTCAAATTCTTTCTGATGAGAATCCCAGTAAGCTTTAGCCTCAGCGTCAGTGACCTTGACTTTACTCACATAGTCTTCAAGACCAATTGTGTGTAGCTTAATTTCACGCTCTTCAGTTAAAAGGACATTAACGCGCTTAGCCAATGTTTCTGGGGCAATAGCGCTACGGGAGATGCCGCCAGCTAGGAGCTGGCGGGAAACATCACGGCGAATGCTATAGACGAAATACTCATCGCTTTGCCCTGTGGCGCGAAGATAGTTTTCATAGCGCTCGCGCGAGAATTTGCCGTTTTCTTGGAAGGCGGCAAAGGACTTGATCATTTCGATTGCTGTGGCTTCATTGATTTCGACGTACTCTTTGGCCGCTTCATTTTGAATGCTGCGCTCGGTCATGATGTTTCTAAGAATCATCGCGCGCGCATCTTGGCTATCGAGAATGTTGCTTCTAAAAGATTCGCCCATACGAACACGTAAGCTATCTAATTGCTTACGCTTTTCCTGATCGAAATCTTGCGGGAGAATCGATTCATCATCGACCTTCGCAATCGCGCCATCGTCGCTCACCATGCGGTTATAGGAATAGATACCTGTGACAACAAAGCTCGGGATCACAAGGACCATAGCGATGAACATTAACCAGCGTTTGTGTGTACGAAAAGCCTCAAGCAACATAGGAAACTCATCCCTGACGTTAAAGCGATGTAAAAAAGGCGAGACGCATCGAAAATTGCGACTCGCCTCTTAATAAAAATCTTGGCGGAGTGGACGGGACTCGAACCCGCGACCCTCGACGTGACAGGCCGATATTCTAACCAACTGAACTACCACTCCGAGTTCGGAAACCCTTTGAATTTAAAGGGAAAAGTTGGCGGAGTGGACGGGACTCGAACCCGCGACCCTCGACGTGACAGGCCGATATTCTAACCAACTGAACTACCACTCCGCAACGGCTTCTAACGCAAATCAGAAACCAAATTCCGAAGTGCGCATTCTACACAGAAAAGCTTGAGGCTTTCAAGGAAAATTTGCACTTAATTACGCATTTCTTGAAAAAAAATCGGGCGCAAAGCCCGAAATTTTTATTTGGTGGATGCTAAGAGGTTCGAACTCCTGACCTACGCCGTGTAAAGGCGCCGCTCTGCCAGCTGAGCTAAGCATCCAAAATTTTTTTCACGAAACTGTTACTTTACTGCATCTTTGAGAATTTTGCTAGGCCTAAATTTGGCTTGGCGACTCGCAGGAACCGTTACCTTTTCACCGGTTTTCGGATTGCGCCCAATGCGCTCGGCGCGACGCGTTACAGAAAACGTCCCAAAACCCGTGAGGGCTACGGTCTGACCTTTCACAAGTGCTTCACGAATCGAAGCCAAAACAGTATCCACGGCGTGTGTGGCATCGGTGTTAGATAACTTCGCATTCAAACTCACTTGCGCAATCAACTCGCGTTTATTCATTCTGTCCACTCCCTTAAGACTGAGAACTGCATTTGACAAATGTCCTTTCCCCTTAAGGACGCACCAATATAGCATCAGACGCTCCAAGGACCAAAATATCCTTGGAGCTTTCTTTCGTTATTTATCAACGTGCGAGAGATTCTGCCTTCGTAGCCTCTTGAAGGCTTTCTGGTGGATTAAGCGAAGATTGTTCCTTCTTTTCTTCTAATTTCAAAGGCGTTAAAGGATTCACAAGCGCCTGAGCGAGCACTTCATCGATCCAACGCACAGGAACGATTTCAAGCCCTGTTTTGACGTTTTCTGGAATCTCAGTTAAGTCTTTGACATTGCTTTGCGGGATTAAGACCTTACGAATGCCCCCTCGGAGCGCAGCTAGAAGCTTTTCTTTTAAGCCGCCGATTTCAAGGACCTCGCCACGAAGTGTGATTTCGCCAGTCATGGCCACATCAGGGCGCACGGGGTTATTGGTCATCGCAGAAACGATCGCTGTTGTAATCGCAGCACCAGCGCTTGGTCCATCCTTAGGTACGGCACCCTCTGGGAAGTGAATATGCCAATCGGTATTGGTAAAGCTCGAAGACTCAATACCCAATTTTTGCGCACGAGAGCGCACCACACTACGGGCGGCTTCAACGCTTTCTTTCATCACTTCACCTAAGGAGCCTGTGCGCTGCACAACGCCCTTACCTGGGAAGACCACAACTTCCACAGAAAGAATATCGCCCCCGACTTCGGTCCACGCCAAACCGTTGACCTGTCCGATTTGCGGGTCTTTTTGCGCGACGCCAAAGGTGTACTTACGAACGCCTAAGAAGTCAGAGAGATTTTCGCTTGTAACAGTGACGGTCTCTTTTGACTTTGATGCCTTCTCATCGTTTGTGCGAACAATCTTACGAAACACCTTACCGATTGCGCGCTCAAGACCACGCACGCCCGCTTCACGTGTGTAGTAACGGACAATGTCGCGAATGGCCTCTTCGGTGATTTCGACTTCGCCCTTTTTCACGCCATTGGTTTGCATTTGCTTTGGCACCAAGTGCTCCAAAGCAATATGCAGTTTCTCATCTTCCGTGTAGCCAGAAAGGTGAATCACTTCCATACGATCTAAAAGAGCTGCGGGAATCTCATAGGAGTTACTTGTAGCCACAAACATCACATCCGACAAATCAAAGTCCACATCGACATAGTGGTCTTGGAATGTTTTGTTTTGCTCAGGATCTAAGACTTCAAGCAGTGCCGCCGCGGGATCGCCTCGAAAGTCAGAACCCAACTTATCGATTTCATCGAGTAAGAAAAGCGGGTTTCTCACTCCAGCTTTCACAAGCGACTGAATAATCTTTCCTGGCATCGAGCCAATATAGGTTCTTCTGTGGCCACGGATTTCACTTTCATCGTGCACGCCACCTAAAGCCATACGCACAAACTTACGGTTTGTCGCTCGAGCAATCGATTCTCCTAGGCTTGTCTTACCAACGCCAGGTCCCCCGACTAAACAAAGAATCGGCGCCTTTAATTTTCCAACGCGCTTTTGAACAGCTAAGTATTCAAGAATGCGCTCTTTAACTTTCTCCAATCCCCAGTGATCGCTATCCAAAACCTTGGCAGCGCGCTTTAAATCGGTGCTTACGCGGCTTTTCGCTTTCCAAGGTAGCTCAAGCAAGGTATCTAAGTAGCCACGAATGACGGTTGCCTCAGCGCTCATCGGCTGCATTAAGCGTAACTTCTTTAATTCAGAAAGTGCGCTTTCTTCGGCCTCTTTACTCATGCCGCAAGAAAGGATGCGCTGCTTATAGCTTTCTAAGTCGTCTCCTGCGACAGCGTCCTCTCCCCCGAGCTCTTTTTGAATTGCCTTCATCTGCTCGTTTAGGTAATAGTTACGCTGATTTTTATCCATCGCTTGCTTGACGCGTCCGTGAATGCGCTTTTCAAGCTGCAGGATTTCAATTTCGCCTAAAACGTAACCCAAAAGGAAATTAAGTCTTGGTGTTAATTTCGCTTCTTCAAGGAGCTTTTGCTTATTTTCTAACGCAAGAGGCAATTGCCCAGAGATGGCATCGGCTAGACCCTCGGGATCTGCCATCCCGGTAATGGCATTCACAGCCTCCGTGGGAACCTTGTGCCCGTCTTTGGCATAACTTAAGAAGTTCTGCAAAATTGAGCGGCGAAGCGCTTCGTTTTCTGCGCGATTTCCGACTTCGGTTTCAATAACCGAGGCCTTGGCGCGTAAGAACTTTTCCTCACTAAAACTCTCAAGCTTAACGCGGCACTTACTTTCAACAAGAACCTTAATCGTCCCGTCAGGTAGCGAGAGCATCTGCAAGATTTCAGCTACCGTTCCCACATCAAACAATTCATCTGCGCTCGGATCGTCAATCTTGGGGCTTTTCTGTGTAACAAGAATAATGCGCTTATCGCTACTTGAGGCCGCTTCGACGGCAAGCGCTGACTTCGGACGCCCCACCAAAAGAGGCATCACGGTACGAGGAAACACAACCGCATCCCGCACTGGTAAGACGGGAGCAACAAAAACATTGGGTACCTGAAAATTTTGACTCATCGTATCTACTGAAAAAAATGGTTCGTCGTAACCCTTATATGGGGTTTGTTACTGAGATTATCAACCCAAGAAAGCAATTGCGCTCGGTTTTTATGCCGAGCGCTACGCCTAAAGTGCTGTGTGTGTGATTATTGGGTAAAACGAGATTGACTTTTAAAATAAATCAATCACTTTCATAGATTTCTCAAGATGGAGCTTTGTCGCCTTTTTCATACGTCACAGTAAGAGTGCTGCTCGTCTTATCGGCATCCAAACGCACAAGCGCGATGTCTTTACGACTCGGGATTTCGTACATCGGCTCCAAAAGCGCACTTTCAAGAATCGATCTTAAGCCACGGGCCCCAGTCTTACGTTCAATTGCCTTTTTGGCAATGGCAGTCACAGCTGCATCGGTCACTTCCAACTTCACACCATCCATCGCAAAGATCTCAACGAATTGCTTAATAAGAGCGTTTTTGGGTTCTGTGAGAATGTTGCGTAGTGCCCCTTCTGTGAGTTCCTCAAGAGCGGCTAACACCGGTAAGCGCCCGACTAATTCTGGGATAAGGCCGAATTTCACGAGGTCTTTGGGTTCACACTGGCCAATCAATTCAGATAGGTGCGCCTCGGTCTTTTTCTTTACTTCAGAAGAAAAACCGATTCCTGTTCGCCCTGCGGTGCGTTTATCGATGATTTTCTCTAAGCCATCAAAGGCTCCCCCACAGATAAAGAGGATGTTTGTGGTATCCACCGGAATCATCGAGCCGCGTGGGTTCTTGCGACCAGCTGCGGCCGGGACATTACACACCGTCCCTTCCACGAGTTTTAAAAGCGCCTGCTGCACGCCTTCACCAGAAACGTCACGCGTAATCGAGGGATTCTCGCTTTTACGGGCAATCTTGTCGATTTCATCTAAGTAAAGGATACCGCGCTCGGCTTTGGCGACCTCGCCACCTGCGGCCTGCAAAAGCTTATGAATGATGTTTTCAACATCCTCGCCCACGTAGCCAGCTTCGGTTAATGTCGTCGCATCAGCAATGGCAAAAGGAACCTTTAAGACGCGCGCTAAGGTTTGCGCTAAAAGCGTTTTACCCGAACCCGTTGGTCCAATTAAAAGGATGTTCGATTTTGAGAGCTCGACTTCCGAATCGCTTTCTAAATGCTTTAAGCGCTTGTAGTGGTTGTAAACGGCAACCGATAAGACGCGCTTAGCAGTTTCTTGTCCAATCACATAATTGCATAAGTGTTCGTAGAGCTCTTTGGGGGTGGGAAGCGCCTCCTCCTCAAGCTTAGGCGTATCGGCGCTTTCTGATGCCTCCCCTTTTTCTGGGGCCTTGTAGTTAAGTGCTGCGGCTAGTCCCTTAATACAACGGTCGCAAACAAGGATGCCTCGACCCGTATCGACTAAGTCATGGCAATCGGCGCGGCACCGTCCGCAAATCGAGCAACGCTCTGTCGTTTCCCCTGTCATAGGCTTTTAGGCTCCGCGTTTTGTAAGAATCTTATCGATGATTCCGTAATGGAGGGCATCTTCGCTACTCATGTAGTTATCGCGATCGGTGTCGTGCGCAATCGTTTCAATCGTCTGAGCTGTGCGCTCGGCCAAAATGGCATTGAGCTTTTCTTTTAAGTCTTGGATTTCTCGAGCCTGGATGGCAATGTCGCTCGCCATACCGCGGCTACCGCCCGAGGGCTGGTGAATCATGATGCGAGCGTTCGGTAGCGCATAGCGCTTTCCTTTTTGCCCTGCGGCAAGCAAAAAAGCGCCCATCGAGGCTGCCATCCCAACGCAAATCGTCTGCACATCGGGCTTAATAAACTGCATCGTGTCATAAATGCCAAGACCAGCGTACACAGACCCACCTGGGCTATTGATGTAAAGCGCGATATCTTTTTGTGGATCTTCGCTTTCCAAAAAGAGAAGCTGAGCAACAACGAGATTGGCGCTTTCTGCTGTCACCTCGCCATTTAAGAAAATAATTCTGTCACGCAAAAGACGCGAGTAGATATCAAAACTTCGTTCACCACGAGCGCTTTGCTCGATTACCATCGGGACCAATGTGTCTGTCGGTGTCAACATAAGAAAAATTCCTAAAAATGAAAAAAGCGGAAATCGGTCATCCCGACTGCCGCCTTCTTCTTTAATCTCGGATCAATTCGGGGATCTCTTACATGATCTTATCAAAAGAGAGAGCCTCGTCCGTTGTTTTGGCCTGACCCAAAATGTACTCAACAGCTTTGTTTTCAGTCACAAGGCCTGTGAGAAGTTCGCGCTGACGCGGATCGGTTAAGTAGTAGGACTTCACTTGATCGGCATCCTCAAAGCTTGCAGCAAGCTCAGTGGCAAACGCTTCGACTTCAGCCTCTGAGGCCTGAAGTTTGGCGTCATTGACCATCTTCGCAAGCATGATGCTAACGACGATACGGCGCTTGGCTTCCTCAGCGAAGATTTCCGCGGGCATCTTCGGGGCCTTCTTCGGATCGATACCGAATTGAGAGACCATGCGCTCTTGCATTTGCTTGCTTAAGCGCTCTTGCTCCTCAAGAACCATCGCTTTGGGCGCTGGGAAGGGAGCGAGTTTCGCGATCGCATTCAAAACCTCGACCTTGGTGCGCTCTGTCACGCGAGATTTCACTTCGCGTTCAAGATTCACACGCACTTCGCTCTTTAAGCTTTCGACGTTATCTTGACCCACGGTCTTTGCGAAAGCGTCATCGAGTTCAGGAAGAACTTCCTTTTCGATCTTAAGAACTTCAACTTCAAACTGAACTTCTTTGCCAGCGAGTTCTTTGGCACCGTAATCGGCCGGGAAGGTCATATTAAATGTCTTCTTTTCGCCAACGGCCATTCCGCGAAGATTAGCCTCAAAGTCAGGAAGCATGCGCTTGGCGCCAAGTTCCATCGTGAAATTCTCGGCTGTGCCCCCTTCGAAGGGAACGCCATCTTTGGTGCCCTTAAAGTTAATCGTAAGATAGTCGGTATCTTCTGCCTTACGGCCTTCTTCAACGACGTGACTTGCACGCTGTTTACGCATCACATCGATGGTCTTTGTGACTTCGGCGTCTGTCACAGGGCAGTTGTAGCGCTTTAATTCGAGTTCAGCAAAACTTGGCACTTCAAACTCTGGGTAGCACTCAACGGTTGCCTTAAATTTCAGCACATCGGTTTCTTCGGTTTTCACGGCCTCGATGTTTGGCATGCCAACCATGTGCCACTCGGCTGCGGTGGCAGCCTTTTCAAATTCGCGCTCGATTAAACCATTGAGCGTTTCAACATACGCATCGTGCCCGTACATGGCGCGAACGGTTTCAAAGGGAACGTGGCCAGGACGGAAACCGGCGAGCTTCGCCTTTTTCGCATAGCGCTTTAAAGCGGCTCCAATGCCCTCTTCGAGTTCTTTTGAGGAAACCGTGAATTCAAGACTCTTCTCTAAGGGGTTAACCTCAGGAGCTTTTTCTTCGGTCGCTACAGGCGCTTCGGCCTTTTTTTCTTCAACGTTATCAGTCATCGCAGAATCTGTTTTTAGCGTCACGAAAAACGACGTATCTGTCTTTCGCGGCAAGTTTTAGGAACAAAAAAGAATCCGAGCCAACCCTATGGTCGGTTCGAAGCGAGGTGCATTATACTGAAACACCAAATTTTGGGGCAGTTTTCCCTTTTCAATTGAATTTAAAGCCCCTACTGTTATCGCCCTCTAAGCCTTTATCCCAATAAGGATGACAAGAGACAATGGAAAAACTCTTTCTCGGATTTGACGCAGGAACTCAAAGCGTCAAGGTCGCCATTTACGACGAAACCTGGCACTTACGCGCTTCGCATACTCTAGCGACAACACTACACTACCCGCACCCAGGCTGGGTCGAGATGAATGTCGATGAGTATGTGAAACTCACAATCGAATGCATCGCGCATTGCGTTAAAACCATTGAGGCCGATGGCCTTCAGGCAAGCCAGATTCAGGCGATTATGGGAGACGGCATCATCTGCGGGATCTGTGGAGTCGATTGCGAAGGTAACGCTATCACCCCTTACGTTAATTATCTTGATAGCCGAACACAAACCGATTGTGATGCGATTAACGCCTCAGAGAATCCAATTTGGGCAAAAGAAACAGGAAACCCCGAGGCGCTTTGCCTTTTTCCTGCGATGTTTGCGCGCTGGTTTTTAAAGCATAACGAGGCTTTCAAAGAGCGTGGCGTGAAATTTATGCATAACGCTCCGTACATCCTTTCACACTTAGCTGGTCTTAAGGGCGAAGACGCCTTTATCGATTGGGGCACGATGTCAGGCTGGGGTCTAGGCTACAAGATCGAAGAGAAAACCTGGAGTAAAGAGCAGCTTGAAATCCTTGGAATCGACGCAAAATACATGCCTCGCATCGTAAAGCCCTGGGATATCGTAGGCGCTGTCTCTGAAGAAATCGCTAAGGCCACTGGGTTAGTCGCGGGGACTCCTGTGTGCGCTGGAGCCGGAGACACGATGCAATCGATGTTAGGGGCAGGAGTTTTTGAGGCGAACAAGGGGGTCGATGTCGCAGGCACTTGCTCGATGTTTTGCGTTTCAACTAACGGGATCGTCCCTGAACTCTCGAAAAAAGGCGCAGGTCTAATTTTTAATAGCGGGACCTTAGAGAACACCTACTTTTATTGGGGCTACATTAGAACAGGCGGTTTAGGGCTACGTTGGTTTAAGGATAACCTCTGTCAGAAAGCAGGGGACTCTTCTTACTACAGGACGCTTTCAGAGGGGGCGGCTAACGTTCCTGTTGGCTCTGGTGGCGTTGTTTTCCTTCCCTACCTTACTGGGGGCTCTGGGCCCAATCCGAACGCAAGTGGCTGCTTATTAAATATGACGCTTAAAGACGATATCTTCGTAGCCTGGCGCGCTGTGCTTGAGGCCATTGGCTACGACTATATGGAAATCGTCGATACCTATCGCGCAGCAGGTGTGGCGCTAGATGCGATTAGTGTCACAGAAGGCGGCAGTCGCGATGAACTTTGGAATCGGATTAAAGCCGATATGTTAGGCGCGCGTATCTTGCGCTACCGAAACGCTGGGGGCGCCGTGATTACCAATTGTGTGATTGCAGCTTTAGCGAGCGGACTGCTTAAAGAACCGAAAAAGGCGCTCACAGACACCATCGTGCTTGATGCCGTTTATGAGCCGCAAGCGAAAAACACAGATCGCTATCGGGCTTTGTATACCTTGAAAAATTCTCTTGTGAAAGAGAAAATGAAAGCGGCCTTTGAAACACTCTCAGCGATGCGTAACATCGAAAAATAAAGGAAACCCAATAATGAAAAAAGTTCTCGTTTTAAATGGTGGCGGCGTCTTTGCTGGAACTGGCGGAAAATTAAATGATGCGCTAAGCCAAAAAGCACTTCAAGTCCTTACTGGCTTAGGGCTTGAGACGAAATACACCAAAATTCAAGATGGGTATGACACTCAAAATGAGGTTGAGAAAATCCTCTGGGCCGATGCGATTATTTGGCAAATACCTGCCTGGTGGATGGGGGAACCCTGGTTTGTAAAGCAATACATCGATGAGGTTTTCTGCGCAGGCGGCAAAAAGTTCTTAACCTCTGACGGGCGCCATAGGGAAGATCCCGCACACAACTACGGCACAGGCGGCCTTCTCGTGAATAAACGTTACATGATTTCTACAACATGGAATGCGCCCTTTGAGGCCTTCACAGAAGCCGGAGAATTTTTCGAATCCTTCGGTATCGATGGCGTGATGCTTCACTTTCATAAGCTCAATCAATTTATCGGCATGAAGCCTTTGCCGAGCTTTGTACTAAACGATGTTGTGAAAAACCCCGAATTCGAGAGCTTTATAACAAGTTGGGAAGAACACTTAAAAGACGTGTTTGGGGCCTAATTTTAAGAGGACGACAATCCCTGAAGATTCCCCTCCCCCGAGGGCGTCTTCAGGCGGACTTGTGGACTTTACTTAATCGCTCTAAAAACTTTACGTCTTAACGAAGGCGTAACGAGCAGCCAAAAGCGCGTAAAACCAGAATTGTGGGGCCGACCTTTAATTCGTTTTTCCCATTAAAAAGACGGTAAAAAACGGGGCGTTCAATGCCACTGACGTTTGCCACACGTGACATGCCCACTTCGTGGCAAAGTTCGCTAACCACTTTGGCAATTGTCATGCCGTCTCCCGTGTCTTTGCGGCATGCGACATCAATTCTTTTCTGGTATTCCTTCTTTAACTCCGATGGCAAAAAAAGGGCGTTATCGAATCGTCTCTGCGTCATTCATAGTCTCCTCAAATCCCCCTCTCCCTCAAAACAAAAAATACAAAACTTACTCGAAGAAAAAATAGTAAAAGATTCACAATAGAAATACAACAGCGTTTTGCAAGTTTTTACCTTTTTTCTAAGTAAATTCCTTTATTTTCTCCTCATTTTTAGAACACGATCTATCGCGTCTGAGGCCAATTGTGCTGTCGGTCTTAGTAGCGAAGAATGCAATTGCGTAAAGCGCTCGGATAACTGAGCACGGCGCCGTGGTTCGAGCTCATCGAGCAAGCGATAAGCGATCGGTTCTGCCTCACAGTAGTACTGTAAAAACTCAGGAACAACCGCCTCGCCACAAAGAATATTGGGTAGGCTCACGTAAGGAAGCAATCCTTGATTTCTCATAATCCAGGCTGTAAGAGACGGCATTTTGTAGCCCACAACGATGGGCTTTTTAAAAAGCGCCGCCTCAAGTGTTGCCGTTCCCGAAGCAGCTAAGACAACGTCGGACGCTTCAAGTACTGTGTGACTAAGACCCACAGTGACAAGTAGTTTTTCAGCAAATTTGGGGTACTTTGAGGCAACCTCAAGGATCTTAGCCTTCGCCTGCTGACTCATCGCTGGAATTGCAAAGCGTACAGAATTCCCCAAAAGCGTGACAAGCTTTTCGCAGGCGGCAAAGAAAACAGGGCCACAGCCTTTTACTTCATCGACGCGAGAGCCAGGCAAAACGGCAACGAGAACCTCGGCCTCTGGCTCGATCGCAAGTTTTTGGCGAGCCAAGGCTGTATCGGGAACCATCGGGATAATGCCCGCTAAGGGGTGTCCGATATAAGTTGCTGGGATTCCGGCTTTTTCGTAAATCGCTTTTTCAAAAGGAAAAATCAGTAAAACGTGATCTGCAGCACGACGCACCTTTTCGATGCGCTCGGGTCTCCAGGCCCAAATCGAGGGTGAGACCATGTGAATCGTTGGGACGCTGTTGTCTCGGAGCTTTTCTTCAATCGCCAAATTAAAGTCTGGTGCATCAACACCAATAAAAAGCTCAGGAGGCTCTTTTTTAAGGCGGCTTGTGAGTCTTTTGCGCATCGCAAGAATCGCAGGAATCTTACGAATCACTTCCACGTAGCCCCGCACACTTAAGGTTTCGCTACTTTCCCAGAGAGTAAGGCCTGCGGCAAGCATCTTTTCGCCACCTACACCAGAGGAACAATATTCTGGGAAACGCCTTTTTACTTCGGGTAAAACGAGACTCGCTAAAAAGTCTCCTGAAGCTTCTCCTGCAAGCCAAGCAATGGTGCGATGTGCTTGAGAATCAGCCATAGAGTTTCTCTAGCGAATAATGCCACGCGGACTTGAGACAACAAAGTCTTTCATATGCGTAAGCATCGGGCGAATTGCCTCAGGGGCCTCGGCGATAATCGTATCGATTTCGCGCGCGGCATCGGCAATGAGATTACCCTCACGGTAAATGGCGTGATACACGCGCTTAATAAAACCCACGGTTTCTGTGGTAAATCCTGCGCGACGCAAACCCACAAGATTTAAGCCGTGAACTAGAGCGGGATTGCCGTTACACATCACATAGGGTGGGACGTCTTTGGCTACAGCTGAGGCCCCGCCAACAAACGCGTGCGTACCAATGTGCACAAACTGATGAACTCCCGATTGGCCGCCTAAGATCGCGAAGTCTTCGACGTGAACGTGACCTGCGAGCCCACAGTTATTAGCAAGAATCGTGTCACTACCCACACGGCAATCGTGGGCAACGTGGGCATTGGCCATCAAGAGGTTACGAGAGCCCACACGGGTAATTCCCTCGTCTTGAATGGTGCCTGTGGATAAGGTGCAGTGCTCACGAATGACGTTATCGTCACCAACAATTAACTGCGTATCCTCAAAGGCGTATTTTTTATCCTGCGGCTCGCAACCCAAGGACGCTCCATGAAAGATGTGATTTCTTTCTCCGATTTGTGTGCGCCCCATGATCCGCACAGAAGAATCCAAGACGGTGCCCTTTCCAATCTTAACCTCGGGTCCGATGATGCAAAAAGGACCAACGACAACGTCTTCGGCTAGTTCTGCTTTGGGATCGACAACACTCATCGGATGGATTGTGGCCATGAATTTTCCTCTTATGAATTCTTCTTAAAACTTTTTTCTTATCTCGCGTGTGCCAGAGGCTATTTTCCAGCCTTAAGCGCCTCGAGCTCTTCACGAAGGGCTTTGACTTCCGCACGCATCTTGCCTAAGTGCTCGACCATCACAATCGTGCGCTCAGCGGCAACGCGCTCTTGCGCAGGAAATACGCCCATCATTGCCTTGGCGCCCTCTTTCCAGCGGCGAATGCATGTGGAGGGGCCAACCTGCACCGCATCAGGAATACGGATGTGCCCGTTAATACTCGCAGCTCCCCCTACCATACAGTGGCTTCCGATTTGCGCAGATCCTGCAACACCCGTGCAGGCAGCCATCACGGTGTGCTCTCCAATCTTAACGTTATGCCCCAACTGAATCTGGTTATCGAGCTTCGTGCCGTCTCCAACAACGGTGTCTTCCAAGGCTCCGCGATCGATAGTGGTGTTGGCACCAATTTCGACATCATCGCCAAGACGCACAGCGCCAATTTGCGGGATTTTTACCCATTCGCCTCTAAAGGGAGCAAAGCCAAAGCCATCTGCGCCAATTACTGCGCCCGAATGAATAATGACGCGACGCCCAACTGTGCAGCCGTGATAAATACTCACGTTGGCATAAATATGGGAGTCTTCTCCAACCTTTACGCCGCAACCGATAAATGCGCCTGACTCAATATGCGCACGAGCACCGATAACGGCGCCCTCTTTAACTACTGCAAAAGGATCGATACGCGCTGTTGGATGAACATTCGCTTTTTCAGAAACGTAAGCTTTCTCGGAGATATAGCCACTTTCACTCTTAGCTTTAAGCATCACCTGCAGGCCCCAAGCAAACCACGCATAGGGGTTTTCTGTGACAATAACAGGCCGCTCGGGATTTTCCCCGTAAAGCGCTTTTGCGTCTTCTGGCATTAAAACAAGAACGGCAGCGTGGCTCAAACGCGCCGCTTCCCGCCACTTGCTCTGCGCTAAGAAGGCAACGTGTTTATCGCCTGCGTGCTCCAAAGGCGCAAAAGAAACAATATCGACCTCTTCGGCACCCGCATAGCAGACACTTTTTAAGCGATTGTTGGAAAGCTCTTCAATCTGAGAGACTAGCTCACGAATCTTCATAAATCGTCTCTTTTTTCTTATTTCTTGCCATCGAGCTTGGCGATAACCTGATCTGTGATGTCATTTTTGGGATTGGCCCACACGGGATCTTGGATAATCACATCGTAATTTTGGCTCTGAGCAATTTGCTGAATAATCTTCACAGACTGCGAAAGAATAATCTGCGCCTCTTCATTGCTACGCTGATTGCGCTCTTCAACAAGCGCGCGCTGCTTACGCGCAATGTCGCGCTCGCTTTCGGCAAGCTCATTGCGTTGCTTTAAGCGCTCGGACTCGGTCATGATGGCACTGTCTTTTTCGAACTTCGCAGCACGCGTTTTAAAGGTACGTGTCAAGCGATTGACCTCATCCTCGCGAGGCTTGAAGTAGTTCTGGAGCTTTTTTTGTGCGTTAATAGCGGTCTGCGATTGCGAAAGAATCTTCTGCGGATTCACGACGCCAATCTTACTATCGGCTGCAGCGACGCTTCCTGCGAGAAGTCCGAAACACGCCATAGCAATGCAAGCTTTCTTAAACATTGTTTTAATCCTTTGCAAAAATACCTTTTAGAAACCTGTACCAATCTGGAACTGGAAGCGCTCTGTGGAGTCACCCTGCTTCTTTTTAAGCGGGAAGGCAAGAGAGAACTTCAACGGTCCCAAAGGCGAAATCCACGCCACACCAAAACCCCAGGAGTAGCGTAAGTCGCTAAAGTCAATCTTCTGACGTTTGTAGTTAACCGCGCTGCTTGTCGTGCTAACGGCTTCATAACCCCAGACCGTGCCTGCATCAAAGAAGACTAAGCCACGCAAGGTCTTATCCGCGCCAGGTAGCGGTGTTAAGAGTTCGGCGGAGAACACCAACTGACGGTCACCACCTAAGTTATCGCTATTTCCCGTATCACGCGGGCCTAAAGACGAGCTCTCATAACCACGCACCGATCCGATACCGCCCGCGTAGAAGTTCTTAAAGAACGGGTAGTCTTTGTTGCCGTAAGAGTCACCGTACCCGACTTGCATATTAAGTCCTAAGGTCCAACTCTTTGATAACGGCACGTACTGCGTAAATTGGTATGTGGCGCGATAGTACTGAAGATCCAAACCTGGCAAACTCACTTCACCGCTAAAGCGTTGATAGCGACCACGCGTCGGAGCCAAGGGGTTATCGCGGCTATCGCGTCCCCAACCGATGGTAAGTAACGCCGCCTTTGATGTCTTACCGTAGTCATCGACATACTTCCAATAGCGATAAGGCGAAGCGGAGTACTGACCGGCAATGGAGTTTTCTCTTGATCCACGCAATGTGACCTTGGTAGCTTCAACCTTCGCACCAAAGTAGACCGTATCAAGCTCCGTGACAGGCACACCAAAGTCGATGCCGCCGCCAAACGTTTCATAAGCAACATTCGAGACATCGAGTTCATCAAGGTCGGTGCGGCGATCGTAGATTTCCCAGTTGCGGCTAATGCCTTCTGGAGTGATATAGGGTTCGCCTAAGCTTGCGGCAATCGTTCTTTGGCTCTTACTTGTGTTGATGTTAATGCCAAAGGAGTTACCTGTACCGAAGATGTTGTTTTGCGCAAAGCCCGCAGAAAGAATAATACCGTCATCGCTCGAGTAGCCAGCGCCTAAACTGATCGATCCCGTGGGGCGTTCTTTCACGCGAATCTCCAAATCCACCTCGTCGCGTGTTCCTTCCACAGGAACGTGATTGACCTCAACGCTTTCGAAGTAACCCAAGCGATCAATACGGTCGCGAGAGAGTTTGACCTTGTCGCTATTGAACCACGCGGATTCATATTGACGCACTTCTCGACGAATCACAACGTCACGGGTGCGTGAGTTACCAATGATATTGACGTGACGCACGTAGGCACGGCGACCTGGGTCGATCGTGTAAACGATGTTAACGGTCTGCTTGGCCGCATCGGTCACAGGATTGGGTGTTGCTGTACAAAAAGCGTAACCCAAAGCCGAGTACTTTTCTGTGATTTGCTTACCAATATCGTTGATGCGTTCAGCGTTATAGATGCTTCCTGTTTCAATTTTCTCAATAAGCGGCTCGACTTCTTTTTCAAGGCCTAACATATCGCCCGCTAAGGTAACTTTCTCAACCTTGTACTGTTCGCCTTCAGAGAGATTAATCGTCACAAAGATATCGGACTTATTCGGAGCCATCGACACTTGCGTACTGTCGATTCTGAAATCGAGATAGCCACGATTTAAGTAAAAGCTACGAATTGTCTCAAGGTCAGCAGCAAGCTTTTCACGCGAATACATGTCGCGCTTGGTGTAAAAGCTTGACCACTTATGCGGTTGCAACTGCATCTGTTCGAGCAAATCATCGTCATCGAAAATCTGATTTCCGACAAAGCGAATTTCTTTAATTGAGCTCGCTAAGCCTTCGTTCACATTAATCGAGATCTTCAAGCGATTGCGTTCCACAGGCGTTGTTGTCTTTTCAACAATCACACCGTAAAAGCCGCGCGCCAAGTACATACGACGAATTTCTTGTTCTGCGCGATCTAAGACGGAACTATCAAAGATTCGGCCTTCGGATAGTCCCACGTCGCGTAAGCTTTTTAGTGCCGCGTCCTTATCAAAGGCTTTAACGCCATTGATTTCAATTGCCGCAACCGCGGGGCGCTCAACTAAGCTAATGAGCAAAACATCGCCTTCGCTCGATAGGCTCACATCACGAAACAGTCCCGACTCATACAAATCGTGAATGGCTTCGGTACCACGCTCTGGCGTGTATTCGTCTCCAACCTGAAACGGTAAGTGAGAGAACACGGTACCAGGTTCCGTTCTCTGAATACCCTCAATGCGGATGTCTTTGATGGTAAAAACTTGGGCTAAAGAGGTTGTTGCCATCGTAGCTGCCGCAGCAGCAATCAGTGTCAGTTGAAATACTTTACGTGCTCTCATCGTTTCTATGAAAATCGTCAAGTCAAAAGAAAGCGCCCTCGAGTCTCACTATAGAGAGACTCGAAGAATGCGTGCTCGCTAGTCTAGCAGGTCAGATTACACAAAAGTCGCAAATCCAAGCGACTTTCTTCGCGAATTTCACTCATGAGAAAAGCTGAGCAAAATCATTAAAAAGCGCAAGAGCCATTAAAGCAAGAAGAAGACCCATCCCAATCTGCATCAAAATCGATAGGACTTTCTTCGATGGCCTCTTACCTGTAGCCATTTCAATAAGGGTTAATGTCGCGTGTCCGCCGTCTAAAACGGGGATAGGAAGAAGGTTAGCAATCCCTAGGCCAATCGAGATAATCGCCAAAAAGTTAACAAAGGCTTTCACGCCGACAGTAAGGCTCTTACCTGCCATATTTCCGATTGTCACGGGTCCGACAATGGAATTTAAGCTTTCGTCGCCCGTGAACATACGGCCGATACTTTTAACAGTTAAGCCCGTAAAACTGACAACCGACTTGAGGCCAATCCCCAAGGATTCAATCGGACCGTGGCTTACATAGACCGCATCGGGAAGGTTAAAAAGAGTCGCACCGATGCGATAGACCTTCTCTCCTGTCTCCAATTGTTTTAAGACGGGCGTGATTTCTAGGGTGTACGTCCCCTCAACAAGAGGATCTTTTAAAACCAACTTAACTGGTTTTCCGCCGCTACTACGAATGACGCGAATAAAGGCAGTGACTTCTGTAATCTTGATACCATTGGCACTGATGACAGTGGCTCCAGGCTTGAGGCCAACGGATTCCGCAGGCGAATTCGCCTCAATGCTACCGACCATAATCGAAGTGATGTAAGGCGTAATTCCGAAAGGAAAGGATTTATTTACCTCTCCCGCCTCTTTTCGAAAATCAATCCAAGTGCCAGACCCAGACTCGGTTGTGAAATAAACGCTAACCGATTTACCCTCTTCTACTTTATTTAAAAGAGCTCTCGCTTCGTTAAATGTCTTCACATCGCGCTTTCCGACTTGCGCGAGGGTCCACCCTGCCTCAATGTGAGCACTCTCGGCTTGCGAGCCAGCTAGCGGCACTCCCACCCGGGGTGAGGCCTCATAGCCTCCGCTCATCGCCACCGCTGCATACAAAAGTGCAGCAAACAGTAGATTCATCGCAGGGCCCGCGAGGACAATCAATAAGCGCTTATAGGCTTTCGCTTGCTCGTAGGCTCGATCCCAATCGAACATGCGGTTCGGATACTCTTTTTGAAGGTCTTCCTTTTCCTCTTCGGAAAGCATCTTCACGTAGCCACCAAAGGGAATGGCCGATATGCGCCATTCGCAGCCTCTTTTATCGGTGTGGCGAAATAAAATCTTTCCAAACCCTAAGGAAAACGCTAAGACAGAAACGCCCGTTAAACGCGCCACAATGTAGTGCCCGAATTCGTGCACCACAACCAAAATGGCAATGGCAATTAAAAAACCAATAAGTCCAGAGATCACAAATTTGGTCCTAGGCTAGATAAGAAATAAGAATCTTTGCTCGCGCCCGCGCTTCAGCATCGGTACTCAAGATATCAGCTTCACTCGAAGGCGCATGTTCGGTAAATTGCTCTAAAAGTTTACGGCATACGGCGCTAATGTCGGTAAAGCGAATCTTTTTGGCTAAAAAGGCAGCAACGGCCACTTCGTTTGCGGCATTTAAAACAATTGAGGCGATGCCTCCGGCTTTAAGCGCATCGTAAGCGATTTTTAGAAGCGGAAAGCGATTAAAGTCAGGCGCTTCAAACGTTAAGTTATTAAGCTTTGTAAAGTCTAAGCGTTCACTTAATCCAGAAATTCTCTCGGGGTAACCCAAACAGTAGGCAATCGCCAATCGCATATCCGTCGGTCCCATCTGTCCAATGACAGAACCGTCGGAAAATTCGACCATGGAATGTAATACCGACTGCGGGTGAACAACGACGCGGATATCCTCTGGCGCTACACCAAAAAGGTGATGCGCTTCGATCACTTCAAAGCCCTTATTCATCAGTGTTGCAGAATCAATCGAGATTTTGCTTCCCATGTGCCAGGTCGGGTGGTTAAGTGCCATTTCTGGGGTCACTGTCGACAAATCCAAGTCTTTCTTTGCTCTAAAAGGGCCCCCGGAGCAGGTAAGCCAAATCTTCGCTTTCTCTCTTTCAATTTCAGAAGCGCCATCCAAACACTGGAAAATCGCATTGTGTTCACTATCAACAGGAAGTAAGGTTGCGTGATTTTTTTCTACGGTGTTCATCAATAGAGAACCACCGCAGACTACGCTTTCTTTGTTGGCAAGCAGTAGGCGCTTTCCGCTTCGGGCGGCAGCAAAACTTGGGGCGAGCCCTGCGGCTCCGACAATAGCGCCAATGACAGTGGGCGCCTCGGGGTCTTCGGCCAACTCTTTTGCGGCATCGACTCCTGCGATAACTTCTGCGTGTTTTAGCCCTGAGGCATTTAAAAGTTCACGCAATTCGCCCGCTTTCGTTTCTTCGGCAATGCCGACGTAATCGGGCTTAAAACGAATGGCTAAATCGGCTAATTCTTTGACGCGTTGCCCAGCGCAAAGAGAACGAACCCGAAAACGCTCGGGGTATTGCTCGATAACCTTTAAGGCGCTTTGCCCGATCGATCCTGTTGCACCCAAAATTGCCACATTCTGTATTGCCATACGTTTACTTCCCCTACTTATTTTCTCTTGAGTGTCAAAAGGACAATCTCGTTATCGGTTCCAATGCGTTCAAGAAATCCAGTCCAAAATCCCGTTCCCGAATGCACAAACATCTGAGTCTCACCCCCATCGCTTCTTTGAATTGAATATAGGCCCCGAACATAGCCCATATTGAATGCGGCAACAACAAGTGACCAAAGATAGGTCTGGCCGCCATGCGTGTGCCCTGAGAGCATGAGATCGGTTGGCGTCTCAAGCACCCACTTCGTGTGTCGCGGCTGATGCGCTAAAGAAATAATGAGTTCAGTGTTCGGTGCGCCAATGAGAGCCTTTTTCGCATCAGGCATCTCACGATCAAAACGGCTAGCCGCGCGATCGGTGAGGCCATACAAAACGAAATCCTTACCCTTGTAATTTAAAACCGTGTGCTCGTTTCGTAAGAGCTTAAGACCCAAAGTCGGAAGAAACTTCATCCAAGCCTCGTAATCGACATAGTGTTCGTGATTTCCTTCACAGGCGTAGACCCCAAGGGGCGCTGTTAAATCCTTTAGTGCAAGTAACTCGGGACCGCGCTTTTGAACCGAGCCATCGACAAAATCGCCCGTGATAGTAATCAAATCGGCATGCAAGTCGTTTGTCATCTTCACAATGCGACCTAGCCTTTCTGGGCCAAAGACATTGGCTTGATGAAGGTCCGATAACTGCGCAATGCGCATCCCTGTGAGTTCTTTTGGAAGGTCCTTAATCGAAACAGTGACTTCTTTTACTACTGGGTCCGTTAGAGAATGCGTTAATCCATAAACTGTGACGAAAAAGGAGAAAACAAGAAGGCCAAAAGTTACTTTCTTTTTATTAAATGCCTTGACTGGATGACGCAGAATCCACGTCGCAACAAAAAGTCCATCACGAATAAGAAAGAAAATCGCCGTTTGCAGTAGAAAAAGGAGGATTCCTTCCCCAATAAGTGTTGGCACAAGACCTAAGGTGGGAGAAGCGATTCCGCCCCCGTAGTAGTCAACATAAGTCGGAAACCCTGCGCCAATGGCAATAACGAGAAAGATTGCCCACCTCAAAACCCCACGGCAATTGGGATAAACCACACGCAAAAAAAGATAGAGCGCAAGTAGCGGTATCACAGAAAAAATCATCATAAGGCTTATTTCCTTTCCTTTGCCTTAATTGAGAGCGTTACTGCTGTGCCGTGCGGATAAATTGACGCTGGAGCACTTTCGATTTTCACAGTCCCGCCGATACGCTCGGCTCTCTCGTGCATAATCGTTAATCCAAAGTGTGAGCTCTTACGCTCTTCAGCAAGAGCAGCATCGACCCCGTGACCGTTATCGATCACTTGCATTTCGAAATCAGCGCCATTGGTAATGAGAACGCTTACCTCGCTAGCCATAGCGTGCTTACGAACATTGGCTAAGGCCTCTTGCAAAATAAAGACAATCTGAAGCTTATGCTGCTCAGTGGGCTCTTCACCGATACCGTGAATACGGAAATTGACAGGGATATTGGTTTGCGCACGAAAGCGATCAATGACACTTGTTACAGCCTCGGCAAAAGGCTCACGATGCAGTCTTGCTCTAAAGTTCAGTAGGAGCTCTCGCACATCCTTATAGGACTCTTGGACACCGGTTTTAATTTGATTGACGGTTTCTTCTGTGAGTTCCTTATCGTTCTCTTTAAGTGCATCTTCAAGAATCTGCACTTGTAGATTTAAAAAAGAGAGGGACTGCGCAATCGAATCGTGTAAACCCTGGGCTAAGAATGTGCGCTCCTGCGTAACGGCAAACTCGCGATCGCGATTGACAAGCCGTCGATTATCGATTGCCACTGCTAAGTGCGTACCAAAGTTTTCATAGAGTTGATTGCGTCGAGCACTTAAAACGACGTCTTTACCGTAGAAAAGCAAATAAAGGCCAATTGTCTTTCCGCCGCTTCTGACGTGAAAGCAGTAGGCGCTTTTGAACTCTTTTGCCGCAACAAAAAGCTTATCAAAGAGCAATTCTTTGTTGCCCTGCGGATAAAACTTCAAACCGACTTCGCGTAACGAAAACTCTTCGGCATCGGTGTAGTAGAGCTCTTGACGACGAAATGCGTCAATGGCTTTTTGCGGTAAATCCGTTTGGGCAGCGAGTTCCAAGCGCTGCGTTTTTTCATCCAAAAGGAAAACAGCCGATGCATGTGCGCCCGTGTAGTGAATAAGCCTTAATGTGAAACTATCACAGATCTCAACAACGCTTTGCGTGCGAGCCAAAGACGATGTGATTTCATAAAGCTGCGCGAGGTTTCTATTGCGTTCTTCAACAGCTGCCGTCTTTTCTTGCGTAATGGTCTCTAAGCCATGCACAAGGCTTTGTAAGCGCGCTGCCATGCGGTTAAAGCCTTCTGAAATGTGCTCGAATTCGGCGCTTCCATGTAAATCCATTCGCGTCGAAAGGTTGCCTCGCGTGAGGTTTTCAAGCGTCTCTGAAACAACATCAATTGGATGAATCACCCATTTGACTAAGAAATAAAGAATGACAAAAAAGCCAAAAATACACAAGGCAACCAAAATCACCTGCACCGCATGCACAACGGTTGCGTAGACATTACGGTCTCGCTGTATCAAATACTCGAGAGCACGTAAGTCTGGCATCAGCTGCTCGATTGTTGGTACGCTAATCGGCTGCGAGATCGCTCGCGCGTCAGTGAGCATTTTGCTTAATACCGTATGCCACTGTAGACGTATATTTCTCTCAAACTCAAGCGCCTCTTCTTTACTTGGACTGTTGGAGGCTTCAATTAAAACACGCAGGTTTCGAATCGAAGCGCCCACGGAATCGGTTAATTCCTTAAATTCGACACGGGTGAAGCGGTCATCAGTCATGATGTTTGCTTTGTAGATATCCGAACGAATCGAAGAAACCAAAGAAAGAGAAACGTAGTAGTCGCTAATGCGTTTATTTAAAACAAAGGTGTAGCTAATCGAGGCGGTTAAAAGCGCAATCCAAAGTAAAAAAAGCGTCGCAAGTCTCCAGGATAGCCTGTAAGACTGAGATCTTTTGGCCCTTTCATAGACTAGGCCGCTAATCACATGCGTCTTTTCACTCATAACTAGCTATTGCGAACTTTTCCTTTAGATTAGCATGGGTTCAGGGGCTTCTTCAGAGTCGCTTTTCTTGGCTTCCCCGGTTTCATCGGTTGCCACAGCGCGAAGGCTAGTTGCCTTAAAGCGAATATCAAGCGCCTTTCCTTTTCTTGCACGACGCCCGCAGTGTCGATCCCAATCCGCGTGCGTTAACGTCTTTTCTCGTAGCGTAGTACGCCCCTGCCCTTCAACAACGCAACCAGTCCTCGAACACGGTAAGGTATCTAAGAGTTTCTCGCCTGGATTTAATTCCATCAAAGTCACACCCTTACCGCCATCGCTTAAAGTACGAAGTTCCGTGAGAGCAAATGTGAGCAACCTTCCTTCAGAAGATAAGCACGCTAAGTGACTATCGGTGCTTGAGACCAAACGCGGCTTTAAGAGCTTTTCTTTTCCCTCAAGCTTCATAAAGGCCTTACCCGAGCGAACGCGGGCAATAAGGTCTGAAACGTGGCACGAGAGTCCCATACCTGCGTTACTAGCCATCGTAACGCATGCGTTTCTTTGAGCGGCAATGTAGCCCACAATCGATGTTGCTGGTTCCAAATCAAAGAAACTCGAAACAGGCAATCCATCGCCTCGAGAGCTTGGCAATTGCGAAACGGCAATCGAATAAACGCGGCCATTATCACCAAAGGCAACAAGCGTATCCTCTGTCGTACATTCAAAGGCAACACCGAAGGCATCGCCAATCTTGTAATTCATCAGACTTGCGTCGTGCCCGTGACCACTACGAGAACGCACGAATCCATTTTTCGAGAGAACCACAGTAACGGGTTCATTCACGGGCTTCATATCCACTGTGGCGCGTTTGGCTTCTTTCACAACCGTGCGTCGTGCATCGCCATAGGTTTTCATCGCCTCGCGTGTTTCTCGTGCCACAAGGTTGCGTAAGAGTTTGTCGCTAGCGATAAGACGCGTAAGGCTCTTTACTTCATCGGCAAGCTTTTGCATCTCGGCAATGAGTTTTTCGAATTCGAGATTGGCTAATTGCCGCAAGCGTAGCTCAAGGATATCTTCGGCTTGAACGTCGGTTAACTCGAATTCTTCCATTAAGCGAGCTTTAGGTTCTGGATCAAAACGCACGATTTCGATAACGCGGTCGAGATTGTCGACTGCAATCTTGCGCCCAGATAGGATGTGCAATCGATCGTTAAGCTTTGCTAGACGGGCCTCAGAGCGGCGTTTTACCGTTTCGATACGTGCAAGAACCCACTCTGAGAGAATTTGCAGCAGTCCCTTTTGCCCTGGATGTCCATCGGTACCAACGACAACCAAATTCATCGGAGCATTGGATTCGAGCGTGGTTTGTGTAAGTAACAGGTTGACAAAAAGGTCGCGATCGATTTTGGATGTCTTCGGCTCAAAAACTAGACGCATCGGCGTATCTTTGTCGCATTCATTGCGAGCCCCTTCCAAAATCGAAAGCATCTGCGTTTTCGCTTGCAGTTGTTCGGCTGAAAGCACTTTCTTTCCAGCCTTGGGCTTAGGATTGGTGATTGCGTCGATTTCCGAAAGGACAAGCTCGGCGTTTGTCGCAGGAGGCAGTTGATCGACAACAAGTTGCCACTGATTGCGTTGCAACTCTTCAAAGTGCCAACAGGCGCGAAGCTTTAAACTGCCGCGGCCGGTGCGATAGATTTCACGAATCTCTTCAGCCGAAGAAATAATCTGGCCGCCGCCAGGAAAATCAGGCGCAGGAAGCACCTTTAAAACATCATCCAAAGTCGCCTTGGGATTTTCCAATAAAAGTAATACCGCTTCTCCCACTTCCGTTAAGTTGTGCGGCGGAATCTCGGTTGCAAGTCCCACAGCAATACCGCTTGCGCCATTTAATAAAACAAATGGCATGCGTGCTGGAAGCAGCGTAGGTTCTTCAAATGAGCCGTCGTAATTGGGAACAAAGTCCACGTCTTCACTATCGATTTCAGAAAGAAGCAACTCAGAAATCTTTGTAAGGCGCGCTTCCGTATAACGCATCGCCGCTGGGCCGTCGCCGTCGCGCGAGCCAAAGTTTCCCTCCCCGTCAACCAATGGGTAGCGTAGCGTAAAAGATTGCGCCATACGCACCATCGCTTCGTAGGCGGCTTGATCTCCATGCGGGTGGTATTTACCGAGGACGTCACCAACGACACGAGCGCATTTCACAGCCTTCGCAGGAGGCGTAAGCCTCATACGGTTCATCGCATAAAGGATGCGACGCTGCACAGGCTTTAAGCCATCGAAAACATCAGGAAGCGCCCGGCCCTTAACAACAGAAAGCGCGTACTCAAGATAGGCTTTTGCCGCATAGCGAGCCAAGGTAAGCTCTCCATCGGTTTCAAACGGGGCCCCATCTTCAAGGGCAAGAGGTAATTTCTTTTCGAGTTTCGTAGATGAAACACCTGCTTTTTCTTCTGCTGCCTCTAAAGAGCTTTCTTTATCGCTCGCTTCGCTTTCTTTAGAAAGTTCCCGAGGCTCATCGGAAAGAGCCGCGCTAAAAAGGTCAGGTGTTTCAGGTTTTTTCTTCGTCATACGTCAAGGTAAATAAAGCAAAAAAGAAAGTGCCGCTATTTTAAGGCAGTTCGCTTGATTTGCCTTAAAAATAAGCGGCAGAAATCGAAAGTGTCGTTAGGCGTTTTCGCGTGGTTCAGACGTGATTTGAGGCGCCTCGGAGGGCTCCTCAACTAAGGATGATTCCCCTGTCATTTCCACATAGCGTAAGTTCTTCGAGATGATATTGCTGCGTTTACGAACCGTATCCAAAGCCGTGCGAACGCTATCGACCTTCTTATCCACAGCATCAAAGGCTTCAGAAAACTTATCAAATTCGCCTTTCACCTGAGTAAGCAATTCAGAAACTTCAGCGCTCTTTTTCTCAATCGCGAGAGTCTTAAAGCCTAATTGCAGACTATTTAAAAGCGAAGCTAGCACCGTGGGACCTGCGATTGTGATGTGGAAATTGCGATGCACTTTCTCAATTAAACCTGGCCGCTTTAACACTTCGGCCCAAAGGCTTTCCACGGGCAAATAAAGAATGGCAAATTCTGTGGTGAAAGGGACTTTAACGTATTTTTTCTGGATCTTTTGCGCCTCAGCAAGAATGCGGTTTTCGATTGCCTTTGCGTGAACTTCAACGCCTTCAGCGTCAGCCCTCTCAGTGGCATCAAGGAGCTTTTCGTAATCTTCAATCGGAAACTTCGCATCAATCGGCAGAAAGACTGGCTTACCACCTTCTTTGCCTGGCAATTTAATGGCAAATTCCACACGCTCAGAACTCTTAGGAATCGTCGCGACATTTCTTTCGTATTGATCGGGCGTCATGATTTCCGAAAGAAGGTTACCTAACTGCACTTCGCCAAAGGTGCCACGGGTTTTGACGTTAACTAAAACGCGACGAAGTCCGTCAACGTTTTGTGCAACCTGTCGCATCTCCACTAAGCCAGTATTGACTGACTTTAATTGCTCATCGACCTGACGGAAACTTTCACTGATGCGAGCGTTAAGCGTTTCCTGTAGTTTCTCCTCAACTGTGATGCGCATTTCTTTAAGAGCAGCGTCGTTACTTTCCCGAATGCCTGTCATTTGCTCATTTAAGCTTTGACGCATCCCGTTAAGTCCCACAGTAATTCCGTCAGTAAGTGACTTAATGCGTGCCTCATCGCGAAGCGCCTGAGACTCCAATTGCTTTATTAAGGAATCCTGCATCGAGCGCTCGTTATTGACTTGAATCTCGCTTGCCTTTTGCATGAACCCTAAGACTTCAAGCATCTGCTTACCTTGCGAATCCTTTAATTCATTGGAGGATTCACGCATTTCACGGCGAACAGCATCAAAAGAGCTCACCAAATCAGAAACGGTCTTTTCGCGTGCGCTTGTGGCGCTTTCAAGGAGTGTTTTCTCGAAAGTGGATTGCCTGCGCGAGTGAGCATGAAGTAAAAAAAGCGCAGCAATTAAAAGAAGTGCTAAAACAGCGATAGCAACAAAAAGCCCAATAAAAACCTTATCCGTTAGAAATGTCGAAGTCGTAACCATAGTATCTAAAAAGAAATTTGAGAGAACCTAATGGGACAATCTAGCAGGTTTTTCGCAAGAGGCCTCGGTTTTTCAATTTTGAGAAAAATAGAAAGGATAGCGTTTTAAATCAACGCGTTATTTCTTATTATTCGCCGCCGGGTCGCCTGGAGAATACAGGTGATCGTGCTTAGGCTTAAAAAGGCGATTGTGCTGAGCTTGATAGGACTCTTTGGGGATACTTAACGCTTCTTTTGAGCCCTCAGGCACAAAGCGGAAAAGAACTTCATCGTTTCGAATCATCCCAAGGCGTGTGCGAGCGTGCTCTAAGACAGCGTCCGTGCCACTTTCAAGCGATTCGATTTCTGTGGCAATCATGCCGTTACGTTCACGAAGGCGGTCGTTGGCCTCATTAACTGAGGCCACATCGCGTTCTAATTCGAGAACCCGGAGTACGCCGCCCTTGCCGAACCAGAGCGGCCATTGCACAATGACCGCTAGGCTAAAAAGAGCGACGCATAAGACGTAACGTCGATTCACGTCTAACCCCGGCGAGAATCAATTACTTAATCGAGTAGAAAGCAGCGCGTCCCGGATAAACGGCAACTTCGCCGAGTTCTTCTTCGATACGGAGCAGCTGGTTGTACTTGGCCATACGGTCAGAACGGCTCATAGAACCGGTCTTAATCTGCCCTGCGTTCAAACCAACAGCGATATCGGCAATGGTCGAATCTTCGGTTTCGCCAGAGCGGTGGCTCACGACGGCGGTGTAACCGGCCTTCTTGGCCATGTCGATTGCTTCAAAGGTTTCTGTCAAGGTGCCAATCTGGTTAACCTTAATCAAGATTGAGTTAGCAACACCCTTTTCGATACCTTCCTTCAAGATCTTCGGGTTGGTGACAAAGAGGTCGTCGCCCACAAGCTGAATCTTGTGGCCTAAGAGGTCTGTTAAGTGCTTCCAGCCTTCCCAGTCGCCTTCTGCCATACCGTCTTCGATCGAGATAATCGGGTACTTCTCAACCCAGCCCTTTAAGACTTCGGCCCATTCGGCAGCGCTCATCGATTTGCCGGTGCTCTTAGCGAGTGTGTACTTGCCGTCTTCGTAGAACTCGCTTGAGGCGCAATCCAAACCGATGCAAACATCGCGGCCCGGTTCAAGACCAGCGGCCTTAATCGCTTCGATAATGAGTTCGATGGCTTCTTCGTGGCTTTCGCACTTGGGAGCAAAACCGCCTTCGTCACCAACAGCGGTACTCATGCCCTTGGAGTTGATAATCTTCTTTAAGGCATGGAAGGTTTCTGCGCCATAGCGAAGCGCTTCTTTGTATGTGGGAGCGCCAACAGGAATAATCATGAATTCCTGAAGGTCAAGGTTATTGTTGGCGTGCGCGCCACCGTTGATGACGTTCATCATCGGAACGGGAAGCTGCACAGCACCCATACCGCCGAAATAGCGATAAAGAGGCATACCCGTTTCTTCAGCAGCAGCGCGGGCCACAGCCATAGAAACAGCGAGAATGGCATTGGCGCCTAAGCGGCTCTTGTTGTCTGTGCCATCCAAAGCAATCATCTTACGGTCGATGTAGGCCTGGTCTGTGGCCTCTAAACCTAAAACCGCATCAGCGATTTCGCCATTGACGTGTTCAACAGCCTTTAAAACGCCCTTACCACCGTAGCGCTTTGGATCCTTATCGCGCAACTCGATGGCTTCACGGATACCCGTGGAGGCGCCAGAGGGAACACCGGCACGACCGAACGCACCGCTTTCCAAAACGACTTCGGCTTCGACAGTGGGATTGCCACGGCTGTCGAGAATTTCACGACCGATAACACTAATAATTGCACTCATTTTTCTCTTCCTTAAGATTATTAAAGTAATTAAGTGTAGTTAATAAAACATTCCGATTTAAAACGATTCTTCTAAATACGGTTTCTCTTTCACAAGCGCGTCGATTGCCTTTAATTGTCCGAGCAACTCAGGCATACGCTTTAAGACAACGCAATTGGGCCCGTCGCTTTTCGCTTTCTCGGGCTCTGGGTGCGTTTCCATAAAAAGTCCATCAATACCAGCGGCAACGGCGCCTCGAGCCAAAACAGGAACAAAGCGACGGTCTCCGCCTGAACAAGCCCCATTGCCACCAGGCAACTGCACCGAATGCGTTGCATCAAAAACAACGGGCGCCTTTGTCTCACGCATAATCGCGAGCGACCGTAAATCACACACGAGGTTTCCGTAGCCAAAACTAGCTCCCCTCTCGCAAACCATCACGCAATCCTCATTAAGGCCTGCATCACGGGCCGCCTCACGCGCCTTCTCAACGACGTGGCGCATATCATGAGGAGCTAAGAACTGACCTTTTTTGATGTTGACGGGTTTGCCGCTTTTCGCACAAGCACGAATAAAGTCGGTTTGGCGGCAAAGAAAAGCTGGAGTCTGAAGAACATCGACAACGGCAGCGACTTCAGGAACCTGGTCTTCGGTGTGAACGTCTGTGATAACAGGTACACCGATTTGTTCTTTGACTTTCGCAAGAATCCTCAAACCCTCAGCAACACCAGGCCCACGAAAACTCGCGCCTGAGGTGCGATTGGCCTTATCGAAACTCGCTTTGAAAATGTAAGGGATGCCAAGGGCCTCGCAGCTCTCTTTTAAGAACCCGGCGATATCGATAGCCATCTGTTCGCCCTCGAGAACACAGGGGCCTGCCATGAGAAAGAAGGGTTTGCGATGACCAACTTCAAAATTGCACAGTTTCACAACGACTCCGAAGATAAAAGGGTTTATCTAGAACCGCAATATTTTAGTCTAAAGAGCGCACTCTTTTTCTCTAGGCTCAGTTTCTTTTGAAAAATAATGCAACGGGATTTTCGACTAAAGAATCAGTAAAAGCGTTGTTGCAACAGGGAAAACAGCAACGGCTGAATCCAAGCGATCGTAAAAGCCACCGTGACCCGGTAGGAGTTTTCCAGAATCCTTTACCCCGGCTTGACGCTTTAAGTCCGATTCAAAGAGGTCTCCAGCGATAGAAACACTCACAAGGATTAGCACCATCAAAATGCCAGCCACAGGGCCCACGGCCTCCAATAGGCGACTCGTAAGAACCATCTCATGAGGTAAATAAATCCACGCTAAAAGGGCAGCAATAAATGCGCAGCCATAGGCGCCAGCTGCTCCTTCCCAACTCTTTTTGGGACTAATCGCAGGTGCCATTTTGTGTTTACCGAAGGCAATACCGAAAAAGTAAGCGAAGATATCGGCAACCCACACAATGGCAAAAACCGAAAGCACCAAGGGCCAGCCACCCTCTCGCATCAGGTAAACCATACTAAGATAGGCCGCTCCAACAAATAAAACAGCCATAGTCAAAGAGGTGCTTCTTTTGAGGCGAAAGCCCGTTTTTCTTGCATTAAAGCAAAGAGCCGTGATGGCAAGCCACATGCAAGAAACCAAAAGATTCAAAATAAGAAGAAATCCCGCAGGGTTAATCGCCTTGTGCGCGATATAGGCCATCGGGCAAAAGAGCACAAAAGAAAGGATAAGCGATGTGCTCTGAGAGAGCTTTTCAATGCGAAGCCACTCATAAAACGTGATGGCAAACGCAACTGACAGTGCAATAAGAAAGGCCTCATTGGATAGGTAAAGCGTCCCAACGATAATCGCCAAAAGAACCACGGCCGTAATAACGCGTTGCAACAACATTTCTCACTGTTCTCCTTTTAGGAGTTAAGGGTTTCTTTATCGGCTTTCACTTGTTCGCCTGTGCGACCAAAGCGCCGTTCGCGACCTGCGTACCACGCTAAAGCCGCATCGAGATCAGCGCGAGAAAAGTCGGGCCAAAGCCTATCGGTAAACCAAAGCTCAGCGTAGGCGCTTTGCCACAAGATAAAGTTAGAAATACGCGATTCCCCACCCGTGCGAATCATCAAATCCACAGGGCCCGATTCCCGCATCGATAAGTGTGCTTCAAGTGCATCACTTGTCACAGGCGTTTTCTCAAGCGAGGCTTTGGCTGCAGCCTGAGCAATATCCCAACGGCCACTGTAGTTAGCGCACACATTAAGCCGCATCGCTGTAGCCTCTTTTGTGATCGCCTCAGCCTCATCGATTGCGTCTTGGAGCTCTTTAGCAAACGCTTTTGTGTCACCGACAACGCGAAGCCGAACGCCGGCATCGGCTAATGGCTTTGCTTCCCTTTTAAGCCCCGAGACAAAAAAATGCATCAGTGCCGTCACTTCAGCGGCTGGTCGATTCCAGTTTTCCGAAGAAAATGCAAAAACGCTTAAATTGGCAATCCCGAGTTCTCGTGCGTAGGTAATGAGGGCTCGCAACGTTTCCATCCCGCGACGATGCCCTTCAATGCGAGGCATGAGGCGATGTTTTGCCCAACGCCCATTACCGTCCATGATGACAGCGATGTGATTCGGTAAAGTATTTAGCATAAGAAAAAGGATTCGCCCTAAGACTCTTTTCTTTCGAGCGAATCCATCGACTCCTAGGATGCCGACTAAATCGTCATCACTTCTTTTTCTTTCTCGGCAACGAGAGCGTCAACCTTAGCAATGTAGTTATCGGTTAAGCTCTGGACGTCTTTGCTCGACTTCTTTTCTTCGTCTTCGCTAATTTCTTTGTCTTTAAGTAAGCGCTTAACGGCCTCATTGGCTTCACGGCGAAGATTGCGAATCGCAACCTTGGCATCCTCTCCGTCACTACGGACAACCTTTGTGAGTTCCTTACGGCGCTCTTCAGTTAAAGCCGGAAGCGGAATACGAATCACGTCGCCATTTGTCGCGGGGTTAAGACCCAAGTCGCTAGCGAGAATCGCCTTTTCAATTAGAGGAATCATCTTGCGATCCCAAGGCTGAATCGTAATGGTGCGTGCGTCGCTAACGCCAAGGTTTCCGACCTGAGAAAGCGGCGTTGGGGTTCCGTAGTAGTCCACTGTTAAGTGATCGACAAGCCCCGTGGAGGCTCGTCCCGTACGCATCTTTTTGAAATGGTCCTCAAGCGTTTCAATCGAACGCTTCATCTTGTATTCGGTGTTTTTCTGAATTTCACTAATCGTAGCCATAGTTTTCTTCTCCAATATGGGAATGGTACGTTTTTAACGCTTAACCCACACTATACGTGAACCAAGGTCCCTTCGTCTTCGCCTAAAACAACGCGACGCAAAGCGCCCTTTTTGCGAATCGAGAAAACTTTTAACAAGAGTTTCTGGTCGCGGCACAAAGCAAACGCTGTGGCGTCCATCACTTTTAGATTTTTGAGCATCGCTTCATCAAACGTGATTTCTTTATAAAGCGTGGCATTCGGGTTCTTTTTGGGATCTTCTGAATAGATGCCATCGACCTTTGTGGCCTTAAGAACAATATCGGCACCAATTTCTGCCGCGCGAAGAGAAGCGGCCGTATCGGTTGTGAAGAAAGGATTTCCTGTACCTGCGCCAAAAATAACGACGCGACCCTTCTTTAAGTGAGTTAAAGCTTTGCCGCGAATATACGGTTCTGCAACTTGATCGATTTTAATCGCGCTTTGGACTCGTGCATCGACTCCTGAATTGCGTAGGGCATCCTGCAGGGCCATCGCATTCATCACCGTTGCGAGCATTCCCATGTAGTCGCCTGTGGCGCGATCCATGCCTGTGGCCCCTAACGCTACTCCGCGAAAGATATTGCCACCTCCGACAACAATGCCAAGCTCCACGCCTAAATCAACGACTTCCTTAACAGCTGAAACAATCTCAGAAAGCGTCTCTCGATTGATTCCGAAGGCATCTTCGCCCATGAGGGCTTCTCCAGAAAGTTTTAATAGAACGCGTTTGTATTTAGGCTGCTCGGCTTGTATTGTCATATCTCACTCCAATCTAAAGCCCGAGTCCACAATGCATCAAACTTTCCCGAGCCAATATCAAACATATTGCCGTGGATTCTAATTCAAAAGAAACATCCCCAAAGAGAAAAAGGGAGCTTAGCAACAAGCTTTTGCAAAAAAGAATTGAATCTTTTTTGTCTACCGATTCCGGTTTCCCTCAAGAAATCTGTTAAGTGAATCAGGCAAGAGAAAGACCGTCTGTCAAATTAATCCGTCAACCTAGTGAAAACTGTCAACCTTTTTCAGGCAACGTCAAGATTGTCACGCCTAAGACAATCGACGAACTCTACGAGAATCCAACGCCGTAGTTTTAAAC
>CAVJUW010000012.1:18628-38029 GCA_963652725.1 Bacteroidaceae bacterium | reverse complement strand
CGCCTTGACTGGCCAATTCGGTGACACGCGAATTACCTTAGTTGACAAAAACGGGACCGTGCTTTTTGACTCGATTGGGAAAAAGGACTTTGATAATCACAGCACAAGACCAGAAGTGCTACTTGCCAAAGAAAAAGACTTCGCTTGCTTAGATCGGGCATCAGCTACGCTATCTGAAAGAATGCTCTATTGCGCAAAACGCCTTACAGACAATCGCATCTTGCGGGTTTCTCGAAGCTACGAAAATGTATACGCTTGGGTTGAACGCTTAGCGCTCTTTTTTATCCCACTTATTCTTTTAATGCTTTTTGTCGCGCAACGAATCGCTAAGAGACTTTCGGAAAAAATCCTTTTACCCGTTAAAAACATCGACTTAAACGAACCCCTGAAAGACACGGACTTTGTCTACGACGAATTAACGCCTCTTTTAACGCGCATTTATAAACAAAGCCAAGAGAACCTTAAAAAAACAGAAGAGATTGCCCTACAGCGCTCGGAATTTCTTTCTGTGACAGATTCCATGCGTGAAGGGTTCTTGTTACTGAGTCCCGAGGTTGTGGTTTTAAAAGCCAATAAGAGCGCTAAGCGTCTTTTGGCAAGTAACGAGCCATTAGATGGCGTAAGTTTCGAAAAAATCGATCGTGAACTTTATCTTGCCTTGCGAGAAATGGGCGAACTCTCTCAATGCGTACGAGAGATTGAAAGAAATGGACTGACGCTTCGCGTACACGCAAGTTCAATCACTCACAACAATCAGTGTATTGGCTTTGTCGTTTTATTAACGGATATCACGCAGGAGCGTTTAGCCGAGAAGATGCGACAAGAATTTACGGCTAACGTTTCCCATGAATTAAAGACTCCTCTACAAAGTATCGTAGGAAGTGCGGAACTCTTGGAAAATAATCTTGTTCGCGCTGAAGACATCCCAAGCTTTGCGCACCGGATTGCCAGAGAATCGCGCGATATGACCACCCTCATTAACGACATTCTCTTTTTATCCAAACTCGATGAAGGACGCACATTTGGAGAGAGTACAACGATTCAGATGCGTGAACTTGTTGAAGAAATCTTTGCTTCGCTAAAACTTAAGGCCTCAGAAAAGAAACTTCAACTTACCTACGTTGGGGAAGACATCACAATCTCAGCGATCCGGGCTCATTTTGTTGAAATACTCCAAAACCTGATTGACAACGCCATCAAGTACAACAAAGAGGGCGGTTTCGTTCGCGTAAGTGCCACGCTTACGAAAGAGACATTGACGCTTTCAGTTACTGATTCGGGTATTGGGATTAATGCTGCCGATCAGCCCCGAGTTTTTGAGCGATTCTGGAGAGCCGATACAAGCCACAGCAAAACAATCCCAGGCACGGGTCTTGGGCTTTCTATCGTTAAGCGCCTCGCACTTTTATATAACGGATCAGTGAAGGTGGAAAGCCAATCTGGCATAGGATCAAGCTTTACGGTTCGGATGCCAAACATCTTCTAAGAATGAATAATCTGTCGCGTACATGAATTTTCCGCCTATATTGCGCCATCGATCACTATATGTTCGAGGTCATCTATGAGTAGGCGGGAGATCGATGTAAGCTCTTTTTCCCTTCGGCGAGAGCTAAGAGGATACTTCCCACATTTCCCCAAATCAGGGAAAACGATAGGAAGGAAAAATGGTTCTACGCATTTATTTCTGAGGCCATTCCCATAGAATCATCGTGTGACTAAAAATCGACTCAAAATAAAGGAAAATTTCATAGTCACATTTAGATCTCATTTTCCTAACTGATAAGATCTGACGAAGTCATAATTACGCTTTCCCGACGTTCGTCACAAATGGAGTAAACAAAAGAAATGACTTATGCAACACTGATTCGCAATGCTCACGTTTATTCGCCCGATGATATGGGTGTACAAGACGTGTTAATGGTTAATCAGCGCTTCTTAGCCATCGATAAGGAGCTTGATGTCAAGTTACCTCAAATCGAAACAATCGATGCCAAAGGCAAGATTCTGACACCAGGCTTTTTCGATCAACACATTCACGTCACAGGAGGTGGCGGAGAAGGTGGTCCCGTATCGCGCACTCCCGAATTAAATCTCTCGGAACTTGTCGCATGCGGGACCACAAATGTCGTTGGTGTATCTGGAACGGATTTTATTTCTCGTTCGATTGAAAACCTTCTTGCGAAGGTTCGTGCTTTGTCACAAGAGGGTGTGAACACTTGGATGTTCACAAGCAACTATCGCTATCCACCAACAACAATCAGTGGCGAAGTTGCTAAAGACATCTTCATGATTCCCGAATGCCTTGGTGTGAAAATCGCCATTGGAGATCATCGTAGTTCTTTCCCGACAATCGATGAACTGCTGCAGCTCCTCTCGGATATTCGCTTAGCAGGAATGATTTCAGGAAAACTTGGCGTTTTACACGTTCACTCAGGCGATATTCCTGGCGCTTTCGACATGTATCACGAAATCGTTGCTCGGGGCTTCCCAATTAAGCATATTCGCCCGACACATTGCTCTCGTATTCGCCACGTGTTCGATAGCGCAGTTGAATTTACGAAAGCAGGGGGTTACGTTGACTTTACTTCGGGCGCTTCTTGTTGCTTTGAAACTGGCCCAGCGCAACCGTTTGTCACGGCGCTTGAGATGGGAGCTAACCCAAAACTGATTACGATGTCTTCTGACGGGCACGGCTCAATGCCTCGCTTTGATGATAAGGGCAATATGGTGGGACTCGCTGTCTGCGGTATCGAGTGCAATTTGTCGACAGTAAAAGAATTAATCGACAAATACAAGATGGATATCCCAACTGCCTTGGGCTTTATCACACGCAACGTTGCCGATTCTCACGGCCTCGTAGATCAAGGGCGCGTAGCCGTAGGGGCTGTTGCAAATGCTTTGCTCTTTGATGAGAACTTTAACCTTACTGATGTGTTTGCTAAAGGGCGTGGCTTAATGCGCTCTGGCGAAATCATCGTCAAGGGTACGTTTGAAATCTAGACAAATAAGGCGTCCCTCCGATTTTTTAAGATTGGAATCGGAGGGATTTTTTTTTGTCTTGAGAATTTGATGCGCTTTTAGTCGAGAGTAGACACTTCCGCTGAGATTTTTCCTAACTCAATAGCAACTTCAAGCGCTTTTTCAATGCCCGTGACAGAAAGGCACTCATAGACACCGTGATAATTCATGCCTCCTGTGAAAATATTCGGTGTCGGCAATCCCTTCGCAGAAAGCATAGAGCCGTCGGTTCCGCCTCGGACAGGCTTTTCGATCGCGTTTATCCCTGCGCGCCGATAGGCTTTACGAGCGATATCGCACACGGAAGGATGTTCATCCAAATAGTTTTTTAAGTTGCGATATTGAACTTTAAGATCCAAACTCACGCGATTGCCCCAAACCACGTTCATATCTTTAGCAACTTTACGCAGGTAGTTCATGCGGTCTTCAAAGCGCGTGTTGCTGTGATCGCGAATAAGGATTTGTAGATCAGCGCTCGCAACCGATCCCGTAATCTCATATGGGTGAAAGAACCCTTCATAGCCTTCGGTTTTTTCTGGAGTCGATTCCGCTGGAAGCCTCGCTATAAAGTCAAGAGCCATTCGTATCGCATTGACCATTGTGTCTTTGGCTGAACCTGGGTGCACATTAAGTCCCTCAAAATGCACCTTCGCAAGCGCTGCATTAAACGTTTCCGTTTCAAAGCCTCCCGTTTCATCGCCATCGAACGTGTAGGCGTATTGCGCAGCAAATTCTTTGATATCGAAATTTTCTGTTCCTCGACCAATTTCTTCGTCAGGAGTAACGGCAAAGCAAAGTTTTGCGTGAGGCACTTCTGGGTGTTTGGCAAAGTAGCGAGCGGCTTCAACAAGGATGGCAATGCCAGCCTTATCGTCAGCGCCTAAAAGCGTGGTGCCATCTGTGACGACGAGTTTTTCACCTGCATACTTGGCAACGCCAGGGAATCTCTCTAAAGAAAGACGAATCTCTTTTTCTTCATTTAAGAGGATGTCACCTCCTAAATAATCGATAACTTTCCATTTGACAGCTTTCCCTGAGGCTTCAGGAGAGGTATCCATGTGAGCGATAAAGCCGATTGCGGGAGCCTTTTCTAAACGAGGTGTGGCAGGGAAGTTCGCCATCACAATCCCGTGATTTGTGACGTGGACGTCTTTAACACCAACGCTAACAAATTCTTTTACTAAGAGTTTGGCAAAAGAAAGTTGATTGCTCGTTGAAGGAGCCGCTTTACTATCGGGGTCAGATGTTGTTTCGTACTGCGTGTAAGAGAGAAAGCGCTGTAAAAGTTCTGGTAACGCTTCGAATTCTTCTTTCGTGAAATTTCCGTAATAGTTCTGCTCAAGCATAAGTAAACCTAATTCTCTATGTTCCTAGAAGGCAATCGCGATTTTAAGGTTTCGCAAGCAAAAAAATCCCTCCCGTTTCTTTTGGTAAAGGGGAGGGACTGATAGCAACTTGAATTACTTTTATTCGTGATGATGGATTTCTTGCAAGGAATACACTTCACCATCCTTTAAGTGCTTGATGCCTTCAACTGCGGCGCGCCCTCCGGCAATCGTCGTAAAGTAGGTGACGGAATTTGCAAGAGCTGTCATACGAATCGTACGCGCATCAGCAATCTCATCTTTGGTTTCATTGCTTGTCATAATCACAAGCTGCAACTCGTGATTTTTCATGCGATCGAGAATATTGGGTCGACCATCACGAATATTCTTAATCACAGTGCAATCGATACCAGCGTGAGCAAAAGCTTCTGCGGTTCCTTTTGTCGCAAGAATCTTGTAGCCAGCGTCGCTTAGTTCCGCAGCAACAACAATCGCACGAGGCTTATCGTCGTCTCTAACGGAAATAAAGACCGTCGAACCTGCTGGTGGCAAAGTGTTACCTGCGCCAATCTGGCTCTTAAAGAGCGCCTCGCCAAATGTGCGACCCACACCCATCACTTCACCGGTCGACCGCATTTCAGGACCTAAAACAGGATCAACACCAGGGAACTTCGTAAAGGGGAAGACCGCTTCTTTTACGCAAATGTGCGTGGGTTTTCGATCAAAGCGTACGCCTTGTTTTGCGATCGAGTCTCCAGCCATACAGCGTGCGGCAACCTTAGCTACCTGAACGCCTGTTGCTTTAGAAACAAATGGCACAGTACGGCTTGCGCGGGGATTGACTTCCAAAACATAGACTTGAGCGTGGTCTGTGACGGCGTTTTTAATCGCAAACTGCACATTCATCAAGCCAACAACCCCCAAAGCCTTTGCCATCAAAACGGTTTGACGACGCACTTCTTTTAAGATGTCTTCTCTTAGGCTATATGGTGGCAATGAACAAGCCGAATCTCCTGAGTGAACGCCAGCGGCTTCGACGTGCTGCATTAAACCTGCGATTTCGACAACTTCGCCGTCACTTACGGCATCCACGTCCATCTCGACGGCATCGTCTAAGAAGCGATCTAAAAGAACAGGGCTTTCTTCGCTAACGACAATCGCTTCATGCATGTAGCGCATCAGCTCATTGTCGTCATGAACGATATCCATCGCGCGTCCTCCCAAGACATAACTTGGGCGAACAACAATCGGGTAGCCGATTTCATGAGCGCACTTCAAGGCCACTTCTTCCGTGTGTGCGGTGCGATTTTCAGGCTGCAAAAGTTCAAGCTTTGTAATAAGCGCCTTAAAGCGTTCGCGGTCTTCTGCGCAGTCAATGGCATCTGTCGTTGTTCCAATAATTGGAACGCCTTCTTTTTCCAAAGCGCGACAAATCTTTAACGGGGTCTGTCCACCATATTGAACAATGACGCCCACAGGCTTTTCAACGCGACAAATCTCTAAAACATCTTCAAGCGTCACTGGCTCAAAGTACAAGCGGTCGGATGTGTCGTAATCGGTTGAAACGGTCTCTGGGTTGCAGTTGACCATAATCGTTTCATAGCCGTCTTCATGCAGAGCCATCGCCGCATGCACGCAGCAATAGTCAAACTCGATACCCTGACCGATGCGGTTGGGACCACCACCCAAAACAACAATCTTCTTACAGTCTGTTGGATTGGCTTCATCCTCATCGGCATATGTCGAATAAAGATACGCGGTCTTTGTCTCAAATTCGGCCGCACACGTATCTACGCGCTTATAAACGGGGTGTAGCCCCAAGGCGTGACGTAAGTCTCTGACGTCTTTTTCTTTTGTGTGCGTTAAGCGTGCTAAGCACTTATCGGAAAAGCCCTTTTTCTTTAAGTAAAAGAGCGTTTCCTTATCGAGGTCAGTAAGTTTTGCCTTCGCAACACGCGACTCAATTTCGATTAATTCTGAAATCTCGGTTAAAAACCAGGGATCGATGTCCGTTAAATCGTGAATCTCATCAAGACTCATCCCGATACGCATCGCATCGGCGACATAGAAGATTCGGTTAGGACCCGCTTCACTTAGCTCGTGAACGATTTCATTCTTATCCGTGCTAATCGGCGTTAAACCATCGCGACCTGTTTCCAATCCACGCAAAGCTTTCTGCAAAGACTCTTGGAAGGTGCTACCGATTGCCATCACTTCGCCGACACTCTTCATTTGTGTGGTTAAGCGGTCATTGGCATGCGGGAACTTCTCGAAAGCAAAACGAGGAACCTTGGTGACAACGTAGTCAATCGTTGGCTCAAAGGACGCAGGTGTTGCGCCATCTGTGATGTCGTTTTTCAGCTCGTCTAAGGTGTAGCCGATTGCAAGTTTTGCGGCAACCTTCGCAATAGGAAAGCCCGTTGCTTTCGAAGCTAACGCAGAAGAGCGCGACACACGAGGATTCATCTCGATAATGATAAGGCGCCCGTTTTTGGGGTTTACTGCAAACTGAACGTTAGAACCCCCGGTATCGACACCAATTTCACGTAACACCGCAATCGAGGCATCACGCATGATTTGGTATTCGCGATCTGTGAGTGTCTGAGCAGGTGCTACCGTTATGGAGTCACCCGTGTGAATGCCCATAGGATCAAGATTTTCAATCGAGCAAACGATAATGCAGTTGTCTTTCTTATCGCGCACGACTTCCATTTCGAATTCTTTCCAGCCTAGGAGCGACTCTTCGATTAAGAGTTCGTGCGTAGGCGAGAGCTCAAGACCTTTCTGGCAGATCTCAACGAATTCGGGCATGTTATAAGCAATGCCGCCACCTGTGCCACCTAAAGTAAAGGAGGGGCGAATCACAGCCGGGAAACCAATGCTCGCTTGAACCTTTAGAGCCTCTTCCATCGAGTAGGCAATGGCAGAACGAGCTGATTCAAGACCAATATGGCTCATCGCTTCTTTAAAGCGTTGACGGTCCTCAGCCTTATCAATCGCATCAGGGGAGGCACCGATTAATTCAACACCTAAGCGCTTTAAGACGCCGTTGCGATTTAATTCCATCGCAAGATTAAGCGCTGTTTGTCCTCCCATCGTCGGGAGAATCGCATCGGGCTTTTCGCGCTCGATGATGCGTTCTAAGACTCTCGCATCTAAGGGTTCGACATAGGTCGCATCGGCCATGTCGGGGTCGGTCATAATCGTCGCAGGGTTGGAATTGACGAGAATGACGCGATACCCTTCTTCTTTAAGCGCTTTACAGGCTTGGGCACCCGAATAGTCAAACTCGCAGGCTTGTCCGATGATAATGGGACCAGCACCAATGATTAAAACCGATTTTATGTCGTTACGTTTTGGCATAGCGTATTTACCGTAAATAGGGATTGGAATCGAAAAACTTATAGGTTGGGCTCATGTGAGCCTACGCGAGGTTTATCGTCGATTCTTCTCCATGAGTTCGGCAAAGCGATCGAAAAGTGTCTCGATATCGTGTGGTCCTGGGCTTGCCTCAGGGTGACCTTGGAAACTAATTGCGGGGCTCTCTAAGTAAACGAGTCCCTGCAAGGAGCCATCAAATAGACTTGCGTAGCGCGCGGATACATTCTTTGGAAGAGTCTTCGCGTCCACAGCAAAGCCGTGATTTTGGCTCGTGATGCTTACGCGCCCAGTTTCTAAGTCGCACACCGGGTGATTGGCTCCGTGGTGGCCAAACTTCATCTTAATTGTCTCGGCGCCTGCGGCTAAAGCCATAATTTGGTGACCCAAGCAGATACCAAATAAGGGAATCTTTTTCTCTAAGAAAACTTTCGCCGCAGCAATAGCGTAATCGCAGGGCTCAGGGTCTCCTGGACCATTGGAAAGAAACACACCATCGGGATTCATCGCAAGGACTTCTTTAGCGCTAGTCTTTGCAGGAACAACAGTGACTGCTATACCGCGCTCTGCCATCATGCGAAGAATGTTTCTCTTGATACCAAAGTCGTAAGCAATGACTTTAAAACGTGGGTTTGTTAGCTTCGTAAAGCCTGGCTCCCCGTCTTCCTTTTTAAGTTTCCAGGTGCCTTCTCGCCACTCGTAGGGTTTCTCTGTAGAGACTACGCTTGCGAGGTCTTTACCTTGCATAGAGCCCCAAGATTGGGCCTTCTTAAGAGCCTCAGAAATTTCTGCGTCACTTAACTTACCGCTTTGGGCGGCAATAAGGGTTCCAGCTTGAGCGCCTTTTTCTCGCAAATGACGCACAAGAGCACGCGTATCGATGTCGTATAAAGAAACGACGCCTGATTTCTTTAAATAGTTTTCAAGCGTATCGGTGGCTCGAAAGTTACTCACCACAGGGCTTGGAGAACGAATGATCAATCCTGCGGCAGCAATTTTTCCGCTTTCTTCGTCCTCAGGATTTACGCCCACATTACCAATATGCGGGTAGGTGAGAGTCACAATTTGGCCTGTGTAGCTCGGATCGGTCAAGATTTCTTGGTATCCGGTCATCGCCGTATTGAAAACAACTTCCGCGGTGATGCTACCAGCGACGCCTAAAGAGCGACCACGATAAATGGTTCCGTCGGCAAGCGCCAAAGCTGCTTCTGGCCGAACGTCTAGTTCAATGGAGTTCAAAATATTCCCCTTAACGTGGTCAATAGACCACCGAATACGAGGCCTTGGCGCCCGTATTCATTTGAGAGTGTCAATCAAACGAAAAAAGATCTTTTTTCCTTAAAACTAAGGAGTCTAGAAGTTTTCTTCACAAAGCGCGAAATTATAGTGTTTTCTAGCTATTTCTTCCTATTTTTTCGCCTCATAAAAAGTCCTAAACTAGGCGTTCGAGGGGGAAATTGACAGAAAGCGAATTCTTCGCTTTCGATTTGGAGGAATAAATGAAAAAACTTTTCACGCTCTCAGCACTTACTGTTGCCGCAGCAGCGTTCGTTGCATCAAGCCCGGCATTCTCTTGCTCAACGATGGTTGTCGGTAAAGCCGTTTCTAAAACGGGTTCGATTATCGTTGGCCACAACGAAGATAACGATATGCGTATCGTGACATCGCAATACTGGGTTCCCGCAGCTGACCACGCTGCAGGCGAAACCGTGACTTATGAACCGGGTTCAGCGAAGATTCCGCAGGTTGCTCACACATTAGGCTTTTATTGGTCTCAGACGCTACATCCGGCCGGATACTCGTACTCGGATGGTTTTGTAAACGAAAAGGGCGTTGTCATTGCTTCTAACCAAAGCTATCAGACCTATGAGGAAGGGGAGGCCTTAAAGGAAGGTGGCGTCGGTTACGGAATTCGACGCTTGATTGCTGAGCGCGCTACAAGCGCAAGAGACGCAGTGCGCATCGCAGCCGATTTAGTCACACGTTACGGGTATCGCGCATCGGGTCGCATTTACACCGTAGCCGATAAAGATGAGGCTTGGCAAATTAATCTTTTGCACGGCGGACGCTATGTCGCAAAGAAACTTAAGGATAACGAAGTCACATACGTCTCTAATGCCTACACTTTAATGGACGTGGATTTAAAGAGCCCCGATGTGATTGCTTCTCCTGATTTAATTGAGCATGCGATTGCCACAGGTCACTATAAGCCCGCGAAAGCTGGAGACTACTCAGACTTTAACTTTAGAGTTGCTTATCAAAAGCCAGAACGACGCTCCACGAGTTGGGTCAAGGATCGCTCACAGCGCGGCTGGGAAATCATCACGGGTAAAGAAATTGCCGACGAAAACGATTTCCCGTATTCGATTGTTCCTAAGGAAAAATTGGGCGTTGCTGACGTAAAGAAAGTTTTGAGTTCTCACTCGCGCCACGAAACACGCAAAGGCGCCTTCCATCAGGGGATGAACGATATTTGTAATCCTGGCACCTTCGAATCTTCTGTCTACGTGTTAGCCGATGACCCGCTTTTGATTAAAGGCTGGCGCACCTCGGGCCGTCCATCGGAGTCACCCTATGTGCCGTTTTATCCCTTAGCAAAACCGGCTGCAGCTCAAGCGTTTATGGATCCGGCTGAAGCAACAGCTCAGCAATTTAACGGCAAACCCGCAAGCTTCGATTACAAGCCTGACTTTGCGATGTACACCTTCTTAGATGCCCAAAACTACACAGAGTTACTCGGCACACAAAAGAAAGTGCGCGATGTGAAAGCGAAACTTGATCAACATTGGAATAAGTACGCACGTCACGTACATAACGAAGCTAAATACCTCTTAAAGAACTTTACGCGAGAGAAGGCTGAAAGCTACCTTCACACCTATAACGTTCGCGCCTACGAAGTAGCTACAGCTGCGATGCGTCGCTATATCGCAGGGCTTCCGAAGGTTGATGTGAAAATCAATGAGGCTGAACTTTCGATGACAGGAGCTGGAAAGATTACCGTTACCGTTCTTGGCACAAAGAAATTGGACGCATCAAAGATTGCGAAGAATACAGCGACCTTTGGTCTTGCTTACCCCAATGGCGACGTTGATGCGATTGCACCAACCAAAGCGCAATCGATGAGCGTGAAAGACGTCAATGGCGACGGCGTAAAGGATGCTATCTTTACCTTTGATAAGGCCGCGGTCCTTAAGGATGGAACGCCAGGGATCATTCAAGATCTTTGGTTTAGCGCCAAGGTTGGAGAAAAGAAAGTCGCAGGCTTCGATACTGTTCGCATTGTGAAATAACGTAACCTAATTTCACCCCAAATGAAAAGAGCCGAGAGTTCTAGGATTCTCGGCCTTTTCTTAAAGTTATTTATTTCCCTTAGCCCTCTGGGTTCTCACGGGTCCCGTACTCTTACGCTCCATTAAGCGATTCGGGTATTCGACGTGCGTGATACGTTCGGCAGGAGCCCCGTCCATTCGCTTTTGTAGGATGTGAAAGGCGTAACGGCCTTTTTCTTCCAATTGATGCTCGACGGTTGTGATGCTTGCAAACTTATAGCGGCTTGTACTGATGTTATCGCACCCACAAACCGAGTAATCGTCAGGGATCTTAAAGCCGCGACTGATAATCGCATCCATGACGCCCGCAGCGACTGAGTCGTTTACAGCTACGAAGGCCGTCACAGCAGGTTTTTCCTGTAAGCACGAAGTCGTTAAGCGATATCCCGTGTTGTATTCGATATCAATGTCACCAAGCTCTTCTTTGGGGGTCACGGCGTGTGCGTACACATCAACTGTGGCATTGGTGTCTTTTCGTGAAAAGGTTTCTTTTAAGCCTTGCAAACGCCTCTGACGCATCGCAAAATGTTCGCCAAGCGAAGTCGAGATAAACGCAATGTGTCTGTGCCCCAAGCTAAAGAGGTGTTGCGCGAGCATCTGTCCTGCACCATAGTCGTTTAATTCAACGGTATCCAAAGCCACGTGGCTATCACGGTCGCCGATTACGACAACAGGTAGTCTCATATTGACATCTTCCAAAAGTTTCACATTATTGGGCATCGTCGCAAAGATAATGCCTTTAATCCCAAGATCAAGCGCCATTTGGACACATTCGGATTCTTTGGCGAAATCGCGGTAGTGCGTATAAACGAGGGTAGAGTAGCCATTGGCATCAGCTTCTTGCTGAATCGCTTGCACAATGCGTGAGTAGTAGTGATTGGAAATATTCGGGCAAGCAATCAACACCACTTTTGAACCCGTCGTTTTCACTTGATGGCGTTTACTTGGTTGATAGCCTCGCTCTTGAGCCACTTGCAAAACCCGATCGATGGTTTCTTGCGAAAAGTTCACACCTTCGCGTTGACTTAATATCATCGAAGCCGTTGTGACTGAGACATTTGCCGCCTTGGCAATCTCAGAAAGCGTCACTTTTTTGTATCCCATCGTGCTCTACCTCATAAAACTTTAATTTATCATTAAATCTTTAATGAAATATTTTCCAAAATTTAGTGTGATTTACTTAGAGTTACTAAAATTTTATTTCCGTATATCCGTATTCTAACCGCAAAAATACAAGAATAAAATGCTTTTCGGCTGAAAATTTCAGTCCCAGAAGGATAAATATTTACTAACATAACCGGAGAAATTCAATGACTCAACCCTCGAAAAAGGAAATTCGAAAGGTTGTCTGGGCCTCATTATTGGGCGCCACAATTGAGTGGTACGACTTCTTTTTGTATGGTGTCGTTGCTGGCATCGTTTTTAATAAACTCTTTTTCCCAACGAGCGACCCGTATATCGGAACGCTTTTGGCTTACACCACATTCGCCATCGGCTATTTAGCTCGTCCGTTCGGTGGTTTTATCTTCGGACACTTCGGCGATAAGATTGGCCGCAAGAGTATGCTCATTCTCACAATGCTCATCATGGGCTTTGCGACAATCGGCATTGGCTTAGTGCCGACCTATGCCTCAATTGGCTTAGCTGCTCCGATTCTTTTGCAGACATTCCGTTTACTGCAAGGCTTGGGTCTCGGTGGCGAGTGGGGCGGTGCTGTCTTAATGACCTATGAATACGCCTCTAAGAAAGAACGCGCTTTCTACGCCTCGATTCCTCAGATGGGTTTAGCCACGGGCCTTTGCCTATCTTCTGGCGTTGTGGCTTTGCTTTCCATGTCGCTTACCGATGAACAGTTCCTTGATTGGGGCTGGCGTATTGCCTTCTTAATGAGCGTCTTCTTGGTAGGCGTCGCTCTCTGGGTTCGCCTCTCGATTCTTGAAACACCGGATTTCCGTAAGGTTCAAGATCAGGCCGCTAAGGACAAAGCAAAGAAATCCATGCCTATCGTTCGCGTTTGCAAGAACCACCCCTTTAATATTCTCTTGGGTGTGGGTGCGCGCTGGGTCGACGGTGTGTTCTTCAACGTCTTAGCCGTGTTCGTGATTACCTACTTGGTGCAATACATCCACGTCGATCGCACATCAGCCTTAGTGCTCGTGATGATTGCTGCCTTGATTATGTGCCCATTTATCGCTTTGTTCGGACACTTAGCCGATAAGTACGGTCGTGGCAAGATCTATGGCATCAACGCGGTTCTTTGCGGCATCTCGATTTTCCCGAGCTTCTGGATTATGCAAAATTCGGGCGGTAACCTTTTCTTAATCGCCTTAGCGATTATCATCCCGCTCTCGATTTTCTACGCTGGCATCTTCGGACCGGAAGCGGCGGTCTTTGCTGACCTCTTCCCGGCTGACGTACGCTACACAGGCGTTTCGATTTGCTATCAATTCCCAGGGTTCCTCGTTGCCGGTATCGTTCCGGGACTTTGCACCTACTTTATGGGTATCACAGGTGGCGATCCGATTTACGTGTGCCTGTACACGATGGTCGCGTGCTTTACGAGTGCTTTAGCTGGCTTTGTCATCCAAAAGCGTCATAACGCAGCGGTTGCTAAGTACGGCGAAAACGTCGAACACATCTAAGAGCTTTAATTGGGGAAGGGGTTTTCTCTTCCCCTAAGGATTGGAAGTAGTTTTATGAGAATCTTGCAAATTTCAGATTTTCACTTAAGAGGTGACGGAGCACTTTCCTTTCAGGTTGTGGATACGGCTGCCTATTTGGAAAAGACCGTCAAACACTTAAAACATGTGTTTAGTCTGAAAAACCAAGCTCCTGACATGATTGTTGTCACGGGTGACTTAGCCGATTCAGGCGATGAACATGCGTACCGCATGGTTTATGAGGCCTTAAGTGGCTTTGGCGTCCCAGTTTTCGCGGTTCCCGGCAATCACGATCGACGCGACAGAATGAAGGCACTTTTACCTGGCTGGACGATTGAAAACCCAGAAACAGCGCCTTACCTCTGCTACGCGGTTGAGAAAGAGGGCACACGTCTTCTTTTCCTTGACACGATGGAGCCCGGGTCTCACTCAGGGCACATGAGAGAAGCTGAGACCGCTTGGCTTGAAAAAGAACTTCAAGCGCATCCGAATCTCCCAACGCTTATTTTCATGCATCACCCGCCCTTTATCACGGGCATGGGCGCGATGGATGAACCCTACGAGAATCGTGAAGTGCTGCGAGCCGTCATTGAAAAGGCGCCTTGGGTAAAACTCTGTTGCGGGCATATGCATCGGCCGATCTTCACAACATGGGCAAAAGCCCCATGCGTGACAGCTCCTGCGGCCTCGATGCAAATTGAGCTTGATTTTTCAGCTGAAGGCGGAGACACCTTCCGCATGGAAACACCGGGCTACCTATTGCACGACTTCGAAGAGGGAGTCTGGAACACGCACGTGTGTCAGATTTATTTTTCAACGCAATTTGATGGCCCATATCCTTTTGTGGGGAAAGTCAACCCAACAGAAGACTAAGAAAAACCAAAAACCCTCTAAAAAGCAATCAGATTTCCCCCCTTGATTGTTTTTGGGACCGAGCTTCATTTTGGAGTTCGGTCTTTTTTTTACGCCTTTTTTCTTTCTTTTCCCCTAAAAGCGCCAAATGTTCATTAAAAATCATGAATTACACTGAATTGAACGTATAGGGCTATACTTCGAACAACAACACAAGGAATTTGTTCATTTCTCATTCTGAATTTCTAATCATTAAACAATTTAGTTTATTTCTTGAGGTTTCAAACCATGATCAAAAGAAACGTTTTATTAAACCCGGGGCCCGCGACAACGACCGATACGGTCAAAATGGCCCAAGTTGTCCCCGATATTTGCCCGAGAGAAAAAGAATTTGCCTTATTAATGAAGAACTTTCGGTGCGACATCCTTAAAACCGTGCACGCGGACCCAAAGGACTTCACCTCTGTTCTCTTTTGTGGTTCAGGAACTTTAAATATCGATGTCTGTTTGAACTCACTGCTGCCCGCTAACGCCAAAGCCTTAATCGTCAATAACGGGGCCTACAGCACGCGTGCTGCCCAAATCTGCGAGTACTACGGATTGCCGCACATCAATTTGAAGTTTCCTATCGATCAAAGACCGGATTTGGCCGCTATTGAAACGACTCTCAAAGAAAATCCCGATATCCGCTTGGTCTACACCACGCATAACGAAACAGGCACTGGCATTCTCAATCCGATTCGTGAAATCGGCGCTTTAGCTCACAAGTATGGTGCGATTTTTGTTGTCGATACCACATCGAGCCTCGCGATGGTGCCGATTGATGTGGCGCGAGATAACGTCGACTTTTGTATGGCCTCGGCTCAAAAGGGAATTATGGCGATGACGGGCCTCTCTTTTGTTATTGGCCGCACCTCTGTGATCGTTGCTTCGAAGGATTACCCAAAGCGCTCTTACTACTGCAACCTTTATTTGCAGTACGAGTATTTCGAAAAAACAGGGCAAATGCACTTTACGCCGCCCGTGCAAACGATTTATGCGGCAGTCCAAGGTCTAAAGGAATACTTCAAAGAAGGTGAAAATGAAAAATGGGAGCGTCACAAGAGAGTATTCGAAGCCCTTCATGCTGGTCTTGAGGCACTCGGATTTAAAGATGTCATCCGCCGCGATTGGCAAAGCGGATTGGTCATTGCTGTGCGTTACCCAGATGACGCCAATTGGGACTTTGAAAAGGTTCACGACTACTGCTACGAACGTGGGTTCACGATTTACCCAGGAAAGATTGATTCAGAAAACACATTCCGTCTTTGCTCCTTAGGTGCGATAGACGTTAAAGACATCGAAGACTTCTTCGTTGTTTTCAAAGATTCTTTAGACGCCCTAGGCGTTAATACACCCGTTACTTACAAGACCCTCTAAAAGGAGAGGCACAATGAAAACCGTTTATGCCTGCTTTACAACTGACGTCATTCACGAAGGTCACTTAAACATCATTCGTGTGGCAAATACCTATGGACGCCTCGTTGTGGGCGTAATGAGCGATAAAGCGCTTGTGCGTTTTGATCGCTTCCCAACGAAAACAGAAAGCGAACGCATGGAAATGATTCGTAAGCTTACTGGAGTAAGCGAAGTTATCCTTCAAGACACCGTGATGTACGACAAAGTCATTGCCGAACTTAAACCCGATTATGTGGTTCACGGCGATAACTGGTTAGAAGGCCCCACAAAAGCGATTCGCGACAATGTGAAAAAGTGTCTTGATGCCTATGGCGGTGAAATTATTGATATCCCCTACACGAGAAACGACTCGGTAAAACTCATCGATGAAAAAGTGCGGGCGAAACTTATGATGCCGGAATTTCGCCGCGCGAGATTGCGCCGCATGCTAAAACTTCGTCCAATTGTGAAAGCCCTTGAAGTCCATAGTGGTTTAACAGGGCTCTTAGCGGAAAAGACCGTTGTTGAGCACGACGGAGAGCTCGATCAGTTCGATGCGATGTGGATCAGTTCCCTGTGTGACTCCACCGCAAAAGGCAAACCCGATATCGAACTCGTGGATATGACTTCGCGCTTTCGCACCATCGACGATGTGATGGAAGTGACGACAAAGCCGATTATTTTCGACGGTGACACGGGAGGCCTCATTGAACACTTTGTCTACACGGTTCGTACTTTGGAACGTATGGGCGTCTCGGCGGTGATTGTCGAAGATAAAACCGGTCTAAAGAAAAATTCCTTATTTGGTACGGAAGTTTCTCAAACACAGGACTCAATCGAGCACTTCTCAGAAAAGATTGCAGCGGCAAAGAAAGTGCAATTAACCGATGACTTCATGATCATTGCCCGAATTGAGAGCCTCATCTTAGAAAAAGGCGAAGAAGATGCCTTAAATCGCGCAAGAGCCTTCGTGAAAGCTGGCGCCGATGGCATCATGATTCACTCAAGAAAGAAGGACCCAACGGAGATTTTCTCCTTCTGCGATGCCTTCCGTCGTGAAGATAAGACAACACCAATCGTTGTTGTGCCAACAAGCTTTAATTCGGTCACAGAGTCTGAACTCGCAAGCCACGGCGTCAATGTCGTCATCTACGCCAATCAATTAACACGCAGTGCCTTCCCAGCGATGCAACAGACCGCTGAAGACCTACTTAAGTACCACAGAGCCAAAGAGGTCGACGAGCGCCTGATGAGCGTGAAAAAGATTCTTACCTTGGTCGAATCGCTTTAAGGGAGAGATAGATGCGCGTAGAAGATTTTATTAAAGCTCTTCATGCGGACTTTTTCACGGGAGTGCCAGATTCTTTACTTAAGGCACTCTCAAGCTACCTCATTAAGCGCTATGGCAGCGACCCCGCGCATCACGTGATCGCTGCCAACGAAGGAAATGCCGCAGCGATTGCCGCTGGCTACCACTTAGCCACGGGAAAAGTCCCTGTTGTCTATATGCAAAATAGCGGGGAGGGCAATATCGTAAATCCAGCGGCAAGCTTACTGCACCCCAAGGTCTATGGGATTCCTGTGATTTTCGTTGTCGGTTGGAGAGGCGAGCCCGGAGTTCACGACGAACCTCAGCACGTCTTTCAGGGAGAAATCACAGTTTCACTTTTAAAACTACTTGGGATTGAGACTTTTATCCTTACGAAAGAGACAACGCTTGAAGAACTAAATGAGGCGAAAATCGAGTTCCAAAAGAAACTTCAAGCCGGAGAGTCTGTGGCAATCGTTGTCAAAAAAGGCGCTCTCAGTTTCGAGGAGAAAGTAAGTTTCTCAAACGCCCACACACTTAAACGCGAAGAAATCATCAAAACCATTTTGGATGTTTCTCAAGGCGACCCAATCATCTCCACAACCGGAAAAGCGAGCCGCGAACTCTTTGAATTGCGCGAAGCGCGTCACGAAGGGCATTCTCGCGACTTTTTAACCGTGGGCTCCATGGGGCATTCATCTTCGATTGCGCTTGGAGTTGCGCTTCAGAAGAAAGAAACCACCGTTTGGGTGATAGACGGTGACGGCGCAGCATTGATGCATATGGGTTCGATGGGGGTGATTGGATCGATTGCTCCCAAAAATCTCATTCACGTTCTCATTAATAACGAAGCCCATGAAAGCGTTGGCGGGATGCCTACGGCTGGGAAAACGACGGACTTTACAAAAATCGCTCAAGCCGCTGGCTACGAATACGTTCACTCTGTTAGTGAGCAAGATGCGCTATTCACTGCCTTAAAGAAAGCCAAAGAAAGCCACATGTTGAGCTTTATTGAAGTAAAGGCAGCAATTGGGGCTCGAAGTGACCTTGGGAGACCGACAACAACGGCAATTGAAAACAAAATTGCCTTTATGGCGCATCTCAAAGGAGCTTAAAAATCTAGGTAGTTACCCTTATTGGGTTTTCCCTAGATGATATTTCAGTCTTTTTAAGGAATGAAAATTCAACGGAAAAAGAAATTTTCTAGAAAAACAAATACTTATACCGAGTCTCGTTGATTGCCATAAGTACTTAGCGTCTATCAGTATTTGGTAGAAATTAATAAGACACTAATACTAGTATACGTTCAAAGTTATGGCTTCGAGCGAATAAATCAGGCTAAAAAAGGACTCACTATGATTTTAGGTGTGATTGCAGATGACTTTACGGGAGGCACCGATATTGCGAGCTTTCTCGTCAAAGAAGGGATGTCGACAATTCAATTAATTGGCGTTCCTCATGAATCTGACCCCGTTTGTGACGCAGACGCAGTCGTGATCAGTCTTAAGAGCCGCTCGGCTCCTGGCTCTCAAGCAATTTCCGAATCACTTAGCGCGGCTCGTTACTTAAAAAAGAACGGCGCCAAAGTGATTTTCTTTAAGTACTGCTCGACATTTGATAGCACAGAAAAGGGAAATATTGGACCCGTTACCGAGGCGCTGATGCGCGAGTTGAATGTGGATTTCGCCATCTTTTCACCTGCGCTTCCCGTTAACGGCCGCGAAGTCTTTAATGGCTACCTATTCGTCAAGGGCGTTCCCCTTGCCGAATCTCCCATGCGAAATCACCCCGTCACACCCATGCACGAGAGCAATGTGATGCGGTTAGTTCAGATGCAAAGCGCGATTCATTGCGGGCTAGTACCTGAAAAAGTCGTCAAAGCCGGTCCCGAAGCAATTCTTGAGGCGATTTCTCAATTAAAGAAAGCGGGCTTTACCGGAGCTGTGATCGATGCAATCGATGACGTTGATTTATATAACCAAGGCAAGGCTTTTAAGGATTTCTCTTTTGTCACAGGCGGTTCAGGCCTTGGGATGGGACTTGCGAAAGCCTTAGCCACGTCTTCTAAAGACATCAAGAGCGCCCAAGAACTC
>CAVJUW010000012.1:0-18618 GCA_963652725.1 Bacteroidaceae bacterium | reverse complement strand
GGGGGGGGGGGGGGGGGGGGGGGGGGGGGGGGGGGGGGGGGGGGGGGGGGGGGCTTACGAAAGCCTTAGCAACGTCAGCTAAAGACATCAAGAGCGCCCAAGAACTTGGTCGCCCAAACTACGAAAAGACCATTGTTCTTTCTGGCTCGTGCTCAGCGATGACAAACGCTCAGGTTGCCCAATACAAAAAGGATGCCCCGTCTTTCCCGGTGGATATTGAGGCTTGTGTCATTTCTAAAGAGAAAACGCAAACCTATGCAGCTAGCGTTGCCAAGTGGGCCTCAGAGCAAACCGATAAAAAGCCACCGATTATCTACGCGACAGCCAATCCCGAAGTGCTTCAAAAGATACAGGCGCAATTTGGAGCGAAAGCTTCAAGCGACGCGATCGAATCGTTCTTTTATGCCGTAAGTGAAGAACTAAAGAAACTCGGATTTAAGAAATTCATTGTCGCAGGAGGCGAGACCTCAGGACAAGTGACGAAGGCTCTTGGCGTTAAAGGCTTTCACATTGGTCCGACGATTGCACCAGGCGTTCCCTGGGTCAAAGCAATCAATGAAGATATTTCGCTTGCGCTTAAATCCGGCAATTTTGGTGAAGTCGACTTCTTTAGTAAGGCTCAAGAAAGGTTTTGATCATGGAAAAGAATGAATTTGAATTGCGTAACGACTTAGTTCGAGTAGGGCATATCCTTTTTGAGCGCGGATTAACCAATGGCTCTGCGGGCAATATGTCCGTTGCCCTTGATGATGGCACGGTTATTGCAACACCGACAGGCGCCTCCCTAGGGCAATTAGACGCTAACGACCTTTCCAAAGTCGACAGAGTCGGTGCATTACTTTCTGGGAAAAAGCCCACAAAAGAAGTGCCATTTCACTTAGCGCTTTACAAGGGAAATCCCGAAGTAAAAGCGATTATTCACTTACATTCAACGTATAGCACGGCCTACGCCTGTTTAGCCGGGTTAAATCCAGCTGATGCAATCCGACCGATGACCCCATACATCGTGATGCGTCTCGGGAAAGTCATTCTTCTTCCGTATCACAAGCCAGGTTCAGTTGAAATCGCCAATGACTTAAGTCGCGTTGCCGCAGGTCACAAGGCGTTTTTACTTGCCAATCACGGGATGATCGCAGGCGGCAAATCGATGACCGACGCCCTAAATAACGCTGAAGAACTCGAAGAAAGCTGCAAGCTTTATTTCCTCACAAAGGGTTTAAACGTAAAGTATCTTACGCAAGAAGAGATTGACGAACTACTCTAACTTCGGATTCCTGCCATGTTTACAGTTGCTGCCAATCTCACAATGCTTTTTAAAGAGGTGCCCTTTAAAGAGCGCTTTGCTAGAGCTCATCGCGCAGGTTTCACTGCTGTTGAAATGCTCTGGCCCTATGAACTTACAAAAGAAGATCTCAAAGACCTTTTAATAGAAAATCAGCTTTCCCTTGCGCTATTTAATACTTTAGGGGGCGACACGGATTCTCGCGAATGGGGGAGAGCTGCAATTCCAGGCCAATTTCTAAAGGCCAAAGAAGACATTGACTTAGCTTTGAGTTACGCGACTTTCACTGGCTGCAAAACCGTACACGTGATGGCCGCAGTACTAAATGGCTTTTCAAAAGAAGCCGCCTACAGCGCCCTAGAAGAAAGCGTTCGTTACGCGACAAGTAAAGCAGCAACTTCTGGCATAACCATCACACTTGAAGCCCTGTGTCCTGAAGTTAAAGCCAACTATCTTTACCAAAGCCAATACGAAACACTTGCTTTCGTGAAAAAACTCGCCATCAAAAACCTCAAGGTCCAATTTGATTTTTACCACGCTCAAATGGTCGATGGTGGGATTACAAAATTCTTAGAAGAAAACATCACGAGCGTGGGTCACGTTCAGATTGCCTCGGTTCCTGATCGGCACGAATTCGATCACGGCGAAATAGATGGCCGCTATTGCTTAAATCTCTTAGAGAAACTCAATTACCAAGGCTTTGTCGGTTGCGAATACAACCCACAAGGTCTTACCGAAGAAGGGCTTTCCTTCTTAAAAAATTACTTAATAAGAGCTGAGTAAAGGAGAAAATACAATGAAAGTTGCTCTCGTTTATACCGGCGTAACCCCAGAATTGATCGAGCTTGTCGAGCATGAAGTGAAATCACAGCTTCCTGCAACAACCGAGATCATTTCTCACAAAGATCCGACGATCATCGGAGAGGTTGCAAAGATTGGCTACGTAACCAAAGGGCCAGCAGCGCGCCTTGTGAAGATGTTCATGGAATCTGTTGAAGAAGGGGCCGATGCCATTTTGAACATTTGTTCTTCCGTAGGAGAGGTTGCTGACGCAAGCCAAGACCTCGCTCGCTACGTGGGTGTTCCCATTGTGCGTATCGATGAGGAAATGTGCCGCGAAGCGGTTCGCCAAGGAAAACGCATCGGCGTGATGGCAACGCTTTCTTCCACACTCATTCCCACAAAGAACACAGTTTTGCGCGTGGCGCGTGAAATGGGGCAACACGTCGAAATGGTCGATGCCTTAGTCGAAGGGGGCTTTGGATTAAATCCCGATCAGTTCCGTGAGTTAATGACTAAGTACGCCACAGAAATCGCTGACAAAGTCGACATCATCTTATTTGCTCAAGGCTCTATGGCCTACTGCGAACAATACATTGCCGACAAGATTGGTAAGCCCGTTCTCTCAAGCCCACGCTTTGGTGCCGTTGCATTACGCCGCGCACTTGAAGCCAAGGGCCTCATGTAAAGAAGGAGCCTAAATTCATGAAAGCATTCATTAAAAAAGCGAGCCGCGTTCTCCTAGCGGGCCTAGCCGCAACGACGTTGGCGTTTTCCTTAACGGGATGCGAAAAGGTTGAGCGCCAGACGGTGATTAACTTCTCGCACACCCAGGCTCCGAATTCGGTTTCAGATTTAGCCGCCAAAGAATTCAAGAAATACGTTGAAGAAGCCTCCAACGGGACGATGCGTGTTGAGATCTTCTCAAACTGCGGCCTCTCGGGCGGCGACTTAACGAAAGCCATTGAGTTAACGCAGACGGGCAATATCAGCATTCATACCTGTGCTCCTGCCAATATCGCGAACTACGATCCACGCTTTTACGCCTTCTGGCTTCCGTTCTTATTCCCAACAGAAGAGAACCTCTTAAAGTTCTGCCATAGCGAAAAAGTTAAGGCCGAAGTCAATAAGTGGTGTAACGCCATTGAAACGGAAAACCTTGGCATTCACAATGCGGGATCTCGTCAGATTTCCAACTCCAAGAAAGAAATCAAGACGCCTGAAGATTTGCAGGCGATGAACATTCGCGTTCCAGGCGCGAACGTCTTTATTTCTCTTTATCGCAAATACTTTGACGCTAACCCAACGGCGATGGACTTCTCTGAGGTCTACACATCGTTGCAACAGGGTGCGATTGACGGTCAGGAAAATCCGATTGCAGTGTACGCCTCTTCTAAGTTCGATGAGGTTCAAAAGTACGTCACCCTTTGGGATGGCGTTCGCGACACAACGATTTGGATTATGAGCTCTGCAACGCTTAAGAAGTTAAAGCCAGAAGAAGCTCGCATTGTTCGCGAATCCGCTGACAAAGCGCTTCAATGGGCCAATGACTATCTAGCCGCTTCTGAAGGCAACATTATCGCAACCTTAAAAAAGAAGGGCATTGTGATCACTGAGCTCACCGACGAGCAAAAGAACGCCTTTAAAGAAAAGTGCAAAGGTATCTACTCCGAGTTCGAACCCTCAATTGGTAAGGACGTGATTGAACTCTTTACCAAGGGCTATCTTGAGGATTAAATCATGAAGAAATTCTGGGACAATTTCGAAGAATACTTGTGCTGCATCGCCTTGGTTGTCATGGCAGTGATTACGTTTATCAACGTTTTCTCGCGCAAAGTAAGCTTCATCAATCTCTCTTTTACGCAAGAGTTAGTCACAACGATGTTTGTTTGGGTCTGCTGCTTAGCCGCAGCCGCTGCCTTTAAAACAAACTCGCACATGGGCTTTTCGTATTTAACCGACAAAATTAAAGGACCGATGAAGACCGTTCACACCTATGTGAGAGCGATTTTGATCACCTTTAACTTCCTTGTTTGGCTTTATTACGGAGCTGAAATGGTGTGGCGTCAGGCGCACTACCACATGCTCACCGGCGTGCTTGAAATGCCGATTTGGATGATTGGTATTGCAATACCTGTTTCGGCGGTACTTTCGATATACCGCCTCTGGGTATACACCTACCACAATAAGAATAACACCACGCAACAGGAGCTCATGTAATGGTAGAACTCATTTTGTTTGGCAGCTTGGCGGTGATGATTCTCATCAATATTCCGATCGCCATTGCCTTAGGTCTCGCGAGTATTTTTACCCTGTTCTTTACCGGTGACCCCTTAGGTGTTGTTCCGGCAATGATGCAGGCCACAGTTCAAAAATTCACGCTTTTAACGATTCCGCTCTTTATTTTGGCTGGCGCCATCATGGACAAGGGCGGCATCTCCAAGCGCTTAATTAATCTAGCCAACTGCTTTTTCGGTGGAATCCACGGCGGTATGGGTATCGTTGCGGTTATCGCGGCTATGTTCTTTGCTGCGATTTCGGGCTCGGGCACAGCAACCGTTGCGGCTATCGGCTCGATTTTGATTCCTGCAATGATTAAAGAAGGCTATGACCCTGGGTTCTCCTCAGGGTTGTCTGCGATTTCTGGTTCCTTAGGAACCGTTATTCCGCCTTCGATTACCTTCATTATTTACGGCATGATCACGGGCGAAAGCATCGGTGACTTGTTCTTTGCGGGTATCGTCCCAGGCTGCATCTTCGGTGGCATTTTGGCAATCTATACCTATTGGATTTCCAAAAAGAACAACTGGGGTGCCCACGGTAAGATGGCCAATCCGAAAGAAATCACCCGCTGCTTTATCGATGCTCTTTGGGGAATCTTTAGCCCGGTTATCGTCTTAGGCGGTATCTATTCGGGCATCTTGACCCCGACAGAGTCTGCGGCTGTGGCTGTGATTTATAGCTACTTCGTTGGTGCCTTTATTTACAAAGAACTTGATATGAAGGGACTTGCGAAAGCGCTCTTTGTGACAAGTAAAACGACAGGCATCATCCTTCTTATCATCATGAATGCGGGCATTTTCTCCTGGGTCTTAACTGAGCAGGGTATTGCGGCGCGTTTAACAGAGTTCGCACTCTCGCTAACGACAGATAAGATTGTGATGCTTCTCATTATCAACGTCGTCTTCTTACTCGCTGGCTGCGTGATGGACAACACATCGGCTCTCTTTATTTTGGTTCCGATTGTGATGCCAATTGCCAAAGCCTTAGGTATCGACATGGTTCACTTGGGTGTGGTTCTCGTTTTGAACCTCTCAATCGGTCAGGTCACGCCGCCTGTTGGTCCGAACCTATACGTTGCGGCCGACATTGCGAAGGTAAAATTTGAGAAGATTATGCAAGGCGTTACACCTTTGCTCTTAGTCTCAATTATTGCGTTGTTGATTGTCACCTTCGTTCCGTGGTTATCGCTCTGCTTAATCTAAGAGCTTAAAAAAAAGGAAAGGCGCCTCATAAGCGGGGCGCTTTTTTCCTTATTGAGGGTTAAATGATGAATTTTGATAACAAAGTCATGATTAACGTAGCTCCCGTCGCAGCTACTTGTAAAGACATAGTTCCAGAGGCAATCGCAGCCGATGTTTTTGAGTGCTACAAAAACGGGGCGGCGATGGTGCATTTGCACGTACGCGCTAAGGATGGCTCTTTAACGCCAGATACGGCTTTACTTGAAAAAACCTTGGAGCTCATTCGTAAAGACTCAGACATCATTATCGAAGTCTCCACGGGTGGCATTTCTGACTTGACGATTGCCGAGCGCTGCGCGCCTGTGACACTTCCCTTAGTTGAGGCCTGTTCACTTAACGTGGGATCTACGAATCTCGGCAAAGGCGTCTATGTCAACCGCCCTGAAGACGTCGAGTACTGCGTTAAAGCGCTTTTAGAAAACAAAAAGATTCCCGAAGTTGAAACCTTTGAAATCGGTCACACCAACACGATGATTGATTTGATGAGTCGCTACGACTTTGTCAAACCCGTGCTCTTTAGCATTGTTTTAGGGCACAAAGGCGAGGCACCAGCGACGCCGAAGGCTCTAGCGATGATGATTGACATGATCCCCGAAGGCGCTGTCTGGGGCATTACCCATTCAGGTCGCAAAGACATGGGAATTTTTGCTGCCGCACTCGGTATGGGCGCTAAAACAGTGCGCGTTGGCTTTGAAGATAGTGATTATTTAGATCCAACAACGCAAGTGAAGACGAATGCTCCTATCGTGAAAAAGGCTGCCGATTTGATTCGCGCGATGGATAAAGAGGTCATGACGCCCGACGAGGCCCGTGCCTTCTTACATATTGGCTAGTAAAGCCTAAAAGACTTAGGGCAATCTTTTCGTGAAGTTTCTCGGAAAGATTGCCTTTTTTTCAGTCAAATTCTCCTGCCAGATAAAGTTTTTCCAAATTGTTCCCGTAACGCAAAACACGACTCGTGCAATCAGCAAGAGAAATCATCGTCCCATCTTTTAATTGAAAGCAGCAATCGGGGCGCGTTAACCGATGATTGAGAAGGTTTGTGTTATGCGTCGTCAAAAGAAGCTGGTTTCGAAATTTTGAAAGTTCTTGAAAGAGAGTTTCTGCAACTTTTGCGGGATAACACGCATCGAACTGATCGATAAAAACGAAGCTAGCCTTTGAAAAATACGTTTTCCAATAAAACAGAGCCGCTAAAGCCAAAATTCCGTTTGAGGAGCAGGAGCAAAAGGGCAGAAGACGGTTATGTTTGAAAAACAAGCGCTCTTTCCCATCGAGCGTTTGCTTGGCTACGAGTTTTTCATTGACCCCATTTGTTTTGAGAAACTTTTCTAAATCCTGGGTAAGTCCATTTTCAACAATGCATTCGTCGATGCATTCTTTTTTCGAAAGTAGGCCAATAAAATCGTCGCCATTCCCAGTCCCCCTAAAGAAAAGCATGGCGCCCACAAAGTCCATAACGAGCTTTACAGGCGAATTCGCGTTTAACTCTGAGTTGTTGGCGATGTAACGCAAAAATGAAAGTTCTCGATTGAAATACTGCTGATTTAAAGAGTCAAAACCAAAATTCGCAAGTGAAGAAAAATCTTCCCTTCCGTTTAGAGAGTCCCAACGAAATACAAGCTTTTCGTCGCAGAATAATTCCTCGGCAACGAGTTTTTTTGCCGAAACTTTCTTGTAACGATAGGTGATGTTCTTTTGCCCAAAGCGGAATTCATAGGAAAACTCTGCGGGTGTTTCAGGCAAGTCGGCATTGAGATAGAAAGCGTAATCCTCTGGGATTGATGCTTTGTCAAAAAGGTGTTGAACAATGTCAAAAATCGCCAAACCGAGATTCGTCTTACCCGAAGCAGGTGCGCCGTAAATTAAAAGCGTTTTGAAAAGACGCTGATTCTTCAAATTCGCAAGGCACTGTGTACTAAAGTCGTAGTCGTGAACCGCGGCAAAATCAAGCGATAAATCTTTAAATTGTTTAAAGCCCTTGACGGAGAATTTTTTTAGCATACAGATACCCAATTGGAAACACAGTAGGTGTAATTTTTTTACACTTAGGTATCAGTGTATCTCAAAATTGCTTGAGGATAAAGGAAATAGGCTCGTCTTCTTGATTTCGAAAATAGACTAAATAAACCCGCTTGTCCTAATTGAATTCGACTGTAAAGACAGTTCCTTTAGGGCTATTCTTTTCAAAACTTAAGTGCCATCCCTCGTGCTCACAGATCCGAGAAACAAGAGAGAGTCCCAAGCCGTAGCCTTCGCCTTGCGTGTGTTTGCCGCGCACGAAACGCTCTAGGATCTTTTCTTTTTCTGAATCTGTAATACCGACGCCTGTGTCAATCACGCGTACGCTCTTATCGGTGAGTTCAATTGTCACTGACCCTTCAGGCGTATATTGGATGGCGTTTCTTACAAGGTTATCGATGACAGAAAGCGCAAAAGCGGCGTTTGTCATCGGCTCTTTTGTCGAATGATTTTCAAATTGAAGCTTTAAGCCTTTTTCTTTGGCTGGCGCCTCCCAAATCTTTAAAGCTTGATCGATTACGCTAAGCCACGAGGCTTTTTCTTTATTCGCTAGCCTTTCTCCTCTTGCGAGTTCCATAAAGACTCGAATGAGGCGATTTAATCGTTTACTCGCTTCATCAATGCGGTTTAAAGCATTTTGCCTTTGTTCAGGAGTCAGGTTTTTGAGATTTAACACTTCAACTGCGCTTGATATGACCATCAAGGGAGTACGGAATTCGTGACTTACATCGGCATTAAAGGCTCTTTCTCGCTGTAAGGCTTTATCAAAATCGCGTAAGGTGTTTTCGAGCGTTAAAGCGAGTTCTCCTATTTCATCTTTCGCAGGTCGCACGCTTAAAGGTTTAAATTCCGTGCGACGTGCCATCTCTCTTACTTCTCTGGCAAGCATTTTGACGGGAGCCGTCACAGCGCGCGATAACCAAAGTCCTAAAAGGAGCGTTAAGAGTAGGGCAGCGGCGAGTCCAATGCCAGCCTGGATAAAGAGCTCGATTTCTTTTGATTCAAAGCCACCCTGATCTTGAAGCATGACCCAAATAGCATCGGTTTTTGGGTCTTTATATTTATAAAGGAAATAATCCTCACCTTCATTGACGACTTCATGGAAGCCCTCTTCAAATTGAAGATATTCTTCTGGCACGCTTTGAAAACCGTGAACCTCATTGGGCTTAGTTGTGAAGATGATTGAGAACTCTGAGGATTTAACCTTCTCAACATCCTTGAGTGTGATGGCAAGCTCAATACGCTCTTTCATTTTTTGGCCAATTAACGTATCTTCAGCCAAGTGAATGCCGTAAAAAAGCGCTAAGCAATAAGTAAGTCCCACCACAAAGACCATGCAGAGCATCGAAATCAAGATGCGAGCCGTTAACGTGATACCAATAAAAGGCTTTCTTGTCATTTTCACTCTTCCCGAATTGCCCAACCCACGGGTTTTATTGTCTGTATAAGCGCTTTCTCACCCTTAGCATCAACGGCGGTGCGAACCATGTAGACGTGCGAACGAATCGTCTCAGGCGTTGCAAAGCGGTTATTCCACACTTCGTGCATCAATTCTTCACGCGTTACAACCGCAGGGCTCTTTTTCATTAAGTAAGCAAGTACTTTCATTGCATTCGCGCTTAAGTGAATAGGGCGTCCCGCGCGAGTTACCTTCCAAAGCCGCGTATCAAGCGTCAAATCCGCAACCCGAAGAACGCTTGAGGCTTCAGTATTTTCAATGCGCCGCAAGCGAGCACGAATCCTTGCGTGAAGTTCAGCTAAAGAAAACGGTTTTACTAAATAGTCGTCTGCGCCACTATCAAGACCTTTGATGCGATCGGGGACTGTATCTAAGGCCGTGAGCATAATAATCGGCTTATTCCACCCGATATCACGCAGTCTTTTGCAGACTTCGATGCCATCTAAGCCTGGTAGCCCAATATCAAGGACAAGTAATTCAATTGCTTCATCTTGAGCGGCTAAAGAAAAGCCATCGATTCCATCGTGGGTGAGAAGAACAGTAAGTGTTGGATCAACGCCTTTGAGATAGTCCGCAATGTTTTGAGCGATGGCTTTCTCATCTTCGATAACAAGGATTTTTCTCATAACGTATCCACGAAAAAAACCGCGAACGCATTGCGGCAACTGTTACGGCATTTTACGGAGATTTTACGGCGCTCCTATCCGTAATTGGGAAGAATACCTTTTTATGAAAAGACTTTCCTTTTTTAGCAGATTTGATAAAGCCCCACCTGAAACTTTCCTCGTTGGTTTCGTGTGGATTTTATTTCTAATTCAAGCGATTGTTCCGTATGAAGCGCTTGATATGGCGGTAGCGCGCCTTATTTACCGGCTTGGGGGAAATGATTGGATTAATCCGGCGTGGTGGCGCGTCCTCTTTTACTCGGGCGGGAAAGCGCTTGCGGCTCTCATTCTTGTGGGGCTCCTACTTATCCTTTATCTAGCCCGAAAGAAAGGAAAGAAAGATCTCTTTAAAGCATTAGCTCTCGCTTTTATTTCAGCCGTTGCGATGCTCCTTTTGATGGTCGCGATGAAGGATATTTCTGGCGTTGCCTGTCCTTGGAGCTTTAGAGAATTTTCTCAAAGCGGCACGATTACCAAAGCGATGGCGCCTTTTTCTTGGCTCTTTTCTGGCACGTCTCCCGTAGGGCGCTGTTGGCCAGCAGGGCACGCCTCCTGCGGTTTCGCTTTCTTTGGTCTATGGTTTGCCGCCAAACGCCTTCAGTATCGACACGCCAATCTTGTTTTACTCGCGGTGATTGCCTTTGGGCTCATTTGTGGCGTAGGCCGTATGGCTAACGGCGCACACTTTCTTAGCCACACGCTCGCGTCCTGCTTTTTAGGAATCGGTGTTGCAGGATTTATCTTTCATCTATTTTGGCCAATAAAAGGAAGCTCTCAAGTCTCAGCGTGGTCTGCTGCTTCGATTTCGGGATTTCTTCTTACGCTTTTAGCGCTTCCGTTTTTCTCGGACATGATGCGTGCGGCAACACCCAAAGCGCTTTTGGCTACGCTTTCTGTTGCACTGCTCCTTTACTTTCTTTGGGCTGGATTTATTTTCCTTTTCATTCGATTCATGCCACGAATTGGTTGGAGAGCGATTCTTAGCTTATTGGTCGTAATCGGAGCAGGGGCCGATGCCTTCACAACGCTATATGGCACAGTGATGACGCCCGATATGCTTCGTAACGCCCTTTCAACCGACATTCGGGAAGCAAGCGAACTCCTAAGCCTAAGGTTTTTCTTACGTACGCTACTTTTTTCCTTGCCTGGCCTATACACGGCGATTTTCCTAGGAGAAATTGAGCCGCGCGTTAACACACAAGCTTCAGGAAAGCTGCGCTTTTTAACAAAAGCAATTTTTTCTATCGTCTTTCTCATTGCTTTCATTCTTTCGCAGTTTTCCTTTCTTTCTTCTTATATGCGAAATAACAAAGAGGCCCGCTACTTAATTGAGCCTGCGGCTGTGATCTATAGTTTTGCAAGAACCTTTATAAGCGACTCAGCCCCGAAAGCGGTTAATCGCCAAGTAATCGATGAAAACCCAAGCTCAACAACAAAAGTAAATAAGCCCTTACTTGTTGTTCTTGTTGTCGGCGAAACCGTTCGCGCCGCCAATTGGGGTTTAAATGGCTATGAAAGAGATACCACACCAAATCTCGCGAAGAAAAACATCATTAACTTTTCCGATGTTTCTTCTTGTGGGACTTCGACTGACGTGAGCCTACCTTGCATGTTTAGCCGCGTTGGACGAGAAAACTACGATAGACAAAGGATTCTTAGCGAAGAAAGTATTCTTTCTGTCATTGAAAGGGCTGGAGTTGATGTCCGATGGGTCGATAATCAATCGGGATGCAAGGGGGCATGTACGAAATCCATGACGGAAGACGTCGAAAAAAATCCAAAAGAACTCTCCAATGGCGCTTACTTTGATACGGTCATGCTTGGCAATATCGCTAAAGCCCTTAAAAAGAACGAAAGTAAACAACTTCTCGTTTTACACACACTCGGAAACCATGGACCAGCTTATTGGAGACGCGTCCCAGAAAATTTCCGTCCCTTTGGCGCCGGGTGCCGCAAAGATGACTTTGGGGATTGCAACGAACAAGATATCCGTATTTCTTACGATAACGCCATTGCCTACACGGATGTGTTCTTAAGTAAAGCAATCGATCAATTAGCAGCCGATACCGAGCACGATACGGTTTTACTCTACGTCTCAGATCACGGGGAGAGCCTCGGGGAAAAGGGCCTGTGGCTTCACGGGGCACCTTATTGGATGCATCTAGCAGAACAGTCGAAAGTGCCGATGGTTCTTTGGATGAATGAATCGGCCAAAAGGCGCTTTAATCTAGGTAATGTCGAAAAGAACCAGACTCAAGCGGCAAGCCACGACGATTTATTTAGTACCTTACTGACTCTCACAGAAGTGAAAAGCTCGGTCTACCGTAAGGACAGAGACCTTATCGTGCGCCTACAACGTTAAAAAAACGGCCCAGGGTGAATCCTTAGGGCCGCTTAGTCTACTCAAACTCAATTGTGGCTGGCGGTTTCGTCGTGTAGTCAAAGAGCACACGGTTGACGTGTTTGACTTCGTTTACGATACGATTGGCTGCCGTTGTGATGGTTTCTGTGGGAAGAATCGTCACTTCAGAGGTCATAAAGTCTGAAGTTGTCACGGCACGCAAGGCAATCGCTGAGTCGTAGGTTCTTTCGTCGCCCATCACACCGACACTACGCATATTCGTTAGCGCTGCAAAGTACTGGCTTGGACGCTTTTCAAGTGGCAATTTGTCGATTTCTTCGCGCCAAATTGCATCGGCTTCCTGGACTAGGAAAATTTTCTCAGGCGTGATATCGCCCAAAATGCGAACAGCAAGACCTGGGCCAGGGAAAGGTTGGCAATACACTTGGCTTTCAGGTAGACCGAGTTCTAGACCTGCGCGACGCACCTCATCTTTAAAGAGGTCACGCAAGGGCTCCACAATCGCTTTAAAGCGGATGTTCTTGGGTAATCCACCGACATTGTGGTGACTCTTAATCGTTGCGGATTCGCCGCCTAAACCACTCTCGACAACATCAGGATAAATCGTCCCTTGCGCTAAGAAATCGACTTCGCCAATCTTTTTGGCTTCATCTTCAAAGACGCGAATGAATTCTTCACCGATTGTCTTGCGTTTGGCTTCAGGAGCAGCGACACCCTTTAACTTCGTTAAGAAACGCTCTTTGGCATCCACGCAGATAAAGTTAATGTCAAAGGCACCACCCTCGCCAAAGATCGAGCAAACACGTTCTCTTTCATTTTTGCGTAGCAGACCGTGATCGACAAAGACGCATGTGAGGTTTTTACCGATAGCGCGCGCTAAGAGTGCGGCACAAACGCTCGAATCAACGCCCCCGGAAAGTGCGCAGAGCACCTTCTTGTCTCCAATACGTTCACGAAGGTTTTCGATGGTTGTTTTCACAAAGGAATCCATCTTCCAGGTGCCGGCACACCCGCAGACCTTGTAAACGAAATTCGAAAGCATCTTCACGCCATTTTCTGTGTGAAGCACTTCTGGGTGAAACTGCACGTTATATAGCTTACGGGCGGCATCTTCGCTAGCAGCTACTGGGCACTCGGGAGTAGAGGCTGTAATGCGAAAACCGGGAGCGGCTTCAAAAATCGTATCGTTGTGGCTCATCCAACAAATGTTTTTCGCTGGCAACCCATCAAATAGAGGCGAGCTCGTATCAAGGTCAACTAAGGTTTTCCCATATTCGCGTTCAGTGCCTTTTTGAACGCGCCCCCCTAATTGGTGGCTCATTAATTGCGCCCCGTAGCAAATGCCAAGGATGGGAATGCCTTTTTCGTAAATGCTCTTATCGATTGTGGCAGCGTTTTCTAAGTAAACGCTCGCAGGTCCCCCTGTGAAGATAATGCCTTTGAGGTTTTTCTTCAGAATTTCCGTAAGAGGCTTACGGTAAGAGCAAATCTCGCAGTAAACACCGCATTCACGCACACGGCGTGCAATTAATTGGTTGTATTGGCCACCGAAGTCAACAACGAGGATGGTTTCTTGGTTTTGTGTAGGCGTACTCAAGAGGCGCTCCTTACGATAAAAGAAATCTCAGGGAAACCCCGAGAAACCTTCGTCAATAGAAATGATGCGCCATTATAAGGTGGGGAAAGCAAGGCGCCTATAAGAGAAAAAGAGAAAAGGGGGTCGTTTTACCGCGAGAGAGGAAAAAAATCGTCACGATTTTTATCTTATTGGCAAATGAAATAGAGATTTTTCCTTACACCACCCTCCGATAACGCTCCTAAAATGCCAATCGTAATTTAAAGCGGTCTCGCGAGAGGAATCTTTTTTTTTTATATTTAAAAAACTTTTCCTTTAATTAATTGATTTAAAACGAATTCTTGCTTTCATAGTGAAAGGAGTTGCAAAATGAAAGATGTTCCTGAGGTTTTTGGTTCGCTTGTCTTTAACGAAACCGTGATGAAGGATCGTCTCCCGCAAAACATCTACAAGGCGTTTCGCGAAGCCGTAATCGACGGCTTACCGTTAGACCTTCCGATGGCCAACATCATCGCTGAAGCGATGAAAGACTGGGCCTTAGAGCACGGCTGCACGCACTTTACTCACTGGTTCCAACCGATGACAGGCATTACGGCTGAAAAGCATGAGAGCTTTATTATGCCCACAGCCGGCGGCCACGTGATTATGGAATTTTCGGGTAAAGAATTGATCCAAGGCGAACCCGATGCCTCCTCATTTCCGTCTGGCGGCTTACGTGCCACATTCGAAGCCCGTGGCTACACAGCCTGGGATCCGACAAGCTACGCCTTTATTAAAGACGATACCTTGTGCATTCCCACTGCTTTCTGCTCTTACACAGGCGAAGCCCTTGATAAGAAAACACCCTTACTTCGCTCGATGAACGTTATCTCCAAGGCTAGCGTTCGCGCCTTAAAGCTCTTTGGCATTGAAACACGCCGTGTTTTCAGTACTGTCGGTCCCGAACAAGAGTACTTCCTTGTCGATAAAGCGCTCTTTGATAAACGCAAAGACCTCGTTTACACAGGCCGCACACTCTTTGGTGCCCCGAGTCCCCGTGGTCAAGAGATGGAAGATCACTACTTTGGCATGATCAAACCCCGCGTTCGTGCCTTTATGAAGGATTTGGACACAGAGCTTTGGAAGTTAGGCGTTCACGCCAAAACCGAACATAACGAAGTCGCTCCGGCGCAGCACGAATTGGCTCCCATCTTCACAATGAGCAATATCGCGACCGACCACAACCAAATCATGATGGAATTCATGAAGAAAGTCGCATTGCGTCACGGGATGGTGTGCCTACTTCATGAAAAGCCCTTTGCTGGCGTCAACGGTTCTGGTAAGCACAACAACTGGTCTTTAAGTACAGCTGAAGGTAAGAACCTTCTTTCACCTTCGAAGAACCCCTACAAGAATACGAAGTTCCTCTTGTTCCTTGCCGCTGTGATCAAAGCAATCGACGAGCATCAAGATCTTTTGCGTATCACGGTCGCAAGCGCCGGAAATGACCACCGCTTAGGTGCCAACGAAGCGCCACCTGCGATTGTCTCAATCTTCCTTGGTGCCGAGTTAACCGCTGTTCTCGAAGCTATTGAAGCTGGCAAGGTCTGGGAACCCAAAGAAGCAAAAGCAATTAAATTGTCTGACGATACGGTTCCTGCTCTGTTGCAAGACAACACCGATCGCAACCGCACTTCGCCTTTTGCCTTCACAGGCAATAAGTTTGAATTCCGTATGTTGGGTTCAAGCTTTTCAGTAGCGGGCCCGAACATCATTTTGAACACCATCGTTGCCGATGCCTTAAATGGCTTTGTTGACGAATTGGAAAAGGCGAAAGACCTTGATGCAGCGATCTACGCTTTGGTCCGCGATGTGTACGCCAAGCATAAGAGAATCGTCTTTAACGGCAATGGCTACTCTGAAGACTGGGTTAAGGAAGCCGAAAAGCGTGGCTTACTTAACTTAAAGTCAACCCCAGAGTGCTTACCGCTCTTAGGGGAAAAGAAGAACGTCGATTTGCTTGCCAAGTACGGCATCTTCACCCCAGAAGAGACGCTTTCTCGTATGAGTATTCTCTTTGATAACTACATTAAGACTGTCACAATCGAAGCCGATACAGCTTTGGATATGCTCTACAAAGATATCCTTCCTGCAATTGAGGCGTATGTCAGCGACTTATCAAGCGTTGTTATCAAGAAGGAAAAGGCTCATATCGCCGCGGGTTGCGAAGCCGAATTGGCTAATAAGCTTTCTACATTAAGCGCTGAAATCTACAAGTGCGCAGAAGACTTAAAGGCGGCGAAAGCCAAAGCCTTAGCTATCGATTGCGAAGCAAAGAAGGCCACAGCCTTCCACGACTCGGTTGTTGCCGCTATGAATGCCTTGCGCGCAAAGGTTGATGAAGCTGAGCCCTTGATTGCTGAAAAGTATCTCACGTATCCGACATACGGCGAACTGCTCTTTGGCGTCAATAACTAGTGAAATTGAGGCGGGAGAGCTTTCCCGCCTCTTTTTGTATCTTGAGAATACTCAAAAAACTGATCAACCAAAAACAAAAAGAAAATTTATGACGAAATACATCTTTGTCACAGGTGGCGTTGTATCTTCCTTAGGTAAGGGCATTACTGCGGCCTCTTTAGGTCGACTCCTAAAAAGCCGCGGATATAAGATTTCGATTGAAAAGTTTGATCCCTATATCAATATCGATCCAGGTACGATGAGCCCGTACCAGCACGGGGAAGTGTTTGTCACAGACGATGGCGCTGAGACTGACCTCGATCTCGGTCACTACGAGCGCTTTATTGATATTAATGTGACGAAAAATTCCAACATCACCACAGGAAAGATCTACCAGACCATCCTACAAAAGGAGCGTCATGGTGACTATCTCGGGCGCACCGTTCAGGTCATCCCGCACGTCACCAATGAAATCAAATCGCATGTCTACGAAGTCGGCAAATTGGAAAATGCCGACTTTGTCATCACCGAAATCGGTGGCACCGTAGGCGATATTGAAAGCTTGCCATTTTTGGAAGCGATTCGACAGGTGAAAAAGGACGTGGGTAAAGAAAACGTTCTTTATATTCACGTCACACTCGTCCCTTACATTGCAGGCGCAGGGGAACTCAAAACCAAACCCACGCAGCACTCTGTGAAAGAACTTCGTAGCATCGGTATTCAGCCCGATATCATTGTCTGTAGAACTGAGCACCATATTTCTCAATCCATGCGTGAGAAGATGGCGATGTTTTGCGACGTGGAGCCCGAAGCCGTCATCGAAAACATCACAGCGCAATCGATTTACGATGTGCCCGTCCTAATGGAAAACGAAGGGCTCGATACGATTGTCTTAAAGAAGTTGGGGCTAGCTGATACGCCGAAAAACATGCTCGAGTGGCATCGTTTGGTAGAACGCATCCACGCTCCATTTCAAAAGAGAATTACTGTGGCTGTAATCGGTAAGTACGTTGACCTGCAGGACGCGTACATTTCAATTACCGAGAGCCTTCATCACGCCGCTGTCTTTAATGAAGCAACTCTTAAGATTCAATGGATTAACGCCGAGAGAATCGAAGACCCTGCGGTTGACCTTTCCGAGCAACTTGCAGGAGTGGACGCCGTTTTGGTTCCTGGTGGCTTTGGTGTTCGCGGTATCGAAGGAAAGATTCGCGCCATCGAATACGCCAGAGAAAAGAAGCTTCCTTTCTTAGGGATTTGCTTAGGTATGCAGTGCGCAGTAATCGAATTTGCTCGCCACGTTGCCAATCTCAAGGGCGCCAACAGTACTGAATTTAGCGATACACCTGAACACCCCGTGATTGCTTTGATGAACGAGCAGCGTGAAATCACCGATTTAGGTGGCACGATGCGCTTGGGGCAATACCCATGTAATTTAGCTGACGGTTCTTTATCAAAAGAGGCGTATAAGGTAGACGCAATCTCTGAACGCCACCGCCATCGTTGGGAATTTAACAATTCCTACAAAGATCAATTAACGAAGGCAGGCTTAAAGATTGCGGGAACGTCTCCTGATGGGTGTCTTGTGGAAATTGTCGAACTCGACAAAGCCGTACACCCGTGGTTTGTCGGCGTGCAATTCCATCCGGAATTTAAGTCCCGTCCCACAAGACCTCACCCCTTGTTTAGAGACTTTATCGCTGCAGCAACAAAGCGTAAGCAATGATGTTTTTCCTCTCCCACGGCAACGTGGGAGATTTTTTTCACACCTTTTGGCAAAATCTAATCGCTCTAAGAAAGCTAACGATAAGAAGTTCAATTTCAAAGGAAATGTTTATGAGCACAGAACATGACGTTTCGGATGGGGTGGTTAATCCGCGTGCCAACAAAAAGAAACGCGTTATCAATATTCGATTAGACCAATCGATCATTGACTATTTCAAGGCCTTATCAGAAAAGCACGGTATTCCATACCAAACACTTATTAATTCCTTCCTTTCTGATTGCGTCGCTAAAAAGAAAACGCCAAAAACAATCTGGAGCTAAGAAAGAAAGGGCGCGATAAAGCACACGGCGCATTCAGCGAAAAACACGAAAAGCAAAACGAAGATTTCTCCTTTCGTTAGAGTGACTTCTGCGCTCCAAAACGCCTCTTTCTCAATCCCTCGTAAGTAAACCGCCTCAGTGATTGCATTGGCATTTGTTTCAATCTCTTCGATAAGCCGTAGTAAAAGAAGCCGCAGGCGAAAAATCACGCCCTTATTTGGGAAACGAATCTTTAATCCAGATTGAAAGCGCTTAAGGCTCTCGATCTTTCTAGCTAGAGTACTCGCTGTCAAAAGAATCGCTAAAGAGATTGGCCTCGCTTTCTCTTTAAAAAGAACGCTTAAAAGAAAAGAAAAGGCTCGAGCTAAAGCAACAACACTTGCCTTGCGATTTAAAAAGGTCGCCAAAAGAAAAAGCGTCAAGAGACGAAACAATAACGTCAAACCCTCTTGAAGTTGGGTAGAGG
>CAVJUW010000011.1:13084-51016 GCA_963652725.1 Bacteroidaceae bacterium | reverse complement strand
CTTGGAGAATAGAAGTAAAGAGCGTCTTCCCGAAACGCCGTGGACGGATAATGAAAGGATAGCGGTTCTTTGTTGCCTCAAGTTTGGCGATGAATTCCGTCTTATCAACATAAGCGAAATTGTCTTCTCGCAGAATCGAAAAATCCGATTCTCCATAAGGCGCAATTTTCAATGCGGGCTTAGTCATTTTTCACCTGTAAACAAAGACTTTTGCTACGTTAAGTTTCTGCATGTAATGCGTAATGGTGCTTGTAATCCTTCAATAGATTCATTATAGGAAATATTGCCTCCTAACACGAGGTTTTTCGAGGCTTCCTGTGCCTTGTAAGGCTTAGAGCCCAAGGTCGTCGAAAAGCGCCTTGTTAGCTGACTTCTGTGTTGCAAAAGTAAGCCTTGAAGCACGCACGATTGCTTGCAAATCTTCGACGGCTTTTTCAAAGACATCATTAATGACGATGTACTCGAAGTGTGGTGCTTGACTAATCTCGAGAGCAGCACCTTTTAAGCGCTTTTCAATCACATCAGGTGCGTCGGTAGCTCGTGTACGTAGTCTCTTTTCTAAGGTCGCCATAGAAGGAGGCAGGATAAAGATACTCACAGCTTCTGGGAAAAGCGCCTTAATCTGCTTTGCTCCCTGCCAATCAATCTCAAGAATGATGCTTGTTCCTAGGCGAAGTTGCTCCTCAATCCAAAGGCGGTTTGTCCCATAGTAATTTCCATGCACGTAGGCGGTTTCAAGAAATTCCCCAGCTTCTTTTCTGCGGTTAAATTCTTCGAGCGTGACAAAGTTATAGTCCTTGCCGTTAACTTCACCCGTTCTCGGAGCACGCGTTGTGAAAGAAACAGACATTTTTAGCGTTTTCTCACGCCGCAAAAGCTCTGCGTTAAGCGAGCTCTTACCTGCGCCAGAAGGGGCTGATGTAATGTAAAGACGACCGCTATAGGTAGATAAAGAGGAACTTGGCATGGTAAAAATATATCGAACTCAAAAATTGGGGCTATTGACGCTTTAGGGAAACTGTTCTCTTTGCGCTAATATCTAGGGCCTCTTAATTGGGGCGAGTTTAGCAGAGGTAAATGAGTCAATCTTCCTTTTAGATACCAAGCTAAGCGCTTTTTGATTTTCATATTCTGGAGGGATCGGCATGAGATACCACTTCCCAGTTGTCATTATCGATGAGCACTACAACGCGCAGAATGTTTCGGGTTCTGGCATCCGGTCTCTTGCGAAGGCGCTCGAAGCGTTAGGTCTTGAAGTCACAGCTGCGACGGCCTACTCGGATATGGCCAATATCGCCGCGCACGCAAGTCGTGCATCGGCTTTTGTCGTGGGACTAGCGGACGCGGATTTTTCCTCTGATGGAAAAGAAAACGAAACAATTCACGAATTGCGTGAATTTGTGCAAAAGGTGCGAATCTGTAGTCCAGATGTGCCGATTTTCCTTTATGGCGAAACAAAAAGCGCAACTTCTGTTCCTAATGATGTCACTCGCGAGTTGCACGGCTTTATTCACATGTTTGAAGATACGCCAGAATTTGTGGCGCGTTACATTGCTCGTGAAGTGCGTGAATATCTTGAAAGCTTAGCGCCTCCATTTTTTAAAGCCTTAACGCAATATGCTGCGGGCTCTTCTTACTCGTGGCATTGCCCAGGACACTCCGGCGGCGTTGCCTTCTTAAAGAGCCCTGTGGGGCAAATGTTTCATCAGTTCTTTGGTGAAAATATGCTTCGCGCTGACGTTTGTAATGCCGTAGAAGAGCTCGGGCAACTCCTTGAACACACGGGACCTGTGGCGAAGTCTGAACAAAACGCGGCACGCATCTTTGGGTGCGACCATTTGTTTTTCGTCACAAATGGCACCTCAACTTCCAATAAGATTGTTTGGAACTATGCGGTGGCTCCTGGCGACATTGTCGTTGTCGATCGCAATTGCCACAAGTCAATCTTGCATGCGATTACCTTAACAGGCGCCATACCGGTTTTTCTGATGCCAACGCGTAATCACTACGGCATCATTGGTCCGATTCCAAAGAAAGAATTTTCTTATAAAGAAATACTCAAAAAGATTCACGCAAATCCTTTAATTGCTGATAAAAAGCGCCGTCCGCGGATTTTGACGATTACGCAGTCGACCTACGATGGCATTGTGTATAACGATGAGGAAATTAAGCGTGAGTTAGACGGAAAGATTGATATTTTGCACTTCGATGAAGCGTGGTTACCGCACGCGGCGTTTCATCCGTTTTATAACAAAATGCACGCGATTGATGCGGCCAAACCCCGCACAAAAGAAAGCCTCGTTTTTGCGACACACTCAACGCATAAATTGCTTGCGGGTCTTTCGCAAGCAAGCCAAATCTGCGTGGAGAATTCTTTAAGTAAAAAATTAGATTTGGCGCATTTCAATGAGTCTTTCATGATGCATACGTCAACTTCTCCTCAGTATGCGATTATTGCAAGTTGCGATGTGGCAGCCGCGATGATGGAAGGAACGGCAGGCACCGCTCTTGTTGAAGAATCATTGAAGGAAGCGGCAGATTTTCGTCGCGCCATGCGCTCTGTTGCGAAAAACTACAAAGACTGGTGGTTTGAGGTTTGGGGGCCGAAGTCGCTACCGAAGAAGGGCTTTGGCACACAAAACGATTGGAAGTTAGAGTCCAAAGACGCTTGGCATGGCTTCGGGGCCGTGGCCGATGGTTTTAATATGTTAGATCCCATTAAGGCTACAGTAGTCACACCTGGCTTAGGGCTCGATGGACGTTTTTCTAAGACGGGAATTCCGGCAGCTGTTGTGACGAAATACCTTTCTGAGCATGGCATCATTGTTGAGAAAACGGGTCTTTATTCCTTCTTTATTATGTTCACAATCGGCATTACAAAGAGCCGTTGGAATACGCTAGTAACTGAGTTGCAGCAATTTAAAGATGCCTATGATGCGAACGCTCCCTTGTGGCGCGTGATGCCCAAGTTTATTGCCGCGTTCCCGCACTACGAAAATAAGGGCTTAAAAGATCTTTGCCAAGAAATTCACGAGGCCTATCGTGCTTCAGACGTGGCGCGTCTAACAACGGAGATGTATGTTTCTGTGATGCAGCCTGCGATGACGCCGACTGCGGCCTACGCCAAACTTGTGCACGGCGATGTGAATCGCTTGCCGATTAGTGAGCTTGAAGGGCGCATCTCGGCTGTGCTCTTAACCCCGTATCCGCCTGGAATCCCGCTTTTGGTTCCTGGCGAACGTGTCAATCGTCGTATTGTTGAGTATCTTTCTTTTGCTCATGACTTCACAACGAAGTTCCCAGGCTTTGAAAGTGATGTGCACGGGTTAGTAAAAGAAAAGAACGCCGATGGCACGTATTCGTATTACCTTGATTGTGTGAAGGAAGACTAGAAGATGGCTCTTGATGTTGTGTATTTCCCTAAGTCTCAGGTCACGGTTGTTTCGGTTGAAGGTGATCCCCGCTTTTTAGCGCGCCTTCTAACAAGTGACGCATCAAAATTAGCCGAAGGCACCATTTGCCGCACGGCGCTTCTTAATGCGACAGGGGGCGTACTTGGAACTGCTCTTTTAGCTCGCTTTGATGCCACGCATTACGTTGTGCTTTTCTTAGAAGAAAATGCCGACGCTCTTGAAGCGTGGGCCCGTCAGGTCTCTCAAGCCTTTGAAGCGACAGTGAAGATTGAAAAACTACAAGCGCTTCCTTTTTTAGGGGACTTAGCCGGAGAAGCTCCCAATCGTTACTGCTGCATTAAAAAGACAAAGCTCTCGCTTTTTAACCGAGGCTGGATTACCTATGCCGTAGGAAAAGATGAGGCTGTTGATGAACTTACTGGGAAACTCAAAGCGGCTGAAGCTCGTTTTGGGGACCCCGCAATGATTGATGCGCTTCGCATTCTCGCAAGAGAACCCGCTTATGGTCTTGAGTACGATGAAACGACAAGTCCTTTGGAAGCTGGTTTAGAAGACGCACTTAATTTTGAAGATGCCTCACGCGTCTTTATCGGAAGGGCTCTAACTGAGGCTCGTAAGGAAAAAGGAGACTTTGAGCGCTTAAATCTTGTTGTCTTTAACGCCTCGTTTGATCCTGCGACACTCACGGAACTTCCATTAATTATCGTGGGAGAGTTGGGCTATCAACCAACTTCTCTCGTGCGAATTCCCGATATGAATATGACAGCCGCTCTCGTGAGGTTGCCGCACACGGTAGAAATTGGTACGAATTTAGAGGCATTAGTAAAGACAAGTCCTGCGAGCGCTGCGAAATCTGTTTTGGTGTTAGCGCCCCAAACATAGGATAATGGCGCTTTTTTAACTGCCCTCGGATGAAAACCGTGAACGCAAAAACACAATATGTCCGTAGCTACGGCTGCCAAATGAATGAGTACGATGCCTCTCGCATCGCCGATTTACTCCAAGATCGCTACAACTTAACGCGAGTCGATGCGCCAGAAGGCGCTGACATCGTCGTTCTTGTCACCTGCTCGATTCGTGAAAAAGCCCACGAGAAAGTTTTCTCGGATTTGGGGCGCCTTCGCGAGATGAAAAAAGAGCGCCCGACGATGCTCATTGCTGTCGGGGGATGCGTGGCAAGTCTTGAAGGGAAGAATCTTCTTACCCGTGCCCCTTGGGTTGATGTGGTCTTTGGCCCTCAGACGCTTCACCGTCTGCCACTTCTTATCGAGGAGCGTCTAAGAACAGGTCGCTCTCAGGTCGATACAAGTTTTCCTGAGATTGAAAAGTTTGATGAGTTGCCTCCACCTCACGTTGAAGGAGCAAGCGCTTTTTGTTCTGTGATGGAAGGCTGTAGCCACTTTTGCTCTTACTGCATTGTTCCCTATACACGGGGAGCAGAAATTAGTCGCCCTGTGATGGACGTCTTAGTTGAGTGCGCTGAGCTTGCAAGCCAAGGCGTCAAAGAAGTCACCCTTTTAGGACAAAACGTCAACGGCTATCGGGGAAAAACGCCCGATGGAACAACGGCAGACTTTGCGCTACTTTTGGAATACATCTCTGAAATTGAGGGTATCGAGCGTATTCGCTTTATGACAAGCCACCCCACAGAATTCACAGATCGCCTAATTGAGGCGTTTGGGAAGCTACCGAAGTTAGCCAATCACGTGCATTTGCCTGTACAAAGTGGGTCCAATCGCATTCTTTTAGCGATGAAGCGCGGCTACACACGTGAGCGCTTCTTAGAGCGCGTGGAAAAACTCCGTGCTGTAAGACCGGGGATTTCAATTTCTACCGATATCATCGTCGGGTTCCCAGGGGAAAGCGAAGAGGATTTTGAAGCCTCGTGTTCTCTTGTGAAAGAAGCAGGACTTGATGCAAGTTTTTCTTTTGTGTATTCCAAGAGACCAGGAACGCCAGCGGCGCTCCTTGAAGACACAACGCCGCAATCTTTGAAGATTCAGCGATTGCAGTGCTTACAGGCGCAGATTGATTCTCAGGCCCGTAGGATTTCTGAAGGTATGTTAGGGCATGTTGAGCGTTGTTTGGTCACAGGGCCTGCGCGGCGCGGCGAGGGACTATTGAGTGCTCGCACCGACAATAATCGCGTTGTTAACTTTAAGGGCGATGCCTCTTTAATCAATAATATGGTCGATGTTCGTATCACCGAAGTCTTTACGCATACTTTGGGAGGGGAACTTGTCCAAACTAACGCCTGAACCTCGAACGGAACTTATCTTTACCTTTGAAGCCACCGCGGGCGAATTAGCCGCTCTTGTTGGGGCTCTTGAGGAAAACATTCACCATATCGAAAAGAGCTTTGATGTGGCGATTCACCGCCAAGGTGCTCGCTTTTTAATCGTCGGAGAAAAAGCGAATCATGCGCTACGCGTTCTTGAGCTCTGTGGTGGTCGTATTCGCTCAGGAGACGCATTAAGCCTTGAGGAAGTCAATCTTTTGTGTGTTGATGAAAAGCGTAATGAGAAAGGCGGGGGTCATCTGGAAGTCGAAAGCCTTAAAACACGCAAAATCGGTTTAAAGCCTCGCACGGCGCATCAAAGAGATTACTTACGAGCGATTCTTACGACCGACATTACCTTCGGTATTGGGCCTGCGGGGACAGGGAAAACCTATCTAGCTGTTGCGGCAGCCGTTGATGCTTACGAGAGAAACGTTGTCGAACGCATTGTTTTAACACGCCCTGCGATTGAGGCTGGGGAGCGCCTAGGCTTTTTGCCTGGAGACTTAGCGCAAAAGGTCGATCCGTATTTAAGGCCACTTTATGACGCGCTTTACGATTTGTTTGGCTTTGATCGCACACAGAAGCTTATTCAAAAGCAAGTAATCGAAATCGCCCCATTGGCCTATATGCGCGGTAGGACTTTGAATAACGCCTTTGTGATTTTGGACGAGGCGCAAAACACCACAGGCGAACAAATGAAGATGTTTTTAACGCGTATTGGGTTTGGAACACACGCTGTTGTCAATGGTGATATCACGCAGATTGATTTGCCACGCGGTGTTAAAAGTGGTTTAACGCAAGCAAGCCGCATCCTAAAAAATGTCCCAGGGCTCTCTTTTGTGCATTTTGATGCGGCCGATGTCGTGCGCCACCCCTTGGTCGGTGCCATTGTCCGGGCCTACGACGCTGCTCGCGCCAAAGAGGAGGAAAAGAAAAATGCCTAAAGTAAGTCTTGAATTCACGAGAACCGATGGTGCGAAAAAGCGACTTCCCACGAGAGCTCAAATGCGTACGTGGATTGAAAAAGCTTCAGAAAGGAAAGTTGCTCTTTCGATTTGCTTTGTTGATGAGGCGCAGTCGCAAAAATTAAATTCCCAGTATCGCAAAAAGCGTCGTCCGACAAATGTTTTGACATTCGATTATGCGCATGAGCCTGTGGCCGAAGCCGATATCGTTGTCTGTACGCCTGTTATTGAGAAAGAAGCTAAAGAGCAGGGTAAGTCCTTTAAAGAGCATTTGGCTCATATGCTCATTCACGCCACGCTTCACGCTCAAGGCTGGGACCATGCCACCGACGAGGAGGCCCAAGAGATGGAAGCCAAAGAAACGAGCCTTATGAAAAAGCTTGGATTCGCAGATCCCTATTCCGATAGGGCTCGAGCTCACTAAATAGACTAAAAAAAGCGATGAAAATACTCAAAGAGAAAGAAACGCTCTTTTCGATTGGCTTAGCGCTCATTTTGGGCGCTGTTGCCTCTTTGGGCTTTTTCTTTTCGCGTGCCTACTTTTGGACTGCATTAAGTCTTGTGGGATTTATTTGGCTCTTAACAAAAGAGACTTCTCCTAAAAAGGGAGCCTTAATTGGCTTTTTCTTTGGCTTAACGTACTTTGCTGTGGGGCTTTCTTGGGTTTTTAAAGCGGTCTACGTTTATGGGAATGCGCCGTGGCTTTTTGCGGCTGCTGCATTACTTTCTTTAGCGGCAGCGCTTTCGATTTTTCCGACTCTTGTCGGATTTATCGCTACTCGCATAGTTTTGCCAGCACCGATTAAAGCCTCTCTTTTTATCCCTCTACTTTGGAGCGCGGCTGAATTTTTGCGAGGCGAATGGATTTGTAGTTTTGGCTGGCTTTCTGTTGGGTATGCCTTTATCGATACGCTTTTTTCTTCCTACGCGCCGATTTTGGGTGCTTATGGCGTGACTTTTGCCGTTTTTGCTGTCGCAGGGGGCGTTGTCGGTGTGCTCTTAAAAGAAAAGGAGCGCTCAGGGCGCGTTTTAGCTGGATTTGTTTGTGGCCTCGTCGTTGTTGGCGCCTACGGCCTCGAGGATATCTCGTGGTCAAAACCAGGAGCTCGCTTAGAGCTAAGGCTCGTGCAACCCGATCTACCCTTGGCGTTATCTTCGACAGTGGCTAAGCAGGCAAGCTACCTCGAGCGTGTGACCCAAATGAGTCTTGCGCGACCTATGGGTCGTCCCTTAGATTTGATTGTTTGGCCTGAAAGCGTTTTTATTTCGCTCCCCGATTTTTTACCTGCCGTCCTTCGCGAGGCTCCCAACGCTGTTGCAAAGCGTCAAGAGTGCGCCGTTCTCTATAACGCTTTTACGCAACCGAAACCGCGCGCTATCAGCAATAGCCTTATTTTGGCTAACGCCGATGGGAAAGAGTCTTTCATTTACTCAAAGCGCCACTTAGTTCCTTTCGGAGAGCGAGTTCCTTTTGGGTTTCGGTGGTTGATTGATTTACTAGGTATCCCGATGGCAGATCAAACGGCAGGTAATGTCCCTAGTAGTGAGGTAGCCCTTAATGGAGTTTCTGTTGCCCTAGGGATTTGCTACGAAAACCTCTTTGCGGGCGAATTGCGCGATTGGTTTACCCGAGGAAATCCCCAATTTATTCTTTATACGGCAAATTTAGGGTGGTTTTCAGAAAGCGCAGTCGATCAATTTACGCAAATGAGCCGCATGAGAGCGAAAGAATCTTCTCGCCCGCTCATTCAGGCGATGAATAACGGGGGATCAGCTTACATTAACGCTAATGGCCTTATTGAGCGTCAAGTGGGTCTTGGCGCCCAAAACGTCGATTTAACGCTTTATGCCGCAAAGGGCGATCTGACACCTTTTATGCGCTATGGCTTCTTAGGTATTTTTGGTGTTGGACTTGTCTTTAGTCTTGTTATGCTTCTTTTTTGTGCATTAAAACGCCGAAACTTCGCGTTTTTCTCTCAAAAGAAGTCGTTAAGTCGCTAAAATCGAACCCCGATTGTGTGCGCCCGAGGGAGAATCTTCCCTTTTTGGGCGCTTTCCCGTTATCGAGAAAGGTTGAGAGCATCTGCGAAGGGCTTTTATGATTACATTTCAGGAAGTAATCCTGCGTTTGCAGGAATATTGGAACAAGCAGGGCTGCGCGATTTTGCAGCCAATTGATATTGAAGTTGGGGCTGGAACAAGCCACACCGCAACGTTTTTACGTGCTTTGGGGCCAGAACCGTGGCGTGCTGCCTACGTGCAGCCAAGCCGCCGTCCGAAAGATGCGCGTTATGGCGAAAACCCAAATCGCTTACATCAACACCATCAATTTCAGGTGGTTTTAAAGCCTTCGCCCGTTAATATCGTCGATATTTATCTGGATTCTTTGCGTTATCTTGGTATCGACACAGAAGTCAACGACATCCGTTTTGTGGAAGATAACTGGGAAAACCCAACGTTAGGCGCCTGGGGCTTGGGTTGGGAAGTTTGGATGAACGGCATGGAAGTGACGCAATTTACGTATTTCCAGCAAGTCGGAAGCCTTGAGTGCAAGCCAATTACGGGTGAAATCACCTATGGCTTAGAGCGCTTGACGATGTATTTACAGAACTGCGATAACGTTTTCGATCTCGTTTTCACAAAGCAAAAAGATGGTCTTGGCCGTGAACATACGCTTACCTACGGCGACGTTTTCCATCAAAATGAAGTCGAGCAGAGTCACTATAACTTCGAGGCGAGTGACCCAGAAAAGCTTTTTGCCCAGTTCGATTACTTTGAAAGTGAAGCTAAGCGCTTAATGGAATTAAAGCTTGCGCTTCCTGCCTATGAGATGGTTTTAAAGGCAGGTCACACATTTAACCTCCTGGATGCTCGGGGTGCGATTTCGGTGACAGAACGCGCCGCCTACATTGCTCGCATCCGTAACTTTAGTCGCGCAGTGGCTCAGAGCTACTACGAATCGCGTGAGCGTCTGGGATTCCCGATGCTACAGGCCGAATAATGGGGGTAAGGGAATAGATTATGACGAGTTTACTTGTTGAATTTCAGACAGAAGAGTTGCCGCCCAAAGCCCTAAAGAAGCTTTCTGAGGCTTTTGCAAATGGTGTAAACGATAGATTGCGCGCTAAGCATTTCTTAGGTAACGCCTCAGAAATGAGAGCTTTCGGTTCTCCTCGCCGTATGGCAGTCCTTGTGACAGATGTTTTAGCTAAGTCTCCCGATGAACCCTTTAGTCAGAAGCTGGTCCCTGTGAAGATTGGCTTAACTGAGGCAGGAGATGCTACCCCCGTTTTAACAAAGAAGATGACCGCTTTGGGTCTTACGGCTCCAGTTTCTGAACTCAAGCACATTAACGACGGAAAGAATGTCTATTTAGTCTATGAAGGCGTGAGAGCTGGAGAGGAACTTCACAAGGGAATGCAAGAAATCTTAGAGGAAACCGTTAAGGCGCTTCCGATTCCTAAGGTGATGAATTACCAATTAGCCGATGGCGTGACAACCGTGCAATTCGTGCGCCCGGTGCGTCACTTCACAGCGCTTTACGGCAAAGACGTTTTAGATCTCACGCTTTTTGGCTTAAAAGCCGATCGCCTCAGCTCTGGCCATCGCTTTCATACTAAGGGCCTTATTTCGATTCCTGAAGCTGACTCCTACGAAGAAGTCTTATATAAGGAAGGCAAAGTCGTTGCCAATTACGAACGGCGTCGCGAGATTCTTGTCAACTGTTTAAAGGATGAAGCCGAGAAAGCCAATGGCACGCTTATTGCGCCTGAGGCCTTAATCGACGAAACGAACTCTTTAACAGAGTGGCCTGTCGTTTACACATCAAGTTTTGAAGAAAAGTTCCTTGATGTGCCTGAAGAGTGCTTGATTCTTACGATGCAGACCAATCAGAAGTATTTCCCGATGCGCAATGCCGCAGGAAAGCTGATGAATCTATTCTGCTTGGTTTCTCACTTGGAAGCCAAAGACGGCGGTGAGGCCATTCGTGCGGGCAATGCTCGCGTCGTGCGTGCCCGTTTGGCGGATGCCGAGTTCTTCTATCGTGAAGACTGCAAGGCAACGCTTGAAAGCCGCGTTGAGGGCTTAAAGCACGTTGTCTATCACAATAAGTTAGGCACACAGTTTGAGCGCATGCATCGCGTGCAGGCTTTGGCTGGAAAGATTGCCTCTCAGATTGGAGCCGATAAAGAGAAGGCCGAACGCGCAGCAATGCTCGCTAAGACGGACCTTCGTACCCTGATGGTCGGGGAATTCCCTGAACTTCAAGGCATTATGGGTGAGTACTATGCGAAAAACGATAAGGAAGACCCTGAGGTTGCCTTAGCGATTCGTGAGCACTATGCGCCGCGCTTTGCAGGAGACGCTCTTCCGAGCACATTAGTTTCCACAGCTGTTGCCTTAGCCGACAAGATGGAAACCTTAAGCGGCATGTTTGGTATCGGACAGATGCCAACAGGGGATAAGGACCCCTTTGCCTTGCGTCGCCACGCCTTGGGTGTCCTTCGTATGATTATCGAAGGAAAACTCGAATTGGGTTTAGATGACCTAGCTTCAATGGCCTTTGCTATCGAAACCGAAGTCCCTGGGGTAAAGGATGCCTCTGAGGCCTTAATTACCTTCTTCTTAGATCGCTTGCGTGTCATGATGCGTGAAGAGCAATTCACGGCCCAAGAGGTCGAAGCCGTGCTTGCTAAGCACGTTCTGAAACCAGCCGATTTCGTGCGTCGTATGCAGGCAGTGAAGAAGTTTACGATGCTTCCTGAAGCGGCAAGCTTGTCGGATGCCAATAAGCGCATTTGTAACATCTTACGTAAGGTCGAAGGTGCGATTCCCGATACCATCGATGAGAGCCTGCTTGTTGAACCTGCGGAAAAAGAGCTTTACAAGGCGCTTTGTGAGCATGAACCCGTTGCCAAACTCTTATACGAAAGTGGTGGTTACGAGGGAATGCTTGCTTCGCTCACACCATTGAAGGCTCCGGTGGACGCTTTCTTTGCCGATGTGATGGTCAATGCTGAAGATGCGGCGATTCGTGCGAACCGTCAGGCGCTCTTAAAGCGCTTAGGTGGTTTGATGAATAGCGTTGCTGAGCTTTCGCTATTGGCTAGCTAATAGAAGGGACGGTTGGGCCATGCGGTATTTGCGTGCACTCCTTTATTACGGCGTGCTTTTGCTTGCGGCTATTCCGACGGGCTTAAGTTGCGTTATCGCTTGGCCTTTTGTCGACGCTAGAAAGCGCTATGACTGGTTTGCTCGTCCTTGGATGCGGTTTGCCTTAAGTGCAGGACGAGCCATCTGCGGGCTTGATTTCGAAGTTCGCGGAAAAGAAAACTTACCGCCGACAAACGCTCGCGTTGTCGTTTTCTGTAAGCACCAATCAGCGTGGGAAACGTTCTTTCTTCCAGCGTGGATGCCAGGTCGCATTGGCTACGTCTATAAGAAGTCTTTGCATTGGATTCCATTTTTTGGGTGGGCAGTTAAGTCCATGCAAATGATTCCGATTGACAGGAAAAACGGCAGGAAGGCCTACGAGCAAATTCTCGTTGGCGGACACAAATTGCTTGATCGCGGCTGGTGGGTCGGCATTTTCCCTGAAGGTACAAGGACCTCTCCTGGTGCTAAGTCCGTTTATAAGACCGGAGGCGCACGCTTTGCCGTACGGGAAAAAGCGCAAGTCGTTCCTGTTGCTGTGAATTCCGGGGAGTTTTGGCCAAAGAACTCTTTTGGAAAGATTCCAGGAAAAATTATTGTTTCGATTGGGCCTGCGATTCCAACTGAGGGCGAAGACTTCACGGAAGTCAATCGCCAGGCAAGCGAGTGGATTGAGGCCGAAGTTCGAAAAATCGGCAACCCTCGTTTTTATCAGCACTAATTTAAATGGGTTCTATGGCCGAGCCTTTTCAGTTTTCTTTATTTGGTGAAGATGAGGCGCCTTCAGCTACGCCTGCCGAGCCCATCTCAAACTCAGTTAATGCGGATTTAGATCCTCATAAGCTAGATACGCACCCTGTTCTTACCCGAGAAATTCCCTACACATTAAAGCGAGTTCGGGCTCGTTCGATTCACTTAAGGATTGGCGTCAATGGCTTAGAGGTCACAGCGCCCAAATGGGTGAGCATTCGCGCCATTGAAGAGGCTATTGAAGAAAAGCGCGCCTGGATTGAAAAGAAGATGACAGAGCGCGACGCCTGGCGTAAAAAAGAGCAAATCAGCTCCATGCGTTTTGAGGAAAAAGGGCTTATCCCTTATCGGGGAGGCCGCATTGAAATCTCTTTAGGACACGCCAAAACAGAATTGCTCGCTGACGCAAAGACGCTTGCTGTGGCGCTCCCACAAGGGGCAGATACCACACGCATTCGCGAAACCGTGCGCGCTTGGCTTTACGCGAAAGCCGAGCAGTTAATCGGCGCGCGCTTAAAGTTTTATTCCGAAACAACGGGCCTTATTCCTTCTTCTTGGCACTTAACGAATGCTCATGGGCGCTGGGGTAGTTGCTCAGCAAAACGCGTCGTGCGACTTTCGTGGCGCCTTATTTTCTTTACCGATGATGTGATCGACTACGTTGTTGTTCACGAGTTAACGCATTTGGCGCATATGGACCATTCCGCATCATTCTGGAAAGCCGTTGAAGCGGTCTATCCCAACTACGTTGAGGTGCGGACAAAATTGATGGGCGTTCCTTTGGGCGAGCTTATCTTCTAGAGCGCAATTTCTGCGCTTTTTCCTTTGTAGTATGGGAAGAGCCTCTCCTTTGATATTGTTGAATAATTTTATTTATTGACCCTGCCGCTGACGATTGTGGTAAAGTTCGGTAGAAAAGTGGGAAAAAGTGGTTTTTCCCACGGCTTTTCGTCTCATTTTTTCCTTACCGAGGAAATCGTCGTGTTTCAGGGAACGTCGCTACTAACATTGGATGCAAGGGGCCGCATTGGTATCCCTGTGCGCCATCGTGAGGCGTTTAAAGACGTGCTTGTCACACTGACACGCCACCCTGACGGCTGCGTTCTCCTATACCCGAGAACACTTTGGGAAGAAAAACGCGCAGATCTTGCGGCTTTGCCTTATTCGGCTCGTAATTTCCAACGCATTGTGCTTGGGAGCGCTGTTGATTTAGAGCTCGATTCTGTGGGGCGTCTTTTAATCCCTGTGGAACTTCGCACGCTTTGCGGATTAAAGCGCGATGTGTCGCTTGTCGGTCTTGGTGACCACATGGAAATTTGGGACGCCAAGCGGCTTTTAGAGATAGAAAAGGCCAGTATCAAAAATGGCTTCGGCGAAGCGGCCGAAAACTTCAAGTTTTAAAGGGGCCGCCAATGACAGTGTCGTGCGATGTGCTAAGCCCCTTAAAGCATCGGCCTGTTATGCCTTGTGCGGCCGACAGCTATCTTGTTCGAAATCCTCACGGCATTTATGTGGATGCCACATTCGGTCGTGGCGGCCACACGCGGATTATTCTTAGTAAGCTCTCAAACAGAGGGCGTCTTTTTTCTTTTGACCGTGACGAAGAAGCCGTTTGCGCAGCCAAAGCCATTGATGATGCGCGCTTTACGATGATTAAGGCGCCGTTTTCATCGATGAAAGAAGCATTAGCTGAATGCGGCATTGATCGAGTCGATGGCATCTTGATGGATATTGGGGTAAGTAGCCCCCAAATCGATGACCCAACACGGGGTTTCTCATTTCGCTTTGATGGTCCCCTTGATATGCGAATGGATCAGGCCTCGGGGCTTACGGCTGCGGCCTGGCTACGCAAGAAAAGTGAAGCGGAAATTGAGCGTGTGATTCGCGAGTATGGTGAAGAGCGTTACGCCAAAGCCATCGCTTGCGCCATCGTTCGTGAAGAAAAAGTGCGTCCCATCGAAACGACATCTCACTTAGCAAGCCTTATTGAGAAAACCGTCCCAAGAAGCAATAAGGACGCAGGGCAACACCCTGCAACGCGAACATTTCAGGCGCTACGCATTGCCGTTAACGATGAATTAGGCGAATTAAAGAAAGCGCTTTTAGCTGCAGGTTCTTTATTAAATCCTAAGGGGCGATTGGTTGTCATTTCCTTTCATTCGCTTGAAGACCGCGTTGTAAAACGCTTTTTTGCTCAAGGCGCACACCGCGAGACGCTTATTGATTCTCGCCTCGTGCTAAAAGAAAGCGAGTTACCTAAACCCTTTTGGCTCGAGTGCGAAAGAGTGCTTCCTGACGAAAAAGAAATCAGCGAAAACCCGAGGTCTCGTAGCGCTGTGCTTCGTGCCGCCACAAGAACCGATGAACCATGGTGCGAGGAGGGATTATGAAGTTTGACCTCTCTCGCTTTTCCGATCGCGTGCTCTCGTTGATGACGCTCTTAAGCGCCATTGTGCTTTTCGTCAGTTCCTTTTGTTTAGTGCAAACGCAGTACAAAGTTCGCATGCTCACAGCAGAAAAAGAGCGTGTTGAACGTGTGCGGCACGTGCTTTTGGATGAGTCAAGCCAATTAGCGCTCGATTTATCGCGAGCAGCTTTACCGCGCTACGTCGTTAGCCGCGCCACGGAACTTGGCTATGTGAACGCTGATGTGAAAAACACAGTGATGATTCAGGTTCCTGCCTCCCAGTTTGGTCGTATTCGTCTTGAGGTGCGTAAATGAAGCAATTCTTAAGACGAATCCCTGAGCGTTTGTACGGTAAGGCCCTTGCCATCTTGCATGCCGATAGCGCTCCACGGCGCAATGAGCAGCAAGGCGAAGAGGCGATGCTCGGCACGCAAATTCCCACCAATCGCAGTCGTTGGGCATTCTGTTTGATGGTGGGTGCCTTTGCCACACTTCTTGTTCGCTCTGCGTATTTGCAGTGCGGCATTCAAACTGAATTCTTGCAAAAAAAGGGTGAAGAGCGTTACGCGCGTACGTTCTCAGTTCCTGCGCAGCGCGGTCGTATTCTTGATCGAAACGGCATTGTGCTCGCAAGTTCCATTCCCGCTAAGAGTATTTGGGCAATCCCTTCTGAGGTGCGGCAAGCCAAATCCGAACAATTAAAAGAATTAGCGCATCTTTTAGAGATGCCTGTTACGGAGCTTCTTAATAAATTAGGCGAAAAGAAAAATCGCACCTTCGTTTATCTTGCCCGAAAAATCGATTTGGATACGGCCCAAAAGATTACTGAGCTTCGCATCCCAGGAATCTATGACGAAGAAGAAGCCAAGCGCAATTACCCCGACGGAGAGGTTTCTGCACATGTTGTCGGCTACACGGATACGGATAACCACGGACGAGAAGGCGTAGAGCTTGCAAGTGACGCAATTCTCTGTGGCGAAAAAGGGATGCGCTACATCATTCGCGATCGCTTGGGCCAAAGAGTTGATGGAGCCTGGTTAAAAGAAGCCACTCGAGGGCGCGATGTAGTGCTTTCGATTGACTCACGCTTACAGTACATTGCCTACAAGGCGTTAAAACAAGCCGTTGAAGTGACAAGGGCGAAGGCTGGTGCCGTGGTCGTTGCCGATGTTCACACAGGTGAAATTCTTGCGATGAACAATTGGCCATCCTACGACCCGAATCAACGTAAAGACCTTCGCATTGAAAACGTGCGCAATCGCGTCTTAACCGACATGTTTGAGCCTGGTAGCACGATGAAGCCTTTTGCGATTGCTAAGGCGCTTGACTTAGGCATCGTTCGACCCGATACGCTTGTTGAAACAGGTCCTGGCGTTCTAACTATTGGCGACAGAACAATTTCCGATACCCACAACTACGGGATGCTTACCGTAAGCCAAATCGTCTCAAAGTCGTCGAATATTGGAACCTGCAAGATTGCGTTTGAAATTAAAAATGAAGACCTCTGGGGAACCTATGATGCTTTAGGTTTCGGAAAGGCACCGAATGTGAATTTCCCGGGTGCGATTCGCGGCAAGTTGCGTCGCGGCAATCTCTGGCGCCCGATTGAAAAAGCCACTATTTCCTATGGTTACGGAATTTCTGTTTCTTTAATGCAGCTTGTGCGTGCCTACACGGCCTTAGCTCGCAATGGGGATGTGATTGATCTCACATTTAAAAAGAGTCCAAAAGAAGCTACTGGTAAACAAGTTTTCCGCCCCGAGGTTGCTCGACAGATGCGTGCGATGATGAGTAACACGGTTCTCTCAGGGGGAACTGCGCAGCGCGTCAATATTCAGGGCTACACCGTTGCTGGGAAGACGGGGACTGCCAACAAACTGCGTGATGGAAAATATGTCGACAAATTAGCTGTGGGTAGCTTTGTGGGCATGGCCCCAGCAAGTCACCCAAGACTCATTGTTGCTGTGATGATTGATGAACCGAGTCGCGGCAGTTACTTTGGCGGCACGGTCGCGGCTCCCGTCTTTAACGAAGTGATGGCAGGGGCTCTGCGCTTAATTGGTGTCAATCCCGATGCGCCCGAGTACACAGCAGGAACTGGCGTTGCTATTCGAGGAATGCGTCATGACTGAGAGTACGAATTGGCGTAACGCCGTTAGCCAATGGTTAAAGAAACGCACACAGGCTGGAGCCCATTTGCGAATCGATTCGCGCGATGTGTGCGTGGGGGATGTCTTTGTTGCACTAAAAGGCGCCAAGGTCGATGCCTTGCAGTTTTTGCCTGTTGCTAAAGCCAAAGGGGCTCGTGCCGTTTTAATGGAAAAGCGTGAGCAAAGTCCTTTACCTCGTGAGCTCGAAAGCTTAGAAGTCGAGCACTTAAGAGAACATTTGGGCGCTATTGCTTCTGACTTTTACGGCAACCCTTCCAATGACCTTTTTGGTATTGCAATTACCGGAACCAATGGAAAGACAAGCACGAGTCACTGGTGCGCCACGCTCTTAACGCACTTGAGAGTGCCCTGTGCGGCTATCGGCACCATCGGTACATTCTTTAAAGGGGCTCCGATAAAAGCTCCGGCACTCACAACGCCTGATGCTGTGAGTATGCAAGGTCTTTTTTATGATTTAAAGGCAGCGGGGGCAAAGGCCTTTGCGATTGAAGCAAGTTCCATTGGCTTAGATCAAGGGCGCTTAGATGAGACGGCAATTAAGACAGCAGTCTTTACGAACCTCACGCGAGACCACCTCGATTACCACAAGACAGAAAAGGCCTATGCTGAGGCTAAAGCAAAACTCTTTAGTTTTAAGACTCTCAAGAGCGCCGTGATTAACTTAGACGATGCGTTTGGTCGTGAATTGGCGATGCGCTCAGTAAAACGCGGATTGCAAACCATTGGCTATCGCGTCAAAGGCGAAAGCGAAGAAATCACAATCAGTGGCGTTAAGGAACTTATTGCCCAAAACGTTCACTCCGAATCCGACGGGATGGTTTTTGAGGTTATCTGGGAAGAAAAGACATATACCTTACACGCCAAAGTCTTGGGTCTTTTTAATGTGTATAACCTCTTGGCTGTTGCCGCTGTGGCACTTACCGCAGGATTGGCGCCTGAAGTGGTTTTCGCGCAGCTAACAGAGTTGACGCCTCCTGCTGGGCGCCTACAGCTTTACACGAGACCGGCAATGCCCATGGCTGTGGTTGATTACTGCCATACGCCTGATGCGATTGAAAAGGCACTGTGTGCCCTGCGACCGACAGCGAAAAAGCGAGGCGGAAAGTTGTGGATTCTATTTGGCGCAGGTGGCGATAGAGACCACGGTAAGCGCCCTCAAATGGCCGCTATAGCCGAGAAGTTTGCCGATTGCATTGTGGTTACAAATGACAACCCACGAACCGAAGAACCTGAGGCCATCGCTAAAGATATCGCCGCTGGATTTAGCGCGAGTTCACCACGTTTTATCCTCGATCGGCATGAAGCGATTGTTGAGTCGTTTTGTGAGGCTGACCCCCGCGATGTGATTCTTATCGCAGGCAAAGGTCACGAGGACTATCAAGAAATTCAAGGCGTCAAACATCATTTCAGTGATGCCGAGACTGTGCGCGAGGCCGCTAACGAGCGCTTTGTGCGAGAGAGAAGGAAATAATGTCAGAAGCTTTACATCAAAACTGGACAATCGATCGCTTAACGCAGGCGCTATCGGGCCTTGTCAAAGAGGTTCGCGGTGCGAGCGGTAGAACGTTTTCTCAAATTGCAACTGACTCAAGAACGATTGGGCAGGGAGAAGTTTTCCTCGCATTGCGTGGAGAGCGTTTTGATGGACACGAGCATGCACTCGAAGCTGTGGCAAAAGGGGCAGCGGCCTTAATTCTCGAAAGAGCCGTGGATACTGATGTGCCACAGATTATTGTGCGTGATACCTCTGAGGCGTACGGGGCGCTTTCTCGTGCATGGCGCTCGCAATTTGCGATTCCTTTGATCTCTGTTGTGGGTTCGAACGGGAAAACCACAACAACGCAGATGATTGCCTCAATTTTGCGCGAAGCGGTTAAAGAGGAGGGCGCCACTCTTTCGACTCAAGGGAACTTTAATAACGAAGTCGGTGTTCCTCGCATGCTATTGCGCTTAACAAGTGAGACAAAAATCGCTGTCATCGAGGCTGGCATGAATCATCCTGGCGAAATGGCCCGATTAGCGAGTTGGGTGCGTCCCACGGTGGTGGTTGTGACTAACGCGCAGCGCGAACACCAAGCCTATATCGATGGAGTAGCGGGGTCAGCTAGAGAAAATGGTCTCATGATTGTGGCGCTTACTGCCAAAGGAACAGCTGTTTTACCTCTTACCGATCCATCGCTAAAAATTTGGATCGATTACGCAAGAGCTCGCGGGTGTTCCGTTCTTACCTATGGCGCCAATGCCGAAAACGCTTATGTCAACGCTTACCGCAAAGGGGAAGCTCTCGTGATTCAAACGCCAAGCCAGACGATTGAAACAACATTGGCAATGGCAGGAAATCACGCCGTGCACGATGCGGCAGCGGCCGCTGCGGCTTCGTTAGCAGCAGGCGTGAAGCTAGAAAGCATTGCGCGAGGACTTGCCGCATTTCGTCCGATTAAGGGGCGCGGCTCTATGTATCGCCTTTCTAATGGCTCGGTATTAATCGATGAATCCTATAACGCCAATCCCGATAGTATGCGTGCGGCAATTGACGTGTTATCTCAGATGCCTTCGCCTCGTGTTTTGGTCGCAGGCGAAATGGGTGAACTTGGAGAGCACGCGGCGGACTATCACGCAGAAATCGTGAAGTACGCCCGCAGTAAAGGCATTGAGAAGCTCTTGACAACAGGGGCTTCATTTCGGGATGTAACACCACTATTTGGTGCGGGAAGTATGTTTTATGAAACGCGAGAAGCTTTAGGGGTAGCTCTCTTTAATACGCTAGGCAATCCCTGTAGTGTCCTTGTTAAGGGCAGTCACTACGTGGGGTTAGACGCCATCGTCAAAGCGATTTTAGAAACCGATGACGCCTCAAGCCCTGATGCGGTGTAAGGGTAATAAAGGAATCTTTGGATGTTATTAAGTTTATTTCAGTATCTTTCTGAGAGCGTTCGCGCTTTTAGCGTTTTTAATTATTTAAGTCTTAGAGCTCTGATGGCAGCGCTCACGGCAATGGCTATTGGCTTTTGCGCAGCCCCTTGGGTGATTCGTGAACTAAAAGCGCTAAAAATCGGTCAGGCCGTAAGAGAAAACGGACCAAAGACGCATTTAGCCAAGGACGGTACCCCTACGATGGGTGGCGTTTTGATTCTTGTCAGTATCGGGATTTCAACGCTTCTGTGGATGGATCTATCCAATCGCTTTGTGTGGGTGGTTCTTTTTGTGACGCTTTGCTACGGCTTAATTGGCTGGTCTGATGACTATCGCAAAGTCGTGCATCACGATCCGCACGGGATGAGCGCGAAAGAAAAATTTGCTTGGCAAAGTTTGATTGGATTTTTTGCTGCCATCTATTTAGCTTTTGCTGTTTCGATGCCCGCAGATACAGATGTTTGGGTTGCTGTGGCGCAATGGGTGCAAAGCGGCTTTGCAAGTAACCAAGTCTCTAAGCTCGATTTGATCGTTCCCTTCTTTAAGCAGATTGCTTTTCCCTTTGGTATTTGGGGATTCATTATTCTTACCTACATCGTGATTGTGGGAACATCCAATGCTGTCAATCTCACAGACGGGCTAGATGGGTTGGCGATTCTCCCTTGCGTGATGGTCGGATCTGCCCTTGGAATCTTCGCCTACGTTGTGGGACGCCCTGACTTTTCTGAATATTTACTTTTCCCGTATATCCCAGGCGCGGGCGAACTTGTTGTTGTGTGCGCAGCGTTAGCCGGCGCAGGCCTTGCCTTTTTGTGGTTTAACACCTATCCGGCAGAAGTCTTTATGGGGGATGTCGGAGCCTTGGCTTTGGGCGGCTGTTTGGGGTGCGTTGCGGTCATTGTCCGTCAAGAAATCGTCTTGGCGATTATGGGTGGCATCTTTGTCGTGGAAACACTTTCTGTGATGATTCAGACAACGTATTTTCGCTACACACACGGGAAACGCTTCTTCTTGATGGCCCCGATTCATCATCATTTTGAGTTAAAGGGTTGGAAAGAAACGCAGGTTGTCGTGCGTTTTTGGATTATTACCTTTATTTTGGTTTTGATTGGTTTGGCTACGTTAAAGATTCGCTAAAAGAGAATCCGAAAGGATAAGATAGACATGAAAAAGGCTTTAGTTTTAGGCGCTGGTGCCTCTGGGTTAGCGAGTGTGCGGTTTTTAAAGCGTCGCGGATGGGATGTCTCAGTTGCTGATACCCGTCAAGAGCCCCCAGGAAGCCTCACTCTCAAAAAGGAGTTTCCTGATGTGAGTTTCACAGGAGGCGACTTACCCACGAGCCTTACCGATGAGAGCGATATGGTGGTCTTAAGCCCTGGGCTTTCGCCAGAACATTCTCTAGTGAGCCCACTTGTCGCAGCGGCCAAAGAAAAAGGAAAAGAGATCGTAGGCGAGATTGAACTTTTCGCTCGAGAACTCGCGCGATTAAAAGAAGAAAAGCACTATGAGCCAAAAATCCTTGCGATCACCGGAACCAATGGCAAAACGACAACAACGCGCCTAGCGGGACTGATGGTTGCTGAGGATAAAAAAAGCGTCTGTGTGGCAGGAAACATTGGTCCGAATGCTGTCTCTGAACTCGATCGCTTACTTGATGAAGACAATTTGCCTGACTATTGGGTTTTGGAACTTTCGAGCTTTCAGCTTGCGACGACAACGAGCCTTAAAGCCGATGCCGCCGCATTTTTAAATCTCACACAAGATCACGTCGATTGGCATGGCTCAATGGCCGAGTACGAGGCCGCGAAACTTCGCATCTTTTCAGAAAACACGATTCGCGTTTTAAATCGCGATGACAAAGCCTCGATGCGCGCCAAAGTCGAAGGTGTTCAAGTTCGCACTTTTGGTGTTTCAGAACCCAAGGAGCCAGGAGAATATGGATTAACAAACGACGGGGGCCTATCGTGGCTTTGTGAACTTCCGGCTACGCGTGAAGTCGGAGCTCGTCGTCGCAGTTTGCTATTAGCGCCAGATCCGGTTGAAAAGCGCCTCTTGATGCCTGTTGCCTCCCTTAAGATTCGCGGACAACATAACGCAATGAATGCCTTGGCAGCGATTGCTTTGGTTGAAGCTACAGGCGTAAATCTTTCTTCTGCCCTACGAGCACTTTCACAATTTGCTGGCGAGTCGCACCGTGTGCAATTTGTCTTAAAGACAAATCGTGGTGTTGAATTTATCGATGACTCCAAAGGAACGAATGTGGGAGCGACGTGCGCAGCATTAATTGGTCTTGGTGCCTCAGGACAAAAGTGCTCTTTGATTCTTGGGGGAGATGCCAAAGGGCAAAGCTTCGAGGATATTGCTGAGGCAGTTGCCGCTTATGCGCGTCACGTCGTTTTAATTGGGCGCGACGCGAAGTTAATTGAACCTGCGCTTGCCAACACGGGAGTACCTGTGACAAATGCGGGTTTTGATTTTGAAAAAGCCATTGATTTGGCGTATGCCGCAGCGCAGGAGACAGATGCCGTACTTTTGAGCCCGGCGTGCGCGAGTTGGGATATGTTTAAAAACTACGCAGAACGCGCCGCACGCTTTATTGCGAAAGCTAAAGAAATCGCATCCAAAGAGGCATAAGACTTGTGTTTGGAATCGGCCGAGAGAAAGATAAAACGAAAACAGTCCCCGCGTGGGTCGGGGCCGATTCGAGCCTATTAGGCGGCAAAAGCTCTCGAAGCGACAAGCCAGAAGGCTTTGATGTTACCGTTACGCTCATTACGGTTGCTCTTTTAGCCTTTGGGGTGCTTATGGTCTATTCGGCAACAATTTCTTTTGCCGATAGTCCGAAATATCAAACAGAGCCTTACCACTTTGTCGCACGGCAATGCCTTTGGATTGCTGTAGGGTGCGCGATTGGCTATTTTGTCTATCAAGTCCCGATGCGCCTTTGGCGTAGATTCGCTCCCGTCTTAGCGGGCGTTGCGATTTTTTTACTCATCGTTGTCTTAATTCCAGGTATTGGCCGCTCTGTCAATGGCGCTCGCCGTTGGATTGCCTTGGGCCCCGTGAGTTTTCAGGTCACTGAATTTGTGAAATTTGCGATTTTGATCGCTGCCGCAGCTTTTACTGTGAAGCGCCAAGACTACATGCACTCAGTCACAAAAGGCTTAGGGCCGATGCTTATTGTGATGGTTGTTGTCGCTAGCTTAATTGGCCTGCAACCCGACTTAGGAGCAACCGCTGTCATCATTGTCATTGCTATGGGAGTTCTCTTTTTAGGAGGGCTAGATAGCAAGATTTTCACGGTGGTTCTTGTTTTAGCCTTTACCTTTGGTATCTCGATGATTTATCTCTCGCCCTGGCGCTTAGAGCGCATGATCTCTTACTGGGACGTTTGGGCCAACGCTTACGGTAAGGGCTATCAGTTAAGTCACTCCCTAATTGCCTTTGGGCGAGGCGAATGGTTTGGTGTGGGATTGGGTGCATCGATTGAAAAACTCCACTATCTACCAGAATCGCACACGGACTTTATTGTTGCCGTGATCGCTGAAGAGTTTGGCTTTATTGGCGTAGCGGTTTTAATTGTGGCTTTTTACATTTTTGTGCGCCGTGCGTTTGCGATTGGCCGTCAGTCCATTAAATTAGATCGCGTCTTCTCTGGCCTTGTTGCTGAAGGTATCGGGATTTGGATTGGCTGTCAGGTGATTGTGAATTTGGGGGTGGCCACTGGCCTCTTACCCACCAAGGGTTTAACGCTACCTTTTGTGAGTTACGGGGGCTCATCCCTAATCGCTACAATTGCCGCGGTCGCACTTTTGCTACGCGTTGATCGAGAAAACCGCGTTCTGATGCGAGGAGGTCGAGTTTAGTTATGGGTGAAAAACATCTGTTGATTGCTGCAGCAGGAACGGGCGGGCATGTGATGCCAGGGTTGGCTGTTGCGCGCGAGATGGAAAAACGCGGTTGGCGTATTACCTGGATTGGAACGCAAACGGGTATGGAAGGCAATCTCGTGAAAAAAGACGGGATTGATTTTATTGGTCTGGATTTTCGTGGGATGCGAGGGCATGGGGCGTTTGCCTTTCTTAAAGGTGGCATCAAACTCGTCTTAGCCACTTTGCGTTGCAGAAGTCTTATTAAGAAACTTAAGCCCGATGTGTTTTTCACAACGGGTGGCTACATTGCGGTTCCAGTAAATTCCGGGGCAAAGGCCAATGGCGTACCTTCGGTTCTGATGAATTGTGACGCTGATGTTCTTTTATCGACAAAGATGATTATGAAAAGCGTCGCAGCGGTCGCCTGTGGCTTTGATGGCGGAGCAAAAAAGGAAGCCGGAGCGCGTGGCATTGTGACAGGAAACCCCGTTCGAGCCGATATTGAAGCCATTGAGGATCCTAAAGAACGGTTTAATGGCAGAGAGGGAAATTTAAAACTCCTAGTATTTGGCGGAAGCCTCGGAGCCCAAGTTTTAAATGTCACCATTCCTAAGGCTTTGGCTCTTTTTCCTAAAGAGAATCGCCCCACTGTCATTCATCAGTGTGGTGCTCGTTTTGTCGATGAAGTTAAAAAGCGCTATCAGGATTTAGGGGTGGACGCTACTGTCGTTGGCTTTATCGATGATATGGCTAAAGCCTATCGAGAAAGCGATTTGGTTATTTGCCGCGCAGGAGCCACGAGTGTGGCAGAGCTCTGTGCCGCGGGCGCTGCAAGCCTACTTGTTCCACTGGTTGTGGGGACAACCTCGCACCAATTGGGTAACGCCAAGTACATGAGTAAGAACGGCGCCTCTGTGATGATTGAGCAAAAGAATCTCACAGCAGAAGCGCTTTTTGAAATCTTAAAAAATACCAAGCGCGAAAAGCTCCTTGCGATGGCGCAAAAGGCGCGTAGCCTTTGTAGACCCCATGCGGCAAGCGTTGTTGCCGATCAAATTGAAAAAGTTTCAGAAAAGAAAGCAATCTAGCTTTCCATAAAAAAATCGAGTGAGAGTTATGAAGTTTGTTGTTAAGCATTTGCATTTTGTGGGAATTGGCGGCTCAGGCATGTGTGGTATTGCCGAAGTGCTTTTAAACCTTGGGTATGTGGTGAGTGGCTCGGATATCGCAGAAAGCGCCGTAACGCAACACTTACGTCGCTTGGGAGCAACTGTAGCTATTGGACATGCGGCGGAAAATATTGAAGGCGCTGACGCTGTTGTCGTGAGTTCTGCCATTAAACCGGATAACCCCGAAGTCGTTGCGGCCAAAGCAAAGAAGCTTCCTGTTGTGCCGCGCGCTGTGATGCTTGCTGAATTAATGAGGCTTCGTCGCGGCATTGCAATCGCTGGTGCTCACGGTAAGACAACGACCACGTCTCTTACGGCAACGCTTCTAGCCGCAGGAGGGTTAGATCCCACATATGTAATCGGCGGACGACTTAACAGTTCAGGCGTAAATGCGCGGCTTGGTGCCGGAGAATTTATCGTTGCCGAAGCCGATGAGTCCGACGCCTCGTTTTTGAACTTAACGCCAGTACTCTCAGCGGTCACCAATATCGATTACGACCATATGGATACCTATGGTCACGACTTTAATAAGTTAAAAGAGGCCTTTGTTGAGTTCTTGTCTCGCTTGCCGTTTTACGGCGTTGCGGTTCTTTGTATCGATGATGAGAATGTGCGCTCGATTGTGCCGCAGGTAACGCGTCGTGTGATTACCTATGGGGTAAACGAAGCAGCTGACGTGCGCGCCATTGATATTAAGCCAACTGGAGTGCGTACGGCCTTTACTGTTCTTAGACCCAATCACGCGCCACTTCCTGTAGTGCTTAATCTCCCTGGCATGCATAACGTTGTGAATTCCCTAGCAGCGATTGCGATTGCAACTCTAGTGGGAGTAAGCGACGAAGCGATTGTGAAGGGACTAGCAGAATTCACGGGTGTCGGTCGTCGCTTTGCGCAATATGGAGAAATCCCCCTAACCGATGAAGCGGGAAAAAACGTCGGAAGCTTCACACTTGTCGATGACTATGGTCATCACCCGCATGAGATTGCTGCAACGATGGCAGCTGTGAGATCAGCGTGGCCCGAAAAGCGGCTCTTAATTGCTTTCCAGCCGCATCGCTACACGCGTACACGCGACTGTTTTGAAGATTTTGTTAATCTTTTATCCAAAGCCGATGCGGTTGTATTAGCTGATGTGTATCCGGCAGGAGAAAAGCCGATCTTTGGCGCTGACGGGAGAGCTTTGGCGCACGCGATTCGCTTAAGAGGACAAAACAATTTGATCTTTTGCGCTGACTTAAAGGACGTTCCAGGCGCGATTTGTCGCTTGGCCCGAGACGGGGATGTGGTGCTCACCATTGGCGCAGGATCAATTGGACGTGTGCCACAGATGCTCACGAAGGAGGAAAAGAAATGAGCAATATGAAAGAAAAGTTTGGCCATGTTGCTGTTTTGATGGGAGGCGTGAGCTCTGAGCGTGAGATTTCTTTGATGAGTGGCTCGGGAGTTCTAAAGGCCCTTCAAAGTCAAGGGGTCGATGCTGTTGCCGTTGACCCAGCCGAAGGAATTGAGCGCTTAGTAACAGAAAAATTCGATCGCGCCTATATCGCTTTACACGGTCGCTTTGGCGAGGACGGGACGATTCAAGGCGTTTTGGAGTATCTTCAGATTCCTTATACGGGTGCTGGTGTACAAGCGAGTGCCATCGCCATCGATAAAGCGGCAACTCGCACCGTTTGGGCCGATGCGGGACTTCCTGTAGCTAAAGGAATGACGGTTCATTGCGCCAGTAAAGCGCAAGCTGTGCTTGATAATCTTGGTGGCGACGTTGTTGTGAAACCCTCTTCTGAAGGCTCCTCGATTGGTGTGGTGCGTCTTAAGGGAGCGACGCTTTCTGAATTGAAAGAAGCGCTAAGCGAAGCTCTCAAATACGACACAAGCGTCGTTGTCGAAGAGCGCATTTTTGGTAAAGAGCTCACGATTGCGATTCTGGACGGGAAAGCGCTTCCAGTGATCGATATTCAAGCCCCTGATGGCGACTACGACTACAAAAATAAGTATTGGGGCAATGCTGTGCGCTATGTGTGCCCTGCTGAAATTAATCCAGCAAGTTACAAGGAGTTAAGTGCGGCTGCTGAAAAAGCCTTTGCCGCTTTAGGCGCACGAGGCTGGGGTCGCATTGATGCGATGATGCGCGAGGATGGCTCGTTTGTGCTTCTTGAATTAAATACGAGCCCAGGAATGACGCCTCACTCTTTGGTTCCGATGGCAGCTCGCGAAGCGCAGATGAGTTACGAAGAACTCGTTTTGCGCGTTTTAGAAAGCGCAGGGCTTGACCGTGTTTCTAAGGAGCTTCAGAGTTAATTTGGAGTGCGGCCTGTGAAGAGAAAGTACGTTCTCGCAGTAGCGGTAGCTGGCATTGCACTGTGTGCTATTGCTGGATACGCCTTCGTGCAAAGTCTTGTTCTTCCGACGCTAGAAATTAGAGAGCTTGTCGTAACAGGAGAAAAAGACGAACGCGCCGTAAATGATGTGCGACAAGCTGTTGAAAGCGAACTCGATGGAAGCTTTTTCTCGCAGGACTTAGAGCGGATAAAAGCCGCTGTTGAGCGCCTTACGTGGGTGAAATCCGTGACCGTTACGAGGCTTTGGCCTAATTCGGTTGACGTGACTGTCACTAGGCTTGAACCTGTGGCGCGTTGGGAGGATGGGCGCTTAGTTTCTGAGCAGGGCGTTGTGTATGTGCCGCTTGTCGAAGAGGCAGAGAAGACAAAGACCCTGCCTCTTATCGCTTCTGACACAACGATGTTTGCTCCTGACGCGGTAAAGTTTTTACCAAAATTTGAAGCGATTGCGTCAAAATTTGACGCTCATGTGCACGCAATTGCTGTAACGTATCGAGGCAGTTGGGCAGTAACGCTTTCGATAGCAAAAGGTGCAACGTTGCGAGTGGAGTTAGGGCGCGCCACGGCTTCTGATGTCATTTTTGATCGATTAAGTTTAGTTTTAGAAAACTATGCGCGTGTTTGTGAGACGATGAGTGCTTGTCCATCATTTATCGATGCGCGTTATGAAAATGCCTTTGCGGTACGTTGGCCATAAAAAGCAAATAGGCTAGCAAGGAACTTTTTTATGCAAGACACACAACCCGATAACATTATTGCTGCGATGGATATTGGCACAAGCAAGGTCGAAGTGGCTGTTGCTGATGTCAGTGTCCCAGGCGAAATCGATGTGATCGGTATTGGAAACGTCTCTTCATTTGGCGTTGATGGTGGCTGCATTAAAGATGTGGAATTAGCTGTTGAGTCCATCAGACGCGCCACATCTGAAGCCTGCGAAACTTCGGGCGTGCCTATTACCCACGTAACTGCGGCCCTAACAGGTAAGGGATTGCATTGCATCAATAAGGTTGGAAAACTCGTTTTAGCCAACGATGAAGTCACCGAAGAAGACGTAAAAACCGCGACGAAACTAGCGATGATGTTCGATCCGAAGGTGCACGACACAGATACGGACCCGTCGCTACGCAGTGACGATGATATCGTTGTGATGCATTCGATTAAGGGCTACACAATCGATGACGATGACACCTTAATCGCAGACCCTGTTGGTATGGCCTGTTCGGTTTTAAAAGCGCACGTGCACTTAGCGATTGGCTCAGAAAGCATTGCCTTAAATCTTATTAAGTGCATTCGTAAGGCAGGGCTTGACGTTGATGGTGTTGTGATGCAACCGTGGGCAAGTGCGGCGAGTTGCTTAACACCCACAGAAAAAGAACTTGGTGTAGTTTTGCTTGATTTTGGCGCTGGTGCAACTGATATCGCCTGCTTCCAAGGCAATCAAATCCAATACACCGCTGTTGTGCCGATGGGTAGCAACCTTCTTTCGCGCGATATTGCCTCCGTTTTGGGAAGTTCTTTGGATGAGGCAGAAGAAATCAAAGGCACCTATGCGCATATCGGTGTTCATGAAACAGATAGCTTTACAAAGATTCGCTATAAGCATGAAGCAAGTGGCGCAGAGCGTGAAGTACCTGTGACAGAAATCGTTCGCATCATTGAGCCGCGTGTTGCTGAAATCTTGCAACGCATTGCAACCGAGCACTTAATGCGTGATAACTGGCTAGGACGCGCTGCAAGCGGCATTGTGATCACGGGCGGCATGGCAAAGCTTCCAGGTCTTGTAAAAGTCATAAAGCAGCTTTATGGGCTTCCTGTGCGCATTGGAGAACCGATTATGGTGCACTCAACGCGCTTTGCTTTAACAGACCCTGAAGACGCAACAATTATGGGCGTTTTATCCGAAGCGCGACACCGCAATGAGATCGGTGTTCGGCCGACTGTGCGAGCCCGTACGGGTTTTTGGGGCTTTATTCGCAATATTATTTATGGAGACTTTTCTGACTAAAGAAAAACCTTTCTTGTGAGTCACAAGAAAGGCTTAAGGAATGTGGGGTGGGAAATGGGACTCGAACCCACGACAACCGGAATCACAATCCGGGACTCTACCAACTGAGCTATTCCCACCATTAAATTTTTTGGCCTGCCCGGCAGGATTCGAACCAGCGACCCTCGGCTTAGAAGGCCGATGCTCTATCCAACTGAGCTACGGGCAGTTAAATCGCTTTGGTCGGGGTGAAGAGATTCGAACTCCCGACATCCTGCTCCCAAAGCAGGCGCGCTACCAGACTGCGCTACACCCCGCAAGAGGGGTGGATTATAGCAAAGGAAACCGAGCGCGCAAGAGGGATTTCTTTAGAACTTGGGCGCAAAAGTCAGGAAAGAAAGAAAAGTGAGTTTTTGAATGCAAAACGCTATCGCACTGAATTCAACAAAGACGCTTCTTAAAAGCCTCCCAAGAGGCTGGGAGATGCCTATCGCGACTTTTTTCCAAAGTAAGACGGGGAAGGCTCTTTTAGAAACCCTCGCCAATCGCATCGAAGAGGGCGTAACGGTTTTCCCGCCTGATCCCTTTTATGGTTTGCGTCTTTTGGCTCCAAACGCAGTGCGTGTTGTCATTCTCGGACAAGACCCCTATCACGAAGTAGGAGAAGCGACAGGTTTGGCGTTTTCCGTACCGGTAACGCGCACGAAGCTTCCTCCGAGCCTCAGAAATATCTTTAAAGAGATTGCGCGAGAGTTCCAGACGAATGTAAGAGGCAATGGCGATTTGTCGGACTGGGCCAAAGCTGGAGTCCTACTCCTTAACACAGTTTTAACTGTTGAAGAGGGAAAGGCCGCAAGTCACGCTAAGCTAGGCTGGGAGGCGCTTACCGATGCTCTCTTAACGCATTGCCTTACGCAACAAGGGGCCAATCCCATTGTTTTTCTTCTTTGGGGCGCTAAAGCGCAGGAAAAAGAAGAACTCATAAAAAAACACGCAACAGGCCCCGTGTTGATTTTGAAAGCCAATCATCCCTCGCCTTTATCGGCGCTTCGTCCTCCCGTACCTTTTATGGGATGTGGACATTTTGAAAAAGCCAATGCTTTTTTAATCGAACATGGGGTAAGTCCCATAGCCTGGAATGGAATTGAAGAGGGACTTAAATTTTGAGAATATCAAGGATTTTCGGGTTTGCTTGAAAATTCTTTTGAAATCGGTGCGTTTTAAGCGTGAAAACGCCTCAAAAATAGACGATAATGTGCCATCTAGTTGTTTTGGCTGTTAGAAACCCAAGACTTGGTGGTTTTTGACTCATAAGGAAGAGCGATGCCCTTGCAGATTATCAACGATCAACCCGAATTGTTTAACGCAGTTATCAAAGTCATCGGTGTCGGTGGCGGCGGCGGAAACGCAGTCGAACACATGATTGACAATGAGGCGCGCGGCATTACCTTTATTGCCGCAAACACCGATCAACAGGCGTTGAATCGCTCGCGAGCGAACATCATTATTCCGCTCGGGAAAACCGGGTTAGGTGCAGGTGCTCGCCCTGAAGTGGGCGCAATGGCCGCGCAAGAGGCAAGCGACAAGATTCGCGAAGCGCTTGAAGGCACGAACCTCTTATTTATCACTGCAGGTATGGGTGGTGGCACAGGAACAGGTGCGGCTCCTGTGATTGCTGATATCGCTAAGCAGCTTGGCATTCTTACGATCGCCGTGGTCACGAAGCCCTTTGGTTTTGAAGGTATGCGTCGTATGCGCCAAGCGCAAGCGGGTATCGAAAACCTCAAAGATAAGGTCGATAGCTTAATTGTTATTCTTAACGATAAGTTAGAAGAAGAAGTCGGTGAAGATGCCACAATGCTCGATTGCTTTGCTGCCGCTGACGATGTTCTTTACAAGGCTTGTAACGGCATTGCAGAAATCATTCATACTCCTGGTCTTATTAATGTGGACTTTGAAGACTTAAAGACCGTGATGGGTGCAAGAGGCACTGCGATGATGGGTACGGCAACCGCTTCTGGCGTCAATCGTGCTTTAGAAGCAGCAGAAAAAGCAATCACCTGCCCATTGCTTGAAGGTGCGAACTTACAAGGTGCACGTGGTCTTTTGGTGTATGTGACAGCGTCAGCTGCGACAATGAAGCAAAGCGAAGTGCGCGAAGTGATGTCGATTATGAAGAACTTCGTCAGTAAAGAAGCCATTCAGATTGTCGGAACGGCCTTTGATAATGATATGGGCGAAGAGCTTCGCGTCACTGTGGTTGCAACAGGTTTGGATGCACCAGAACCCGCTCAAGAAATTGGTGTGATGCCTAATCTTTTTAGAAGAAGCGTTCAAGAAGAAGTAAAGGCTGTTGAGCCAGCGGATTTTGCGTTACGCACAGAGGCCGCTCCCGCGAAAGCAGAACCTCAAGCCGCTCCAGTAGCTCCCACTGAGCCCGTAGCGGCTCCTGTTGAACCAAAGCCTGCCGCTACTTCTCAGCAACCGACGTCATTTTGGAAGACATCGACCCTTGGTGGCCCCAAGAGTTTTGAGGTGCCGACTTTCTTACGTAAGAACGGAGATAAGTAGTTTGGCGATGAAGCAACACACGCTTAAAAACGTATCGGAGGTTTGTGGTATTGGACTGCATTCGGGGAAAGAGATCCGGATGCGGCTTCTTCCTGCGCCCGTTAATTCAGGGATTCGTTTTTGCCGTACAGATTTAAATCCTGCGGTTGTAATTCCAGCTGAAGCCACACGCGTAAACGACACGCGACTTGCCACTGCGCTTTTTGAAGGAAAGACCTACGTTTCTACGGTCGAACACTTGATGAGCGCTTTGTGCGGGTTAGGAGTCGACAATGCCATCGTTGAAGTCAATGCTCCTGAAACGCCTATTTTGGATGGATCGGCTTTAGGTTACGTTGATTTAATCGAGAAAGCGGGCATCGTTGAGCAAGACGCAGAACGCCGTTACATACGCGTGAAAAAAACCGTTGAAGTGCGTGATAACGATAAGTTTGCAAAGCTTGAGCCCTCTGAAGGTTTTGAAGCGACATTTACGATTGCTTTCGGTCATCCAGTCATTGACAAAACAATTCAAGAAGCCACATTTAACGCGGCAACAGATGACTTTGTGAAAACTGTGGCGTACGCGAGAACCTTTTGCTTAGCGCGTGACGTTGAAAAAATGAGAGCTGTCGGTCTTGCATTGGGTGGGTCACTCGAAAATGCCATCGTTGTTGAAGACGCACGCATCATGAACCCAGAAGGGCTTCGTAAGGAAGATGAATTCGCGAAGCATAAGCTAATTGATTCGATCGGAGACCTTTACGTTTTAGGTCACCCCCTAAAAGCTAAGTACACGGCCTATAAGTCTGGTCACGGCTTAAATAATCAACTTTTGCGTAAGCTCTTAAGCGAGAAAGACGCTTGGGAATTCGTCAATTAAAGTGAGTCTGAGTCTAACGATTTCGTTAGATTCAGAGGCCAAGCCCTTTAGTTTTCATCAGCGACAACAACGAGTTGCACAGATCTTCTTCCCATGTAGTTATTGATTTCAGGCTTATAGGCTAAGCGCACATGCGTGGGAAGTGGTGCACTGTGCCTAAAGTACACAGCATCAAATCGTTTGCTATCGAGTTCAAGCCAAAGTTTTAAATGCCCTCCCTTTAGGACACGTTGACTAAGAACCGTGAAATCATTGGCAAAAAGAGGCTCTTCAAAGCCCTGTCCCCAAAGCCTTTGGTTGATTGCATCGATTAAAACAAAGTTAATGTCTTCGCTCTTTAGGGCGCCATCGACTGCGATGTCATTTTCAAGCGTCTTCTCGGTTGTAAAAGTGCTCACAGCCCGTTCAAAGAGCTCAGTAAAGCGCGTAAGGTCCTCCCTTTTAATCGTAAGGCCAGCAGCCATAGCGTGACCCCCAAATCGCACCATAAGGCCAGGAGCCTCCTTTTCGACAGCTTCAAGCGCTGCTTTTAAATGTAGCCCCTCGACTGAGCGCCCTGAGCCCTTTAGCACGCCTTCTTCGTCAAGAGCGAAGGCTAGCACTGGGCGGTGAATCTTTTCTTTCACGCGACTTGCAACAAGGCCCACGACACCCTGATGCCAAGATTCATGAAAAAGGACAAGACTTGCGCGGTGTTCGGTATCAATCTTTTTAAGAAGAGAAAAGGCTTTTTCTTGCATCATCTCTTCAAGGTCACGGCGCTCGCTATTTAAGCGGTCGAGTTCTTTGGCATAACCTAGGGCTTCTTCTTCGTTATCGGTGAGCAGGCAGTCAATCCCGATACTCATTTCTGTTAGGCGGCCTGCTGCATTAATGCGAGGTGCGATAGAAAAAGCAAAGTCGTGCGCACGCGCTTTTTTTGGGTCTTTGGAACTTACGTCAAAAAGCGCCCGAATCCCAGCGCAACCCTTACCTTGACGCACGTGAGCAAGACCTTGAGAAACCAAAATGCGATTGTTTTTATCGAGGTTTACAACGTCTGCGACGGTCCCTAAGGCGACTAAGTCACTTAAAGAATCGAGTCGCGGTTGCGTTTCTTTTGTAAAGACGCCGCGGCTCCGTAATTCAGAGCGCAGGGCAAGGAGAAGGTAGTACATCACACCGCACCCAGCAAGCGCTTTACTCGGGAAAGGATTCTCGGCTAAATTCGGATTAACGATGGCGCTTGCGTTAGGAAGTTTTTCGCCAGCTAAGTGGTGATCGGTGATAATCACATCAAGCCCTAAGCTTCTTGCGTGAGCCACGCCTTCAAGACTTACGATGCCGTTATCAACAGTCAAAATCAAATCGGGTTTATGCGTTTCTTTTAGCGCGAGATCGACAATTTCCGAAGAGAGTCCATAGCCATATTTAAAGCGATCGGGAACAAGGTAATCAGCAGAAATTCCCATCGCCGTAAGACCGCGAATGGCAATGGCGCAGGCTGTTGCACCATCGCAATCATAGTCAGCGACAATCTGAACGTGCCCGTGCTTTTCTCTTAGGTTAGCAAGAATTTGCGCGGCTTTTTCTAGACCTAAAAACTCTTTAGGGTTTAATAGCGACTTCCAATCTTCAGAAAGATCTTCAACCGATGTGATGCCGCGAGAAGCTAACACGCGCGAAAGCGCTGGGAGAATGCCCGCGTCACTTAATCTTTTGGCAACGTCTTTGTTAAAGGGGCGCGTGATAAAACGAGTTTTCATTGACCATCACTTTCGTCGCAAAGCGTGTTTGCGACATCAACTTCTTTACTACGCGTAAAACGCGCCAAAAGCGATTTGGGATTTGTGAGCTTCACTGTAAAGGTCTTTGTCATCCGCTTTCCGCAGGCCACAATGAGAGCTTCATCGCAACCGCGTTTGCGGGCAGCTTCTTTTAGCAGTGTAAAGCTATTTGTAAGGGCCGTAAGAGCGTTTTCCCAAGCCTTTGTGTTTGGGGTGAGGCTGGAATCTTTCAGTTGAGATAACACAGCGATTACGGCGCCATTAGGAGCGTCTTTCGGCCACGAGCTGGCCCCTGTGGCTTTTCCCATGCGCTGAGAAAGAATCCCTGAGGCATCGGCCCACCCGAGAACCGCATCATCATCGGCTAAGACACTGCGAATTTGCGTGGGAGGATAAAAGTCAATCAGTTGCCCGCCCCCATCAATCCAAAGGGCATCGGCGCCATCGATTGCAAGAGCTTTAAGTAGCGTATTGAGTTTGGTTAAAACCTCCCAAGCGCTTTCTGCAGAATTTTCTTGAGAAGAAAAATCGTGCTCTGAAATAGATTTTCCGACGAGGGTTTCTGCTTCGCGTGTCGTGACGCCCCACGCGGTTTTCCGTGTAAGGTAAAGCGAGGCATCCCAACGCTGCAAAACAAAGCCCGCTTGCGATAGCGGCGCGCGAAGGGCTAAAGAAATCGTTTCGATAGCCTGCTCTGTTGGATCAAAGAAATCGCAAACAACACCGTCATTGAGGCTTAATAGATTTAAGCGCCAAATTTCTCCTGAAAGTCTCGGACCTCCAAGCATCAACCAGCGGTAGGGCGCTGTGGCAAAGGTCTCTTTACTGCGAGTCAAAACTTTCCAGCACCAGGCAAGATCAACTGAACCACTGTGGTGTGCTTCACAAAGTGTTTGGCAAATGGGTTCTTCTGCGCCCTTCAAAATGGCCTTTAAAGACGTAAGCGATTTCTCTGACTCCGAGCGCAATAAGTCTTTGCTCGGATACAAGAGATTAGGAATAATGAAATAGGCCTGCGTCATGGTGCGATATCGAATCAAGAACTACAGATTATGGCGATTTATTTTGTCTGTGGCTAGTCTCGAAAACAGTCAAAATTTGAATAGGAAATGTGTAAAATATTCACTTGATATTGAAATACTGACTACTTTTTCCGATGAAGAATGAATTCGAAACACTAGCGGCCTTATCAAACATCCCCGCGAGTAAGGTAACGCTTGCGTCTCTTTTCCCTGAAATCAAGGCAGAGAACCACAAGGTGACGTATCTTGAGCAAACCGGAAAGATTATTCGGCTCAAGAAGGGCCTTTATGTTGTCTCACCTTCGGTAAGTAAGGTTGTCCTTTCTTTGGGAGTCATAGCCAATCATCTTTATTCGCCTTCGTACGTTTCGATGCATTGGGCTTTGAGGTTTTATGGCCTTATCCCAGAAGCGGTCTATCTCGTTACCTCGATGACAACCAAACACGCTCGTAGTTTTGAGACGCCCGTTGGACGCTTTGATTACACCTTCATGAATGCTGAAGCCTTTCCCATTGGAGTAGAGCTTGCGAGTGAAGAAGGCAATCAATTTTTGATTGCAACGCCCGAGAAGGCACTTTGCGACTTAATTGCCAATTCTCTTAAGGTCAACCTTCGTTATTTAAAAGAGGTTGAGGGATTCTTTACTGAAGATCTTCGGCTAGAAATGGACGAATTCCTCAAGATGGATGTTTCTATTTTTAGGCAGTACGCAACCGTTGGGAAAAAGTCATCTTCAATTCGAACACTTGTGAGGTATCTCGAGAAATATGCCTAACGATATTTTTGGGAAGATGCTTTCTACTTACGAGCTTACAAGTGCTGAGCAAAGGCGCAATGCCACAACTGAGATTTATCAGGAAATTATCCTCACGGGGCTATATCACGGCGGATTCCTCGATAAAGCTAGCTTTTGCGGAGATGCGTGTTTGCGCATCATTCATGGCTTGCCCCGATTTTCTGATGGCCTGGAGTTTTCACTCCTGAAGCCAGAAGAAGGTTTCTCCTTCTTCGATTACAGCCGGGCCATTGCAGATGCGTTTTTGCTCTTTGGTCAAAAGGTAGAAATTAAGAAAAGAAAAAATATGAGCCGAGAGGATTCTGCCTTCGTAATCGAGAGCGCTACTGTGTACGATGTTGTTCTCGAGAGCGAAGCCTCTAGCGAAATAACAATCGAGATTACTACGCAACCGAAGTTAAAGACTGCGACCGAGCCTAAGCTTTTGCGTGCGCTCATACCGCTTTATGTGCGCTGTTTTACGTTGCCATGCCTTTTTGCTCAGAAAATGCATGCTCTTGTTTATCGTGCGTGGGAGCACCGCATTAAAGGCCGAGACTGGTATGACTTCGAGTGGTACGTGAGGCACGGTGTTGCGTTAGATTTCGCGCATTTACACGAACGCATTTTGCAATTTAATGGGAAAGACGTCAGTAAAGAGGAGTTTCTCGAAAAACTCAAGGAGCGCTTTGCTTTGTCGGATATCGATGGGGTCAAGGCTGACGTAATACCATTTGTTCGCGACACAAAAGAACTTGCGATTTGGTCGAACGACTATTTTGTGCAGTTAGCGCAGATGGTGCGATTCGCATAGAGTTGTGAAATGAACCTACTGACACGGAACCCGAGCCAATTTCCGGTCAGTGCGTGATCCTTGTGCTTTTCGGGGAGCGCTTCCCCCATTGCAAGGGCGACGATCACGTCCTCGAGCAGCTCGATTTTCAAGCCGCGCTTCATGGCTAGCTTGAAATCCTTTTTGAACCGCGTGGTGGGCTTGACGGTATATTTCGTTTTTCTCATGCTTTCAGGTCTGCAAAGAGTTCATCCAGATCGTTGTACCCTTTCACGGACGGATCTTTTGCAATCCTTTTTGCCTCGAGCATGGCGGCAATCGTTTCCTTGTTGGGCTGATTGAGAGAAATGTCAAACGGGATACGACCCTCGCGGAGTGACTGGCGGACAAAAATATTGACCGCCGTAGACAGGTTCATACCGAGTTCTCCAAAGAGTGCGTCGGCCTGCGCTTTCAAATTCGAATCCATGCGGATGCTGATATTCGTGGTGGGGCTAACCATAAAACCATCTCCTTTTCTTCTGGTGAATACAATGTATGTTGTTTGCACGAAGAAATCAATACTTTGCACGAAGAATTCCTGTTAATTTCATTTTTGGAGGTCAATTGAGCGTCGCATATTCCCATTATCCGCGCTATGGACTACCAGTAGTATCGCAAAATGCGGCGGCTGGTACATTCCTGCTGCAACTACGATTCCAGGAACTGCCTTGCGCTAGAT
>CAVJUW010000011.1:0-13074 GCA_963652725.1 Bacteroidaceae bacterium | reverse complement strand
AGATGATGCAGAGGAATGTGTCTGCGACCAAAGCATCTCCTATTCGCTTTTATGCCGCTGGTTTCAGGTAGCGGTATTGCCGCAGGACAAGGAGCTGGAAGCCCCCTGTTTTTCCGGCAGAACAGGAAACGATGCTGCGTGTGCGGCACACGGTTTCTTCTTGGGCTCCAACCGCGCCAAATACTGCCCGAACTGCGCCGCAGCCTTGAAGCGCAAATGGATGAGGCTCTAAAAAGCCAAGCAGAAAAAGTTTTGTCTAACGAGGGATTAACAATCTCAGACTTTGTGTGCAGCGTTTTGTCTATGCTCGTCAAAGAAAGGAAACTCCCATTTGACGCGAAAGTCCCGAATAAATTACCTGCCCAAACGCTCGTAAAGAGCGCAAGAAATAAGGGGCTCCATCAAACCAAGGACGTCGAGGATTTGTTTAAAAAATTTGGGAATCTCATAAGACAAGATGCGCCGTGATACTAGAAGCGAACTATTTCGCACCCATCACAACACGCATCAAATCGGCAATCGTTCCCGAATTGGTTTTCGTCATAATCGATGCGCGGTGAGCCTCAACGGTTTTAATTGAGATACTCAAATCGTCAGCGATTTGCTTATTTAAGCGACCGGCAACAATGCGTTCCAAGACTTGCTGTTCGCGAGGCGTTAAGCGAGCAAGCAAACCCGCATTGAAATTGCGACGGTCAACTGTCATGCGCTTTTCACGTGCGGCATCGAGCATCTTTTCGACTTGCTGCTTTAAGGACTCTAGATCAAAGGGCTTTTCAATAAAATCGACGGCGCCTTTTTTGAGAGCATTCACTGCCATCGGAACGTCGCCGTGACCGGTGATAAAGATAATCGGGATATCTGCGTTTTTGGCTCGCAAAAGCTCTTGAACCTCTAAGCCACTCATACCGTTCATGCGAACATCGAGAAGGAGCACAGCAACAGCTTCTGGGTCGTAACTTGCAATAAAGCTTTCACCGCTTTCGTAGAGTTCGACTTTGTAGTCGCTTGCCTCTAAAAGCCAGCGAATGGAGTCACGTACGGCTTCGTCATCATCGACAACGTAAACGGTTCCTTGGGTCTTTTGATATTCCTGCATGGTCGTGAAGATCCCTGAATAGGCAGATTGAAAGAGTCAATAACGCTTATAAAACGGTTCGTTTGTTGATTCTAGACTACTGAACGATGGGTAAGGAGAAGAAGAAAATCGTTCCTCCATCGGGATTTTCCCTAAAGGAAAGGTGTCCATTGTGGCTTTCGATAATTGAGCGACAGAGGTTTAATCCAATTCCCATGCCAACGCTTTTTGTCGTGTAAAAGGGTTTAAAGACGTCTTCTCGATGCGCGGGATCAATTCCTGTTCCGTAATCAATGACTTCAAACTTAAGAGAATTTCCTCGCCATAAAACGTTGATGGCAACTTCTTTTTTAGAACTCTCTTCTGAAGCTTCAACAGCGTTTTTCAGTAGATTCACGAGCACCTGCTCAATCAAAATCGCATCGCACACTACATCAGGAATCCCTGGCTCAATGTGCGACTCTAAGTGAATGGATTTTTCATGGGCAAAGGGCTTCACCAACTCAAAGGCTTCAGCAATCATGTGCGAGGCGTTGACATTGGTACGAATCGGTTCTGAGCGACGCGCAAAGTTACGAATGCGACGAATCACTTGTGTGGCACGCTTAGTTTGCGCAATGATTTTTTCAAAGGCTTCGCTTGCTTGCTCAGAATTAAGTCGCTTTGTCTCAAGTAGGAGTTTTGAAGCGGCCGCGTAGTTTTGGACAGCAGCAAGAGGCTGATTTAATTCGTGCGCAAGAGAACTTGCCATCTCGCCCATGTTAATTAATTTAGAAGAGCGTTCTGCTTTCTCAAGTTGCTTAGCGATGGCTTCACGATTTAGATGCTGCGTTGTCACATCGTACGTGGTCAAGAGTTGCGCTTCACTTTCATCGATCCATGTGATGTTTTTCATGCGAATCGAGTACCAGCGATTGCGCGCCTTGTCGTAGATGTCATCTGACTCTGTGGCGCCGTCGGTTAATTTCGATGTCAGCAAGATGTGTTGGTCTGCGCTTTCTTCAAAACTGTCGCGATAAATGCTGTTGGAGAAAAGAAGTTTTTTATCTTTTAGAGAAATCACACTCACGGCCGCATCCATCGTTTCCAAAACGCGCGTAAAGCGCTGTTGCATGGAGCGTAGTTCTCGGGCCGCACGATTAGCCTGCGTGATGTTGCTATGCGTGACCATAAAGCCTAAGCGCTTTCCTTCGCTTGTTAAAAGCGGGAAAACCTGCACAGCACAATCAAAGCGCGTGCTGTCTTTGCGTATGGCTTCGAATTCAAAGTGTTTCTTGTGATGGCGATCGGCTTCTTTTAGAGCCGTGGCAAAGTCTTTTGCAACGCCATCGCTTTCTTTTGGCCAGAAAGGATAGGGAGGCGTCAGCCCTAAAGTCTCTTCTGGGCTAAAGCCAAAAAGCTCTTCGAAGGCATCATTGGAGTAGAGGATTTTTCCCTTCTCATCGATGACGCAGAGGGCATCTAATAGCGACTCACTTACAGCCTGCTGCACAAAGATACGTGCCCGCATGGATTGTTCGGTACGAAGTTGCCTTACTTGAAAGCGCCAGAGGAGAAATAGAGAAATGAAAATAAAGCCTAAAAGAACGAGAGCACTCCAGGCGTAAAGGCTATTGGCGTAAAAGGTACTTAGTAGCGATGAAGTGAGTCCCAATTCAACACGCGAAGGTAAAGGCGGCAATGGCAAACACACCTCCATCGCATTAAGGTCAGGGAGGTCTCCCTGAATCACGGTTGTTGCAAAAACAGTTTTCGCATCCAAAAGATAATAGTGTTGAAAGCGATTGAGTTTATCGGCTGCCGCATAGCGCAATGCCACAGGTAGCGAGACGCGCCCTAAAAAGAAGACGCCGTTTTTCTCAGGAGGCGTAGCAAGGTCAGAAAAGGGGCCAGCGGCTCCATCGTCAAGGTAGGGTGGAGAATAGATTGCTGAGTTCGAGGTTTTTGCGTGAAGACTCGCGATAATCGAAATCTGATTGGTGACGATTTCTCCTTTGGGTCGAGAAATCTCTCCCATCGCATCGGGATTAGCGCAGTTTTCAATCACGCGACGATTGCTATCGAGTACCGAGAATTCCACGAGTTCTGGGTACATGTAAAAAACTGAAGAAAGTAGCCGACAGACTAGCGCGGGTTCAACGCTACTTAAAGAAGATAGTTGCACCGATAAGTTTGTGAGGCGCTCCTCAGCGGTAATCGCAATGTTTTCTCCTGCCACATAAAGCGACTCAATCTCGTTTCTTTGCGTTTCATTGGAGACGATGCGCCAAACAAAAACCGAGAGTGCAATTGCTGAAAAAATGAGAATCAGAATCGCACCCACACCAAAGCGACTAGCCTTTGCCTTTTTGGCTTGGACAAGTTCAAGGAGCAAATCTCCAATGGGTTTTTGCGTGTGCGTATTCATCGGTGGCTAGGAATCGGTTTTTTCGCATATTACATCCTAAAATGCGCCCTAAAGCGAAATTCAAAGGGAAGAAAGAGAATTCCTAAGCACCCCACACGCTTTACGTATCGGCAAAGAAAGGAAGAAAACAATGACACAGGACGAATTAAAGAAAAAGGTTAGTGAAGAAGCGCTACGCTACGTGAAAGAAGGAGAAGTCCTTGGCGTAGGAACTGGTTCGACCGTGGATTGCTTTATCGATGCGTTAAAAGAAAGCGGACTTAAGATTCCGGCGTGTGTCTCAAGCTCGGTGCGCTCAACAAAACGCCTTGAAGCCTACGGCTTTAAGGTCGTGGATTTAAATTGCGTGGATTCGATTTCTGTTTATGTCGATGGCGCAGATGAGATTGATTCGAGCTTTTCGATGATCAAAGGCGGTGGCGGCGCCTTAACACGCGAAAAGATTGTCGCAAGTGTCGCTAAGAGTTTTGTTTGTATCGCCGATGCGAGTAAGAAAGTTCCCGTGTTGGGGAAGTTCCCACTACCCATTGAAGTCATCCCGATGGCACTGCAATCTGTGGCTCGCATCATTCGCTCATTAGGAGGTAATCCCGTAGAGCGCGACTTTACAACCGATAACGGCAATCGCATCTTGGATGTTTCTGGCCTTTCGATTACGGATCCGAAAGCCCTTGAAACTCAAATCAATCAGATCCCAGGCGTAGTCACAGTGGGTCTTTTTGCGCATAGAGGTGCAGACGTCCTTTTACTTGGAACTCAAGAAGGCGTTAAGACGTTTACGCGTTAGGCGTTCTTTAGGACTTCGCTTTTTCCGCCACAGGCGTGTGATTGGGAATCGGATCGATTCCTTGTCCGAAGAAGTAGCGCTCGCATTGCTCGGCTACATGCGCTCTTACCTTGGGGTCTGCGCAGTTAAGACCATATTCGTTAATGATCATGGTCTGAAGCTGCTTCCATTCTTCCCAAGCTTCTTTGCTCACGGATTCAAAAATACGTTTACCTAACTCACCAGGAACTGGGGGATAGTCAAGACCTTCGGCTTCTTTTTTGAGTTTGATGCAGTAAATGGTGCGTGCCATAACGAATCTCCGTGATTTTCTAGGACGCCATTATAGGGGTGAGAAAGCCTTGCTAGTCTACAATGGCACTCGTTTGATTTCGGATGTTAAAGCCCGCCCATGAAAGTTGAGAACAATCTTAAAAATCTACGCTCTCTTGTGCGTGAGGCGCATCTTGCTATAAAAGAAGAGGTTAAGAAAAAACCTTCTAGCCCAAAAAAGGGAATTGAGCCCAAAAAGGAGACCCCAAAGGTCAATTCCTCTACGGGAAGAAACCCCATTCCTGAAATCGTACTCGCTTCAGGCTTACCTGTAAGCGAAAAAGGCGCAGAGCTTACAAAAGCCATTCGCGAGAATCCCGTGATTATCGTTTCAGGAGAAACGGGATCGGGTAAAACCACACAGCTTCCGAAAATCGCGCTTTTAGCCGGTCGTGGTAAAAAGGGCCTTATTGGTCACACGCAACCACGGCGTCTTGCCGCAAGTTCGGTAGCCAAACGCATCGCAGAAGAATTAAAAACGCCATTAGGAGAGGTTGTAGGCTACAAGGTGCGATTCACCGATCACGTGAGTACGGGTGCCACTGTAAAACTCATGACAGATGGCATCCTTCTTGCAGAAACCGCCTCAGACCCATACCTTAAAAAGTACGACACCCTCATTATCGATGAAGCACACGAGCGCTCGATTAACATCGACTTTCTGCTTGGCTATTTAAAGCGACTTCTCTTAAAAAGAAAAGATCTGCGCGTTATTGTGACATCGGCCACAATCGATGCTGAGCGCTTTGCGAGGCACTTTGCCGTAAACGGTAAAGACGCACCTATCTTTACGATTTCAGGGCGCACGTATCCCGTGGAAATTCGTTATCGGCCCTTTGATGATGAGGACGATGATGAAGATGCGAAGTTAGTCGAAAGAATTGCTGACGCAGTCGACGAACTTGAAATGGCAGGAAAAGGCGACATTCTTGTTTTCTTACCTGGCGAGCGAGAGATTCGTGAGGCAAGCGAGTATCTATTAAAAAGTCATCGACCGGGATCGGTCGAGGTGCTCCCGCTTTACGCTAGGCTCACTGCCGAAGAGCAAGAACGTGTTTTTAAGTCCTCGAGTGTTCGTCGCATTATTTTGGCCACAAACGTGGCTGAGACTTCTGTCACGGTCCCAGGCATTCACTATGTTGTCGATACGGGGCTAGCGCGCGTGAAGCGTTACTCCTACAGAAATAAAGTCGAGCAACTTTTAATTGAGCCCATTAGTAAGGCCTCTGCCAATCAAAGAGCAGGGCGCTGTGGGCGTATTGCACCAGGCATCTGCATTCGTCTTTACGATGAACTCGATTTCGAAAGGCGCCCTGCATTTACTGACCCTGAGATTGCTCGCTCGAATCTTGCGGCTGTGATTTTGCGTATGAAGTCGCTTCGCTTAGGAGACATTAGAGAGTTTCCCTTTGTACAGGCGCCGCCTCCTCGAGCGATTTCCGATGGCTTAGCGATTCTTTCTGAATTAAATGCCCTTGATGAAAAGGGAGAACTTACCGCAATAGGAAAAGAACTAGCGAGGCTTCCCATCGATCCACGCCTATCGCGCATTCTTTTAGCAGCAAAAGAAAAAGGTGCTTTGCGAGAAGCGTTGATTATTGTCTCAGGTCTTGCCGTTCAAGACCCGCGAGAAAGGCCCATTGAAGCGCAAGAAGCGGCTGATGCCGCACACAAGGAGTTCTCTCACGCTAAAAGTGACTTTATGAGCTATGTGAGACTTTGGAATTGGTTTATCGATGCCAATGCCAAGAAAGAAAGCAACAGAACGCTTAAGGCACTTTTAAAAAAGAAATTTCTTTCGCCAAGAAGACTTCGCGAATGGCGCGATGTGTGGCATCAATTAGGCGACTTAACCCGAGAACTCGGCTGGGTTTCTAATGCTGCCGAAGCAACGTACGAAGATATTCACGCCTCTCTATTAACGGGACTCTTGGGTAACGTTGGGATGCGGCAATTGGACGCCGATCCCAAAGCGCCGCCCTTTTTAGGCGCTCGAGGCATTCATTTTTGGGTTTGGCCAGGATCTGCGTTAGCGAAAAAAGCAGGTCGCTGGATTCTTGCTTCAGAGCTTGTCGAAACAAGTCGCCTTTTTGCCCGCTGTGTTGCCGATGTAGAACCCGAATGGATCGAACGCGCAGCGCGCCACGTCATTAAGAAAAGCTGGTCAGATCCCCATTGGGAGAAAACGAGGGGAGAGGTGGTCGCTTTTGAAAAGGGAACGCTTTACGGGATGGCCGTTTACGGTAATCGCCGTGTCTCCTTCGCAAAGCACGACGCAGCCTTGTGTCGCGAGCTTTTTATTCGAGGCGCATTAGTTAATGGCGACTTCGATAGCAATGCGCCCTTTTTTCAACACAATAGACGCCTTATCCGAGAGATTGAAGAAATCGAACATAAGACAAGACGTTTGGACGTTTTAGTTGATGATGAAACGATTTTCGCTTTCTACGATGCGAAGATTGCCGAAGACGTTGTTGATGCTGCAAGTTTTGAGGTGTGGCGTAAAAAGAAAGAAGCCAAGGAGCCGAAACTTCTCTTTTTAAGAAAAGAAGATTTAATGCGGCGTGATGCGACAGGGGCCACAATCGACTTTTATCCGAAAACGATGGAGATGGCAGGGGTGGCGATGGCGCTTAACTACCACTTTGAACCAGGCTCCTTCAAAGACGGCGTGACGCTTTCTGTTCCCTTGTATCTCTTAAATCAGGTCGACTCTGTGAAGGCCGATTGGCTTGTCCCTGGGATGCTACGAGAAAAGGTGCAAGCGCTTTTAAAGAGCCTACCGCAACGAATTCGTCGTCACTGCGTTCCGATTAAAGAGTACGCCGAAGGCTTTTTTGAAAGAACTGCAGGCGTTAGCGTTGGCTCTAAGCCCCTAACGGAGGCTTTAGCCAACGATATTAATCGCAACACGGAAGCTTCCTGTACGAAAGAAGACTTTAAGTTAGAAAACGTCGCGCCCCACCTTTTCATGAACTTTAAGGTAATCGACGAGCACGGGCGTCAACTTGGCGTTGGTCGCAATTTAGCTGTGCTACGTCTCGAATTAGGTGAAGAAGCGCAAAAGGTTTTCCGCAATATTGCTAAGGCTGATAAAACGCTCGAAGCTGAAGCGGGTAACTGCATTACCGATTGGAGCTTTGGCGAGTTGCCTGAGATTATGGAAATTCGTCGCAAAGGCCAGAGTCTCATTGGACACCCGGCATTAGCCGATATGGGAACGCATTGCGAACTGCAAGTTTTCGATGAACCAGAAGAAGCTAAGCGCATTCACCGCGCGGGTTTAAGGCGTCTATTTTTATTGCAATTAAAAGAGCAAGTAAAGTTCTTAGAAAAGAACTTATCTTCCCTGCAACGCGTTCAGATGCGAGGCGCTGTGATTACCCCAGTGGCAGATGCCTTCGAGAGTTTTGAGGCACTGCGTAGCGACCTTGTTTCTGCCACTGTGGAAGCGGTTTCTATGGCAGAACCCTGGCCCACGAATGAAGAGAGCTTTAAAGCGCGTTCTTCTGAGGCAAAGGGGCGCGTCAATCTTGTGGGCCGAGAGCTCGCGCGAAGCCTTGAAGTCGTTGTAGAAGAACTCGCCGCAACGCCAAAGCGTCTTGCCGCGCTTAAAGCCTATCCTGAGGTTTTAAGTGATGTGCGAGATCAATTAAAGGGGCTTTTTCCTAAGGGCTTTTTACTTTCAACGCCAGAGCCACAATTGCGGCACTACGCGCGCTACGTTCGCGCCATTAATGTGAGGCTGGATAAATTACGCAACGCTCCAGAGCGCGATGCAATGCAAATGGCCGCTATCACGAAACTTGCCGTTCCTTACGCTCGAGAAATTGCCAATCGCAAGGGCATTATTGATGAAAAACTTGCAAATTTCAGATGGCTTCTCGAAGAGCTTCGCGTATCGCTTTTTGCTCAAGAATTACGCACTCCGATGCCTGTGAGTGTGAAAAGACTGACAAAAATCTGGGAAGCGATGAAGCACTCCTAAAAATTTCGTGTATAAATTGAAGGACTTGGCCTTGTTTTTCAATTTAGGAGTGTTCTTATGACATCTGTAGCTATTATCGCCACGCGCGCGATTTCCCCTAAAGCTTTGGAAATCAAAGCGGCCGTTTTAAAAGACAATCCCAACATCGAGGTTCTTTTTGAATCGTTGGATATTCTTGCTAAAGAAACGAATCTTTCTGACTTAAAGATTGAACTCTTTAACGCAACGCGTGCACTTGAAAAGAAAGGGGCAGTTGCAATTGCCTATGCCGATACTGAAGTGGCTTCTTTCTTAAAAGAACTGCAAACCGAATGCAAAGCGCATCTTTTTGCTTCAGAGACTTCTAACTACGAGGCGCTCGCTTGCGAGTTACTCGATGCAGCAGATAAACCCTTACTTCCCAAGGGCTACAAGATTGGCTTAATTGGTGGCTTGGGACCAGCGGCAACGGTCGATCTTTACGACAAGATTGTGAAAGCGACGCCCGCGAAAACAGACCAAGAACACATTAAGTTGGTCGTTGAGCAAAATCCGCAGATTCCCGATAGAACAGCTGCACTTTTGTCTGGCGGGGTCGATCCCACATTAGCGCTTTATAACTGCGCTAAGCGCTTAGAAGAAGACGGGTGCGATGCCATCATTATTCCGTGCAATACCGCTCACGCCTTCATTGAGCCGATGAAGCGGCACTTAACGATTCCCTTTATCAATATGCAGCAAACAGCGCTTGAAGAAATTCAAGCGAAATTCGGTGACAAGGCTCGTGTTGGCCTCATGGCTACAACGGGAACGGTTCAAACAGGAATCTATTCGAAGAAAGCCGAATCGATGGGCGTTCCGCTTTTTGTGCCTGATGAAGAAAACCAGAAGTTTGTGATGTCAGCGATCTATGGCGAAAAAGGCGTGAAGGCTGGTTTCACAGACGGCATTTGCCGCGAAGAGCTTCTAAAGGCAGCCGCGTATCTCGTGAGTGAAAAAGACTGCAACGTTCTTATTTTGGGTTGCACAGAGTTGCCGCTTATTTTGACCGAAGGCCCGTTAACGGTTGCGGGTAAAGAAGTCTTTATCGTCGATCCGACAAGCGCCTTAGCACGTAAAGTTGTCTCGCTTGCGGTTGCTGCAAACGAGAAAAACGGCGTTCGTTAAAGCGTTAGTGTTGCGTAAGATTTTTAGCAACATCTAAAAACGCGCGAATGCTAGCGGGCTCAATAAATGAGCCCGCTTTAAATTTAAGAGCCAGCACCGCTTGCGGAAGTTTCGTTTCTTTTAAATAAAGGGGAGCGGCAAGGAAAATATCCTTGGATGGGTCGTCTGTTTCACTTTGTAGCCATCCGAAGTTTTTCAAGCGGTCTCGCGATAAAACGATAAGGTCTCGCTCTGATCCCATCAATTTGTTTCTAGTAAGATACTCGCTTAATTCGTCTGCGTTTAGGCTTGAGAGAAAAACACGACCCACAACCGATGTATGCAGTGCCTCAAGATGCGCGTAAGCACAGGAACACAAAAGGATGCTGTCATCCATCCTAAGCCCCAAGAAGACTTTGCCACCCGTTTCTTCTTCTAAGGCAAAAAGTTTTGGGTCAGCCAGAGAAGGAAGATTGTTTTGCTGCCACGCGCTCATTCCAAGAAGTAGGAGCTTATCGCCTAAGAGCCAACCGGTTTTTCCTGTGCGTTTTGCTAGCCCAATGTTTTCAAGCCGCGTAAGCACCCTGTGAACCGTGGAAGGCGCTAAATTTGCGCGTCTCGCTAAAGCACGAATGCCAATTGGTTTACGGGTCTCAGAAAGCAAAAGAAGAACGTCATCTGTGCGCGAGGTAGGGGATGTAATTTCCTGTAGGGCATCGCTTTCTTTTGTCATGACTAGTTTGCGGTCTCTTCGTTTGGCGTTTCGATGGCTCGAGAAATAATTTCTGCAATATCTTCGATGGGAAGCTCTTTATCGGTGGTTGCGGCCCCGAGCATGGATAAGCAATGTGGGCATTCCACAGCAACGCTTTGCGCCTTTGTGTTCTTTAGTTCTTTAATGCGAATCGCGTTAACGCGTAGCGGTTTATCCAAAAACATCTGTGCGCCACCTGCGCCACAACAAAAGGCTGTGCGTCCTGTTTCTTCGGGCTCAAGAAGCGTAAGTCCTAAGCGCCTTAAAAGCTTACGAGGTTCTTTTACGACGCCATTGGCGCGCGCTAGATAACACGCATCGTGAAGCACAATCTTTTGGGGCTCTAACTTCTTTATCGTGAGGCGCTTATCCTTAATAAGAGAGAGGATAAAGTCAACGTGGTTTCTCACAACAAAGCACCCGCCTTCAAACTGCGGATATTCGTTTTTTAGGGTATTAAAGCAATGTGGGCACGCGGTGAGAATCTCATCGAAATCGTACTTACTAAAGTTTCCGATATTCTCTTCTGCAGCTTGTTGGAAAAGGTATTCTTCGCCAGCACGACGCGCCCAATCAGCGTGGCAACGCTCTTCTGCCATAATCGCAAAATTCACGTGTGCGGCACGAAGAATCTTCACAACGGCTTTAGCGATGCGTTGGGCTCGTTTGTCGTAGGAGGCAGCACATCCCACCCAATAGAGTACGTCGTAGTGTTCGCCAGGTTTGGCTACAGGAATGTCTAGCCCTTTAGTCCAATCAAATCGTGCCGCAGGGTCCATTGCCCAGGGATTACCGACGCTTGCGGTGTTTTCTAGGGTTTTAGCCAGTCCCGCAGGGAAGTCGCCTTTTTCTAGCGCTAAGTTGCGACGCATCGCAACGATTAAATCGGGGATGGGAATGCGAGCTGGGCAGACTTCAGCACAGGCATTGCATGTTGTGCAATCCCAGAGGGCTCCCTTTCCAACAAGGCCTCCGATTAATTCGAGGTCTTTGTTTTCTCCGCGAAGCCTTCTTTGAAGACTTAAAACGAGGGTCTTTGGATCTAAGGTACTTCCTGCACGAAACGCTGGGCATACAGCGCGACACCTGCCGCACTCGGTGCAACCGTCGATATGAACGCGGTCATCAAGCGAGAAATCGTTAAAGTCGCTCGCTCCAAAGTGCTCTTGCTCTTCGATATTTTCGATTTTGGCAATCGCAGATGTCGCCCCAACTTTTTCTCTACGAATCGAAGCGGGGGTCTTAAAAAGATGCGCATAAAACGTAAGAGGAATGACAGCGATAAAACACAGGGAAGTAATCGCGTGAATGACCCAAACAAAAATGTGCGTTGTTTGAATCGCTTCTTTTGTCATTCCAACAAAGCAATGGCTTAAAAGGTAGCCAACAGGTGACCAAACAGCCCAAGGTGGGTTTTCAGCAGCAAGCCTTAGCGCTTCTAAGAAAAAGCCAATGACGATGATGCCTGCGAGGCTTCCAAGTATTACCGCGGACCGTTCTGTGGGCTCAACTTTCGGATCTGCCCACACATAGCGACGAAGAGCAGCGTACCCTAAACCAATAAGAGCCAAGAGCCCTGCGATATCAAGCGTGAGTTTATAAATAAGATAAACGCGCCCTGAGAGAATTCTTTTATCAAAGGCAAGCCAGGCAATATCCCAATCGATTGTGGCAAGCACTGTTCCCATAAAGAGTAGGATAAAGCCCCAGAAAATTGCAAAGTGCGCAACGCCACTGCGTGTCTCGCGAACTTTTTTCTGCATTAAGACAGTAAAAAGCGTTTTCGCCAAAGACATCTTCGCTTTGGATTTCGTGTCCTTAGGAAGTGCTTCGCGCACGATGTGGCGCGCCCGAATAAGTCCTGCGATAAAAATGCCGACTGCAACGAGCCCGAGCACATACAAAACGACCTGAGCCCAAAATGGGACGTTCCAAAAATAGGGTCGAAGGATTGTCTCAGTTGAAACCATGAAAGTTTTCGCTTTCTCTTAAGTTCTAATCCGTATTTGCAAACATTAGCGCAAAAAGAGCATTTCTGCTTTTGTTTTTCTCTTAGGGTTTGAGGCTAGCACGATATTTGGCAATTTCTCGGGTACACGCATTAATGAGTTGCGGTCCATGAAGAATAAACCCCGTGTATAGCTCAAGAAGTGTGGCACCAGCCTTGATGTGATTTACGGCATCCGCGGGACTCATAATGCCTCCAGAAGAAATCGTCGGTATCGCGTCTTTCAGGTGATTCGTGATAGCGCTAAGAAATTCAAGGGAGCTTTCGCTTACCCCGCTTCCTGTTAAGAAGTGGCCCGTTTGTTCTTCTTTTGAAACCCCTGATGCGTGAATGCCGTTAGCACCAGCGGCAACAAGGCGGTCTAAAAGAGTAAAAAGGGAGTCTTTTGTTCGATTGGCATAGAGTTTTACGACAACAGGTTTCCGTGAGAGGCCGCTCTTAGAAGTGACTTCGGAGCGTTTTTCTAAGATTGCCCGTAGCGCCGTGAGGATTACCTCATCTGCGAGTCCAGCCGTATCCAAAGTAAAGTAATCGGCGCGCTTATAGCTTTTCGTAAGAGCGTTCGTAAGTCCCATGAAGTCTTCTTTCGTGCCCTCAAAAGGAAGACCTAAACTC
>CAVJUW010000010.1:0-51676 GCA_963652725.1 Bacteroidaceae bacterium | reverse complement strand
GTGAAGGTGGCCACACCGTTGGTGCGGGCGTCGTCGCGAAGATCAATGAGTAATTGACAGCATCAAAGGGGCACAGTTATACTGCGCCCCCTTAGCTCTTTTATTGTTCTTTTTAGGAAAAAACAAATGCAATCCCAACGCATTCGTATTCGTCTTAAGGCGTTTGATTACAAATTAATCGATCAATCGGCCCTTGAGATTGTTGATACGGCAAAGCGTACTGGCGCCGTTGTTCGCGGTCCAGTTCCGTTGCCGACTCGCATTCAACGTTTTGATATTTTGCGTTCGCCGCACGTCAATAAGACGAGCCGCGACCAGCTTGAAATTCGTACACATCAGCGCTTGATGGACATCGTCGACCCGACAGATAAGACTGTTGATGCGTTGATGAAGTTAGATTTGCCTGCTGGTGTTGACGTTAAGATCAAGGTGCAGTAAGAAATTTTTTCGCTTCTTTGTTTTCTCTTTTTTTAGGGGAAGAAAGAGGTGATACGTGTCGCTTCTGGCATACCAAAGCAATCGATCGGTGTTGGCGCACTTTTCCGTGAAGAGTAACGCAACCTCCCGTCGTGGAGCGATTTTTATAAAGTACGGTCCCGGCCAATCGTAGCCGGGGTGGAGATAATAATGAGTGATAAGCTCGGCTTAGTCGGTCGCAAGGTCGGTATGACGCGCATCTTCACAGAGGACGGAGTTTCCGTTCCCGTGACGGTGATTGACGTTTCCGATAACCGTGTCGTTTGTGTTAAGACACAGGAAAGCGACGGCTATAACGCCATTCAAGTCGCGTTCGGCTCCAAAAAGCCCTCGCGCATCAATAAGGCTCTTGCCGGCCATTTCGCTAAGGCTGGTGTTGAGGCTGCTGCGATGCTTAAGGAATTCCATGTCGATGCCGACAAACTGTCCGAATTCAAACCCGGTACAGCTTTGCGTGCAGATATGTTTGCCGTTGGTCAGAAGGTTGACGTAACGGGAACCACAATCGGCAAGGGATATGCTGGTGTAATTAAACGCCACCACTTCAGTTCCAATCGCGCTAGCCACGGTAACTCGGTGACAACAAACGCTCCTGGTTCTATTGGTAACCGCCAAGATCCGGGTCGTGTTTTCCCCGGCAAGCGTATGGCTGGACACCTCGGCGATTGCCAGAGAACAACGCAAAACCTCGTTGTTGCTCGCGTCGACGTTGAGCGTAGTCTTCTTTTAATCCGTGGCGCTGTCCCCGGTTGCAAGGGCGGAGAAGTCCTTGTTCGTGCCGCTGTTAAGGCCTAATAGGAGCGAACCATGGAGCTGAATTTAGTTAATGAGCAGGGTGTAGAGACGGCCAAGGTGCCGGCTTCTGACGCCGTGTTCGCCCGTGAATACAACGAAGCCTTGGTGCATCAGCTTGTTGTTGCTTACCAAGCCAATGCTCGTCAGGGAACACGTGCACAACTCAATCGTGAATTTGTGCATCACACGACAAAGAAACCCTTCCGTCAGAAGGGAACGGGTCGTGCCCGTGCAGGTATGTCGTCTTCTCCGTTGTGGAGAGGCGGTGGTCGTACCTTCCCGAGTTCTCCTAACGAGAATTTCACAAAGAAGATGAACAAAAAGGCCTATCGCGCTGCGATGGCGACGATTTTCTCGAAACTCGTTGCTGATGGCCGCCTTGTTGTTGTCGAGTCGATTACAGCAGAAACCCCCAAGACAAAAGCCTTTGCCGCAAAGCTTAAGGCCATGGGTTTAAATCACGCGATGTTGATTACCGATTCTGTTGATGAGAACCTCTTTTTAGCTTCTCGCAACATCAAGAACGTTGCGGTTGTTGAGCCGCGCTACATCGATCCGCTCTCGCTGGTTTACTACGACAAGGTCGTTGTGGCGAAGAACGCGATTGCTAAGATCGAGGAGATGCTCGGATGAACCAAGATCGTTTATTGAAAGTCCTCGTCGGACCGGTCATCTCTGAAAAGAGCACAATGGTCGCAGAAAAGGCCCGTCAGTACACGTTTGACGTCCTTGCCGATGCCACAAAGGCAGAAATCAAGGCCGCTGTTGAACTGTGCTTTAAGGTTGGCGTTGAGAGTGTTCAGACTGTCAACATCAAGGGCAAAGTCAAGCGCACAGGCCGTACGCCTGGTGTGCGTAGCGCCGTCCATAAGGCCTATGTGCGCCTTAAGGAAGGCCAAGAAATTAATTTCGCGCAGGAGGGTAAGTAATGGCTCTCGTTAAACTGAAGCCCACCTCGGCCGGTTGCCGTCACACCGTGAAGGTTGTGACGCCGGGATTGCACAAGGGAAGCCCCTTGGCAGCGCTTACGGAAAAGAAGAACCGTGGATCGGGCCGCAACAACAACGGACATATTACGTGTCGTCATAAGGGTGGTGGCTCTAAGCGTCACTATCGTGTGATTGACTTCTTGCGTGATAAAGATGGTGTTCCAGGACGTGTGGAACGTCTTGAGTACGATCCGAACCGCTCTTCGCATATCGCCTTGGTTTTGTATGCCGATGGCGAACGCCGCTACATCATCGCCCCGAAGGGCTTGAATGTCGGCGACACGGTTGTTAGCGGTGCCGAAGCTCCGATTAAGGTCGGTAACGCTTTGCCGCTTCGTAACATCCCCGTGGGTTCGACGATTCACTGCATCGAAATGCTTCCTGGCAAGGGCGCACAGTTAGTGCGTGCTGCTGGTGCTTTTGCTCAGTTAATCGCTCGCGAAGGTGCTTACGCTCAGGTTCGTATGCGTTCTGGTGAAGTTCGTCGCATCTTGATTGAATGCCGCGCCACAATTGGTACGGTTGGCAATGAAGAAAATAGCTTGCGTGAACTCGGAAAGGCTGGCGCCACTCGTTGGCGTGGTATTCGCCCGACCGTTCGCGGCAAGGTGATGAACCCGGTCGATCACCCGCACGGTGGTGGCGAAGGCCGCACTGGTACTGGTCGCGCGCCGATGTCTCCGTGGGGACAGCTCACCAAGGGCTATCGTACACGTAATTCCAAGCGCACGGATAAGATGATTGTCCAGCGCCGTTATGATAAGTAAGGGGGTCTGAAGAATGTCTCGTTCGTTAAAGAAGGGGCCGTTTGTTGACGGATCCCTCATGAAGAAAGTGGAGGCGGCCCAGTCAAGTCGCGACAAGCGTCCGATCAAGACCTGGTCTCGTCGTTCCACAATTCTTCCAGAGTTTGTCGGTTTGACGATTGCCGTTCACAATGGCCGTCAGCACGTTCCCGTTTATGTCAATGAGAACATGGTTGGCCATAAGCTCGGCGAATTCGCCATGACGCGTACCTTCAAGGGTCACGCGCTCAATGCTGATAAGAAGGTCAAGGGGTAATCAAATGGAAACTACTGCAATCGTTCGCGGTGTGCGTCTTTCGGCTCAGAAGGGCCGTTTGGTCGCTGACCTGGTTCGCGGTAAGCCCGTGGACAAGGCCCTTAATATCTTGAAGTTTACGCAACGCCGTGCTGCTGGCATTGTTTTGAAGGCTCTTGAAAGCGCCATCGCCAATGCCGAACACAACGACGGAGCGGATATCGACGAACTTCGTGTCACAAAAATCTACGTGGAAAAGGCTACGACGTTGCGCCGCTTTGGCGCTCGCGCCAAGGGTCGCGGTACGCGTATCAGTAAACAGACGTCTCACGTTTACGTGACCGTCGGCGACAAGTAAGGATGAACCATGGGTCAGAAAATTAATCCTACCGGCTTCCGCCTTCCTGTGACGCGCAACTGGACGTCGCGTTGGTATGCGGCTGGTCGTAACTTCTCTCGCACACTGTGCGAAGACTTGAAAGTGCGTGCCTTCCTGATGGAAAAGTTGAAGGCGGCTAGCGTCTCTCGTATTTTGATTGAACGCCCCGCTAACAATGCGCGTATCACAATCTTTTCGGCTCGTCCCGGTGTTGTGATCGGCAAGCAAGGCGCTTACATCGAAGAATTGAAGGGTGAAGTTCAGAAGATGATTGGTGTGCCAGCGCACATCTCCATCGAAGAAGTTCGTCGTCCTGAACTCGATGCGCAGCTCATTGCTGAAGGCATTACGCAACAGCTTGAAAAGCGCATTATGTTCCGTCGTGCAATGAAGCGCGCTATGCAAAACGCTATGCGTCTTGGAGCCAAGGGCATCAAGATCATGAGCGCTGGTCGCTTAAATGGCGCTGAAATTGCTCGTACAGAATGGTACCGCGAAGGACGTGTGCCACTTCACACACTCCGTGCGGATATTGATTACGGTTTCTCCGAAGCGCACACGACCTATGGTGTCGTAGGCGTTAAGGTTTGGGTCTACAAGGGAGATAGTCTTGAAACTGCGCAAGCAGCCGAAGCCGCTCCTGCTGCCCCAGCCGATCGTGAAGACCGTCGCCGTCGTCCGGCTCGCCGCGTTCGTAAGAACGAAGACGGAGCAGAAGAGAAGGCCGATAAGAAGCCTGCTCGTCGCCCCCGTAAGGCAGCGGAAGCGGCGCCAGTCGCAAGTGAAACAAAAGACGGAGAATAAGCGATGCTGCAACCGAATCGAACGAAATACCGTAAGGACCAAAAGGGTCGCAACTACGGTATGGCTCAGCGAGGCGCCGATGTCTCCTTTGGAGACTTTGGCCTCAAGGTGCTCGAACGCGGTCGTCTGACAGCGCGTCAGATTGAAGCTGCTCGTCGAGCTCTCACACGCCACATCAAGCGCGGCGGCCATGTTTGGATCCGTGTCTTCCCAGACAAGCCCATTTCGAGCAAGCCTGCCGAAGTGCGTATGGGTAACGGTAAGGGCAACCCCGAATACTGGGTCGCTCTCGTACAACCCGGTCGGGTCCTCTACGAAATGGACGGTGTCGATGAGACACTCGCCCGCGAAGCTTTTGCTCTCGCGGCAGCGAAGTTGCCTTTGAAGACAAAGTTCGTTGTCCGCCAGGTCGGCAAGTAAGGAGACGGACATGAAAGCTAAGGAATTGCGCGCCATGGATGAGGCTGCGCTTAACAAGGAGTTAACTGAACTTCAGACAGCGTACTTTAAGTTGCGCGTTCAGAAGGCCACACAGCAACTCCAGAACACGAACCAGTTGCGCACAGCGCGCCGTGATATCGCACGCGTTCGCACGGTTCTCGCTCAGAAGGCGGCCGCGAAATGACGGATACTGTTGAAACAAAGAAGCTCACCCGCACCTTAGTCGGTGTTGTGACGAGCGACAAAATGGATAAGACTGTGACGGTCCTTGTGGAACGTCGCGTCAAGCACCCTCTTTATGGAAAGATCGTTGTGCGCAGTAAGAAGTACCATGCACACGACGAGACCAATAGCGTGGGTGTTGGCGATAAGGTTGAAATCGCAGAAGGTCGTCCCGTTTCCAAGACAGTGACTTGGAACGTGACGAAAGTTCTCGAAAAGGCTGTTATCGTCTAATTTGTAGTGATAAGTGCTTGCAAGGCTAGTTGAGTTTCGCTAAACTTGCGAGCCTCACGCAGAAAGCCGATTGCTTACGGGCAGTCGGCATCTGTGTTGATTTTTACAAGATTAGGTGCTTTTTTCTGGTGTGCTTGCGAGTAACGGAGCACAAAGGATTGCAGAAAAAGTCCGCTAATCGTTCTCCCTTACGGGACCAATACTGTCTGCGTATGCAGAATAAGTTGGGAAATTAGAAACCATGATTCAGATGCAAAGCAACCTGGACGTTGCCGACAATACAGGCGCTCGTTCAGTGATGTGTTTCAAGGTGTTGGGTGGATCCAAACGCCGCTATGCGAACATCGGTGACGTCATTAAGGTGACGGTCAAAGAAGCCGCTCCGCGCGGCCGTGTTAAGAAAGGCGAGGTCTATAGCGCCGTGGTCGTTCGTACCGCTCAGGGCGTGCGCCGCGCTGACGGATCTCGTATCCGCTTCGATAACAACGCCGTTGTTCTTCTCAATTCCAAACTCGAGCCCGTTGGCACGCGTATTTTTGGACCGGTCACACGCGAATTGCGTACCGAACGGTTCATGAAGATTGTGTCACTTGCTCCTGAAGTTCTTTAAGGAGGCCGACAGATGCAACGCATCCGCAAAGGCGACGAGGTTATCGTTATTGCCGGCAAAGACAAGGGCAAGAAGGGCTCTGTGATTGCTCGTGTCGATGACACGCACATTACAGTTGAGGGCGTGAACGTCGTCAAAAAGTGTGTTCGCCCGAACCCGATGACCAATACCGAAGGTGGCATTGTTGAAAAGACGATGCCGATTGACCAGTCCAACGTGATGATCATCAATCCGGCCACAGGTAAGGCCGATCGCGTCGGCTTCAAAGAAGTCGATGGCAAGAAGGTCCGCGTTTACAAGAGCAATGGCGCAGTTGTTGGCGCCAAGGCGTAAGGAGTAAGGAATGACACGTTTCCACACTCTGTACCGCGACACAATCGTTCCGGAACTCGTCAAGAAATTCGGATACAAGACAACGATGCAAGTTCCACGTATCACAAAGATTACGTTGAACATGGGCGTCGGCGAAGCGGTCAATGACAAGAAATATGTCGACAACGCTGTTGCCGATTTAACAAAGATTGCTGGCCAAAAGCCTGCTGTGACACGCACCCGTAAGGCTATCGCGAACTTTAAGATTCGCGAGAATATGCCCATTGGCTGCATGGTCACCTTGCGTGGCGAGCGCATGTACGACTTTTTAGACCGCTTGGTCACCATCGCGTTCCCACGCGTTCGTGACTTCCGTGGTGTTTCTGGTCGTGCGTTTGATGGCCGTGGCAACTACAACATTGGCCTCAAAGAGCAGATCATCTTCCCGGAAATCGAGTACGACAAGATCGATGCTGTGCGCGGCATGAACATTTCTATCACGACGACGGCGAAAACGGACGAAGAAGCCAAGGCGCTTCTTGCTGCGTTCCGCTTCCCGTTCCGCAATTGAGAGAAGGTGCTTGAAGATGGCAAAGTTATCATTGATTAACCGCGAACATAAACGTGAGGCCGTTGTGGCCAAGTTCGCGGCCAAGCGCGCCGAACTCAAGGCGATTATTAACGACGCAACACGCCCAATCGAGGATCGCTTGGAAGCACGCCGCAAGCTTGAGGCGCTTCCCCGTGATGCGAGCCCGGTGCGTTTGCGTAACCGCTGTGGTTTAACGGGTCGTCCGCGTGGAACATTCCGCAAGTTCGGTCTTGCCCGTGGCATGATCCGCGATGCGGCCATGCGTGGTGATATTCCCGGCCTTATTAAGGCCAGCTGGTAAGCGAGGAGATTACGAAATGAGTATGAGTGATCCGATCGCCGATATGCTGACCCGTATCCGTAACGCACAAAGCGTTGAAAAGGCTGAAATCGTGATGCCGAGCTCCAAGCTCAAGGTCGCGATTGCCAAGGTCTTGAAGGACGAGGGTTATATCGAAGGCTATGAAGTCGTTGCCAACGAAGGCAAGGCTCAGTTGCATATCGGTTTGAAATACTATGCGGGTCGTCCCGTGATCGAACGCATTGAACGCGTTTCCCGTCCCGGCCTGCGTATTTACAAGAACCACGAGTCAATCCCCCAGGTGATGAATGGCCTCGGGATTGCCATCGTTTCTACGCCACAAGGCGTGATGACAGATCGCAAAGCGCGTGCTGCTGGTGTTGGCGGCGAAGTGCTCTGCTATGTCGCGTAATCGGAGGGAGCATAAGTTATGAGTCGTATTGCTAAGCTTCCTGTTGCGCTTGCCAAAGGTGTGCAAGCGACAATTACCGATGAAGGCGTTACCGTCAAGGGACCCAAGGGCGAAGTGAGCGTTCATCGTCTCGCAGGCGTTAAGGTCGAACTTGAAGGCGAACACATTAAATTTACGCAGCTCGATGATTCGCGTGAATCTAACGCGAACGCGGGTACGATGCGTGCTCTCGTTAACGACATGGTTAAGGGTGCTTCTGTTGGCTTTGAGAAGAAGTTAACGCTCGTGGGCGTTGGCTATCGTGCTCAGGCCCAGGGAGATTCCTTAAACCTTCAGCTCGGTTTCTCGCATCCTGTGGTTCACAAGATGCCCAAGGGTATCGAATGCAAGACTCCGAGTCAGACAGAAATCATTATTAGCGGTGCGAATAAGCAAGTCGTTGGTCAGACAGCGGCTGAGATTCGCGGCTATCGTCCTCCCGAACCCTACAAAGGTAAGGGCATCCGCTACGCCAATGAACATGTCGTGATTAAAGAAACTAAGAAGAAGTAAGCGGGAGACGTTAGACCATGATTAATAAGAAACAAAGCCGTCTGCGTCGCGCTGGTGCTGCTCGCGCCCGCATTAAGCTGCAGAAGGTTATCCGTTTATCGGTGCATCGTACCAACCTGCACATTTACGCAAATATCATCTCTGCCGAAGGCGACCGTGTGCTTGCCTCTGCTTCGACACTCGAGGCGGAAGTGCGCGCTAAGCTCGCTCAAGAGGGAAAGACCGGTGGCAATATTGCTGCTGCGAAGATCGTCGGAGAGCGCATTGCTCAGAAGGCCAAAGCGGCTGGAATTGAGTCTTGTGCCTTTGATCGTTCCGGTTATCGTTACCATGGCCGTGTTGCCGCGCTCGCTCAGGCTGCGCGCGAAGCCGGTCTCAAGTTCTAAAGGGAATCGAGGCTTATGGCTAAGGTTGATAAAAAGAATCCGGTCGAAGAAATCGACGATGGCATTCGCGAAAAGATGATTGCGGTCAACCGCGTCACCAAGGTTGTTAAGGGCGGACGTATTTTGGCGTTTGCCGCTTTAACCGTTGCTGGTGATGGCGATGGCTCCATCGGAATGGGAACGGGTAAAAGCCGTGAAGTTCCGGCCGCTGTAAGTAAGGCCTTGGAGCGTGCCCGCAAAGACATGAAAAAGTATCCTTTGAATAACGGCACATTGCATCACGCCGTTAAGGGTCAGCACGGAGCAAGCCGCGTGATTCTCATGCCGGCTAGCGAAGGTACTGGCGTTATTGCTGGTGGCCCGATGCGTGCGGTTCTCGAAGCGATGGGTGTTCGCAACGTTTTGGCGAAGGCCTACGGTTCGACAAACCCCTACAACATGGTTCGTGCAACGATTGATGCGTTATCGCACTTGAGTTCACCTGCGGACATTGCCGCCAAGCGTGGCATGACCGTTGAGCAGATCCTTGCGTAGGTCTTTTTTGGAGAATTGAAAAATGACAGATAAAAAGACCTTAAAGGTTACGCTCGTCAAGAGCCCGATTGGCTGCGACAAGAATCACTTGGCGTGCTTAAAGGGCCTTGGACTTAAGAAGTTGCACCACTCGCGTGAATTAGAGGATACGCCTGCTGTTCGTGGCATGATCACGAAGGTCGCGTTCTTGGTTCGCGTCGATTAAGAGGGACTAGACATGCGTTTGAATACCATTAAACCCGCAGAAGGCTCAACGAGCCAGGCGCACCGCATTGGTCGTGGCGTCGGCTCTGGCTGGGGTAAGACAGCTGGTCGTGGGCACAAAGGACAGAAGTCCCGTGCTGGCGGCTTTCATAAAGTTGGCTTCGAAGGCGGACAGATGCCCTTGCATCGTCGCTTGCCGAAGCGTGGCTTTTTCTCGCTCAATCATCAGCTCGTTGACGAAGTTCGTTTGTCTGAGCTTGAAGCGTTGCCCGTTGAAGAGATTGATTTGGACGTTTTAAAGAGCGCCAACGTTATTTCTCGCAACGCGATTCAGGCGCGCGTGATTCTCGCAGGCCAGATTACCCGCAAGGTCACCGTGCGCGGTCTCGGCGTCACCAAGGGAGCCAAGGCAGCTATTGAAGCAGCTGGCGGCTCTGTTGTTGAGGCCTAACACTAACGCTTTAGGAAAGAAACGTGGCGAACAGTCCAAAAACAAAGCCGACCGGTTTGGCAAAGTATGGCGACTTAAAGAAGCGCCTGATTTTCCTGCTGCTTGCTTTGGTTGTTTACCGCATCGGGGCACATGTGCCTGTGCCGGGAATCGATCCCGATACCTTGCGTCAGCTTTTCAATGAGCAGCAAGGCGGCATTCTCGGCCTATTTAACATGTTCTCGGGCGGTGCCTTGTCGCGATTCTCTGTGTTTGCGCTCGGAATCATGCCCTACATCTCTGCATCGATTATTATGCAGATGCTCTCGTACGTGCTTCCGAGCTTAGAGGCTTTGCGCAAGGAAGGTGAATCGGGTCGCCGTAAGATTACGCAGTACACGCGTTATGGAACACTCTTGCTCGCGGGTTTCCAGTCGCTCGGCATTGCCGTGGCGCTTGAAACGCAGCACGGGCTCGTCATTGACCCGGGCATGATGTTTCGCTTTACCTGCACGGTAAGCCTTGTTACGGGAACGATGTTCCTGATGTGGCTTGGCGAGCAGATTACAGAACGCGGACTCGGTAACGGCATTTCCCTTATCATTTTCGCAGGTATCGTCGCTGGATTCCCGGCGGCCGCAAGCGGCCTCTTCCAGTTGGTGAGCACGGGTGCGATTAGCCCCTTGTCGGCCATCTTTATTGTGGCAATCGTGATTTTAGTTACTGGCTTTGTCGTGTTTATCGAACGCGGACAACGTCGGATTACTGTCAATTACGCACGCCGCCAGATTGGCAACAAGATGTACGGCGGTCAGGCTTCGTACTTACCCTTGAAAATTAACATGGCAAACGTCATTCCGCCGATCTTCGCATCGTCGCTCATTTTGTTCCCGGCCACATTAGCTGGCTGGTTCACAAGTGGCGATTCGACACGTTGGATTCGCGATTTGGCAGCCGCGTTAAGCCCTGGGCAGCCACTTTACACACTGCTTTACGCAGCGCTCATTATTTTCTTTGCCTTCTTTTATACGGCGTTGGTTTTCAACCCGAAAGAAACAGCTGAGAATTTAAAGAAGAGCGGCGCCTTCGTTCCAGGCATTCGTCCTGGCGAGCAGACAGCACGTTATATCGATAAGGTTTTAACGCGTTTGACGCTCGGTGGTGCGGCGTACTTAACGTTTGTGTGCCTTGTGCCAGAGTTCTTGAACCTACGCTTTAATGTGCCGTTTTATTTCGGCGGCACGTCGCTACTGATCGTGGTTGTTGTGACCATGGATTTCGTCAGTCAGGTTCAGGCCTACATGATGTCACACCAGTATGAGAATTTGCTCAAGAAGACAAACTTCAAGGGCTTCGGGCCTGGCATGTAAGAGTGCTTAGGTCTTAGATTGAAAAACTTTTTAGACAAAAGAGCTTTTTGCTCTCGCGTCTTTAGACGGCTTCTCTTAGGAGAATTTTATGAAGGTTAACGCTTCGGTTAAGAAGATGTGCCGCAAATGCAGAATCGTTAAGCGCAAAGGCGTTGTGCGCGTGATCTGCGAGGACCCGCGGCATAAACAACGTCAAGGCTAAAGAGGTAAATAAATATGGCTCGTATTGCCGGTATTAATATTCCGCCCAATCAGCATGCTGTGATCGGTCTCACTGCCATTTTTGGCATTGGCCGCTCTCGTGCGATGCAGATTTTGGATTCTTGTGGCGTTGAATATTCCAAAAAAGTGAAGGACCTGACGGATGCGGAACTCGAAAAGATCCGTGATGCCATCGGTCAATTCAGTGTGGAAGGCGATCTTCGTCGCGAAGTCCAGCTCTCGATTAAGCGGCTGATTGACCTCGGGACGTATCGCGGAATGCGGCACCGTAAAGGTTTGCCCGTTCGTGGTCAGCGTACACGCACCAATGCCCGCACCCGCAAGGGACCGCGTAAGGCTGGTGTCACGTTGAAGAAGTAATTTCTGAGAAGGAAGACTAATGGCTCCCACAAAGCAACAGCAGTCGGCCGCCGCTCGTGGCCGCAAGAAGGTAAAGAAGGTTGTCACCGAGGGCATCGCCCACGTTCACGCCTCCTTTAACAACACAATTATTACGATTACGGATCGTCAGGGTAACGCCGTTGCCGCGTCCTCGTCCGGTGCTCAGGGCTTTAAAGGTTCTCGTAAATCGACACCCTTTGCTGCTCAGGTCGCCGCTGAACACGCTGGTAAGCAGGCTCTTGAATATGGTCTTAAGAATGTCGAAGTTCGCATCTTTGGACCAGGACCTGGCCGTGAGTCGAGTGTTCGTGCGCTCAATGCCCTTGGCATTCGCGTCACAAGCATTCAGGACGTCACACCGATCCCCCATAACGGCGTTCGCCCCAGCAAGCGTCGTCGCATGTAATTGATTTTCGTATCCTGTGTTCGTGCATTTATCGGATGTGCGAACTGAATGCGGATAACCGCAGGATAGAAGAGGTAACTAAAAAATGGCACGATATCTCGGTCCTAAATTGAAGCTCTCTCGCCGTGAGGGCTCTGATCTTAACCTTAAGAGCGCTCGTCGCTCGTTTGATAGCAAAGTCAAGGCTGCCGACGTCAAACCCGGTCAGCATGGAAAGACTTCTGGCCAACGTCTCTCGGACTATGGCACACAGTTGCGCGAAAAGCAGAAGATGAAGCGCACCTACGGTCTTTTGGAGCGTCAGTTCCGCCGCTGCTACGCAACGGCTGCTTCTCGCCCAGGCAACACCGGTGAAATCCTCCTTAGCATCTTGGAAAGCCGCCTTGACAATGTGGTCTATCGTATGGGATTTGGCTCCACACGCGCCGAAGCCCGTCAGTTAGTTAGCCACTGCGCGATTCTCGTTAACGACAAGAAGTGCAACATTCCGTCTTACACCGTTAAGCCGGGCGATGTGATTTCTGTGCGCGAAGGCGCGAAGAAACAGGCTCGCATCGTTGACTCCTTGGAATTGGCTAGCCAGCTTGGTTTCCCGAGCTGGGTCGAAGTTGACACCAAGAAGATGCAAGGCACCTTCAAGAGCGTCCCGGCTCGCGATGAAATCGCTCCGGATATCAACGAATCGCTCGTTGTCGAACTTTACTCGCGTTAATCTTAACGACGTTCCTCGTCTTTACTGTCTCTTTAACCAAGGGATTTGCAAAGGCGAGGATTACGAATTTTTGGGCACTACGTTTTTTTACGGGGATAGCGTAGCGCTTTTATCAAAAACAGAACCCCGGTTTTCCAATCTCAGCCTTATCGGTGTAACGAGCCGAGGGTATTGAAAAGGAAAGACATATATGGCAAATACCACGCTCTTGAAGCCGACGAATATTGAAGCAATCGTCGACGAAAAGAACCCCAATATTGCTGTAATCACACTCGAACCGTTCGAGCGCGGCTACGGTCACACACTTGGCAACGCCCTGCGTCGCATTCTTCTTGCCTCCATGGTCGGCTACGCCCCCACGGAATTGAGCATCGCTGGCGTTGTGCATGAATTCTCGATTATCAATGGCGTTCGTGAAGACGTTGTTGATATCGTCTTAAACTTAAAAGGCGTTGTCTTTAAGCTCGAAGGCGGTCGTGAGGAAGTGACACTGCGTTTACAGAAGTCTGGAGAAGGCGTTGTGAAGGCAGGCGACTTTGTGTTGCCGCATGATGTGCAGGTTTTAAATCCCGAGCACGAGATTGCCACGCTCTCTGGTGGCTCGCTTGATATGGAAGTGAAGGTCGAAACAGGTCGCGGCTATCAGCCTGGCGACATGCGCGCCTTTGCTAACGATCACTCGACGCAGACGATTGGCCGCATCATTTTGGATGCAAGTTTCTCGCCCGTGCGCCGCGTCTCCTACAAGGTTGAAGCAGCCCGCGTCGGACAGCGTACCGACCTTGATAAGCTCGAGATGACCATTGAAACCAATGGCGTGATCACTCCTGAGGATGCCTTAAAAGAGGCCGTTCGTATTCTTCAAGACCAGCTTTCAATCTTTGGTTCGATTAAGACGGAAACCGAAGCCGAACAAGCCGCTCAAGAAGAAACGCCTCCGCCTTTGGATCCGATTCTTTTGCGCTTGGTCGATGACCTCGAACTCACCGTTCGTTCTGCAAACTGCTTGAAGGCCGAAAACATTTACTACATCGGCGATTTGATCCAGAGAACAGAAAACGAACTGTTGAAGACGCCGAACTTGGGTCGTAAGTCCTTAAATGAAATTAAGGACGTGTTAGCCGCCCACGGTTTGACTCTTGGTATGCGCTTAGAGAACTGGCCGCCAGCCAATCTCGAAAGCTAGTAAAGTTGTTTTTAAGGTAGGAGTAAAGCTCCTACCTCAAACTTTTTTGATTAACGTAAAACCCGCCCGCTGATTTAACTAAAAATCGGATAGAAGAGTTGGGAGGGCCTCTCAAAAAAAGAGAAGAGCCCAAAGAAATAGATATAAGGAAATAAAAAAATGCGTCACCGTTCAGGATTGCGTAAACTCAATCGTACAACCGCTCATCGCCTTGCGATGCTTCGCAACATGATGTGCTCTTTGCTTCGCCATGAAGCCATCAAGACAACATTGCCGAAGGCCAAAGAACTTCGCCGCGTTGTCGAGCCGATGATTACTTTGGCGAAGAACCCGTCAGTTGCCAATCGCCGCTTAGCGTTTAATCGCTTGCGCGATCGCGAAGTTGTCGTGAAACTCTTTGACGAGTTGGGACCTCGCTTTGCCAACCGCAATGGCGGCTACACACGCGTCTTAAAGATGGGTTTCCGCCCAGGAGACAATGCTCCGATGGCTTATGTGGAATTGACGGAAAAGCCTGTTAAGGTCGAAGAAGTGAAGTCAGCTGAAGCTGCTCCTGCTAAGGTTGAAGAAGCCAAGGTTGAGGACGTGAAAGCCGAAGAAGCTCCGAAGTCCTAATTCAGGTTTTCTTTGTTTCTCCTTAAAGCAAAACGCCGCGGTTTCGCGGCGTTTTGTTTAAGGGACGTAAGTTAGCCCTTCTCGAGAGTCTCGAAATTCCAAGAGTCTCGACACATCTCTTCAATACCGAGTTGTGCCTTCCAATGAAGAAGCTTAAAGGCCAAAGTGGGGTCTGCCCAGTTGGCTGCAACGTCTCCTGCTCTCCGAGGCGTAATCTTGTAGGCAATCGCGTGTCCACAGGCCTTTTCAAAGGCGTGAATAATATCGAGAACGCTGTAGCCAGTTCCTGTGCCTAAATTAATCGCTTCCCAGCCTGAGACCTCTTTAAGGCGAGAGACGGCTGCAACGTGGCCTTTTGCTAAATCGACGACGTGAATGTAGTCTCGCACCCCTGTGCCGTCTTTTGTCGGATAGTCACTTCCAAAGACGCGGACGAATTCGAGCTTTCCTGAAGCTACGCGCGCCACATAGGGCAGTAGGTTATTGGGTATACCGTTGGGGTTTTCTCCGATTAAGCCACTTGGATGCGCTCCAATCGGGTTAAAGTACCTTAAGCAAATCACATGAAAGCGTGGGTCTGCAGCACATAAGTCCTGCAACATCTTTTCGATGATAAGTTTTGTGCGACCATAGGGGTTTGTGACGCCTCCTACGGGGTGGTCCTCTGTGATAGGAAGCTTTTGTGGCGTCCCATAGACCGTGCATGAAGAAGAAAAGAGAAGGTTGAAAACGCCCGCTTCTTGCATCGCACTTAAAAGGACAAGCGTGCCATTGACGTTATTGTCGTAGTAGGTCAAGGGCTTTTCGCAAGACTCGCCAACAGCCTTAAGGCCCGCAAAGTGAATCACAACATCGGGTTTGGTTTCAGTTAGCGCGTCAGTGAGCGCCTTTTTGTCCCGAATGTCGCCTTCAATGAAAAGGGGAGTCTTTCCCGTAATTTTTTCAATGCGACAGACGACATCTGCTGAGGCGTTCGAAAGATTGTCAAAGAGCGTGACATCAAAGCCCTTTTCAAGCAATTCCACAGCGGTATGAGACCCAATAAATCCCATGCCCCCAGTTAGAAAAATACGCATAAGAACCTCTTATTTAGAGTGCTTTTCGATAAATCCGAATATCGCTGTTTTGGGTAACGTCTTCGGGGATGAACTTTAACTTCGTTAGGAGCTTTTTCATCGCTTCGTTTTCCACAAGAACAACGCCAAAAAGAGACTGAGCGCCAAGTTTTGAGGCCTCAGTAAGAAGAAGTTTCATTAGTTTTGTCCCTAGCCCCCGACGCTGGTACGCGTCTTCAATCACAAGGCCAAACTCAGCGGTTCCTAATTCAGGCTTTAAGACAAAACGAGCGACGGCGTGAATCTGCGCATCGGCGCGATCGGAGTCCACAAGCGCATAGGCTCGCTCTCGATCGTAATCGAGCTGTGTGTAGCGAATGTACTCTTCGTCTGTGATCTCGCTTGTGCGTTTTTGAAGCCTTAAAAAGGCCGTTTTTTCTGAAAGGCGTCCTGCAAAAGCCTTCAAGGCCTCGACGTCGTCGGCTCGAAGCGTACGAACCCGCAGTGTCGCGTCGACGTTGTAGAGGAAATTGGGCGCCGGAGAAATAAGCATATGAGAATGCGTTTCGTCAGCTGTTAAGAGCTTTGGGCTAAAGCCCGCTGTTGTATCAAGCGCCAAAACACCGAGCTCGTCAGCGATCAAGGGGTTAATTTCAAGCTCGGTTACCGCTGGGATTTCTGTTGCAAGCCGAGAAACTTCCAAAATGGCATTGACTAGTGCATCGATATCGACCTTGGGTTGACCTCGGAATGGTTCAAGCGCTGAGTAAACGACGCTTCTTTCGACCATGTTGCGTGCCAAAGGTTCCGTTAAGGGAGCAAGAGCCAATTCTTTTTGAGGAAAGAGCTCACCGATTTTGCCGCCAGCCGAAAGAGAAATCACGGGCCCCAAAACAGGGTCTCGTGTTAGAGAAAGCTTTAATTCGCGCGCATTTGGGCGCCCCGACATCTTCTGAACCAAGATGCCCGTAAAGCAGGCAAGGGGAGCGAATTTAGCGCACAGTTGCTTTAAGTAGGCAAAGTCTTTCGCGACATTGGTTGAATTAAGAATAATGCCGCCGATTCTTGAGCGCTGTTCAAGACCTTCGGCGCAAATCTTAAGCGCCACAGGACCATCAAGGCTTTTGGCTACTGCTACAGCGTCTGAGGCGCTTGTCACAAGAGAGCCCTTGGCTGAGGCAATGCCGATAGTCTGTAGGAGTCTCTCGCACTGCTCAGGAGTTAATCGGTTACGCTTTTGGCCTCGTGCCTCTTCAATGATGTCTCGGACTACGCCAAAATCGTGGCGAGCGGCCTCTGATCCTGCCCTTGGGGCTCGAAGCGTTAATTCACGCGCTTTTTTGCGTTCAAATAAATGCCGATAGGCTCGTACGGCGCTATCGATGGAACTCAGGACTGGAACACGAAGCCGAGAAAAAGCGTCACGCTCAGTTTGCGTGAGAGACGAGCCCATCCAAACAAGGATGACAGGCTTAAAACTGGTGCGAAGCGACTCTTCTAGGGCAAGGATAATCGCATGAATGTCTGCGGTGGCCGTTGGTGACAAGGCAAGCAAAACCGCATCAACTCCTTTATCGCTAAGAAGAAGTTTTACTACGCGAGAAAAAAGAGCAGGAGTAGCTTCAAATCCCAAATCAACAGGATTGGCAAGAAGTGCATCTTGTCCTGTGAGCTTACTTAAAGCGTTTGATGTGGCATCGCTAAGCATCGCAAGAGAAACGTTTCCAGCCTGCGTGGCATCAGCTGCAAGAGCGGCAAAACCTAGACCATTGGCAGCCAAGGCAAGGTTGCCGTTACCAGCGTCTTTGTGTGTTGAGAACAAATCAATGGAGGCACAGAAATCTTCAACCCTATCGCAACGGATGCAGGCGGTTCTCTCGAGCATCGCATCAAACGCACCATCGTCGCACGCAGGCATCGCGTAGCGCGAGGCAATAAGGCGAGCCGAATAGGCCCCTCGCCCAGTCTTGAGCACAATCACAGGTTTTGCACGCGAAGCGGCACGGAGTGCCGAGAAAAACGCCCGTGGATGCACAAGCGTTTCGATGTGCATAGCGATAACTTCCGTATCGGGGTCATCGGCTAAAAAGTCAAGCATCTGCGCTAATGTCACATCGCTTTCTGCGCCTGCGGTTAAGACAGAAGAAAAGCCAAAAGCGGCACGGTCAGCATAATCGAGGACAGCGGCAGAAACGGAGGACGATTGGCAGATAAGACCGACGTGACCGATACGCGGTAATGTAGGCCAGTAGCTGACATTAAGCCCAATCTGTGGGCGAATTAGCCCCAAGGACCCTGGTCCAATTAGACGGATGCCATTGGTTTGGCAGAATTCGGCCGTTTTACGTCGCCAAAGGCGATCTGAGGTGAGCGCCTCGTCTCCAGGAGTAATCAGAACATTGCGAATCCCAAGAGAGGCACAATCACGCAAGACTTGTTGAACAACAGAGGTTGGTGTTGCAATGACAACCAAGTCGACTTTTTCTGGTAACTCCGAAAGCTTGGCCCAGCACGGTGTAAGGCCGATGTACTTGTATTTGGGATTAACAGGATAGGCCTGAAGAATTCTGTGCGAATTCATGACGCCAGTCCAAATGAGCGTCCCGCGACTGCCTTTGCGGTCGCTTGCGCCTACAACAGCCACAGAGCGGGGAATGAAAGCGCTTTTCAGAGGGTGAGAAAAATCCATTGCGAAAACGTAATTTTTATCCAAATGCGAGAACTCTTAAGTTTAGAGCAGACGCGGGCGAATTTCGATAGTTCCACCAAATGTCGTATGATGCGAAAAACGTTTTATATAAAAGCGCCATGCCTAAAGAAAAACCACTTACTCCTCCAAAGCGTTGGCTTCGTAGCGACGATACGGTTGTCGCTTGCACAGAAAAAGTCAAAGTGCTCGAGGAAAACTGGAACGAAATTCGTACAACGCTTCAAGAGGCCTTGGACGATGCGGTGCTTATGGGGTGCTCCGAGGAGCGCGTTAAAGACGAATTCATCCGCCTCGTTAAGGGACTGACAAGCCAATACGAGGATGCGGTTAAAACTCAAGAGCTAGATAAGAAAACGGATTCCTAAAGAAGTCTTAAGGAATCCGCTAACAGAGGTTTTTAAGCGTTACTTTTTCTTTGCCACTTTCTTGGGAGCTGCTTTTTTAGGAGCTGGCTTCTTTGTTTCGGGCTTTTTCTCTGTCGCTTTCTTGCTAGGCGCCTTTTTCGGTTCGCTAACCTTTGTTGCCTTGGGTTTGGCTACGGGCTTTGCTTTAGTAGCGGCTTTTTCTTTAGCCGCAGCTTTTTCTAACGCGGCAGCCTTTTTCTTTGCCTCAGCTTCGGCCTTCGCGGCAGCTTTCTTCTCAGCCTTAAGTTTCTTTTCTAAAGCCTTGCGCTCTGCGGCGGCTCTCTTTTCTTCTTGGCGACGGGCAGCGGCTTCTTTTTTGGCTAACGCAGCGGCCTTACGGGCTTCTTGAGCAGCCTTACGAGCGGCTAAGGTAGCCGCCTTTTCAGCAGCGCGCCGTTCAGCGGCCTCAGCCTTAGCTTGCGCTCTAGCGGCGGCTTTCGCAGCGGCAATCTTCTTAACTAGTGTCTTCTCAGGCTTTGTGGGCTTTAAGATCTTTTTCATCGCTGCAGCATGGCGCTCAGCTTCTTCTCGAGCAGCTTCTTCAGCGGCTTCTTCTTCTGCTGTGCGCATCGAGATGCGGACAACGGGAGGCGCCACAGCGGCTTCTTCTTCTTTTACGCCCCAGAGTTCAAGCAGTTCCTTTTGGTCGGGCGCTGAACCTCTTTCGCGGCGAGCAACGACGCTTGCGCGAACGAGTTTTTCAATATCGGGAAGCGGCAGACGGTTTAAGTCAGAAAAGTTAATGAGACTATGCTTAGAGTCAAACCCTGCGATGGTGTTAAAGAAGGGCTCAGCAGCTTCCTTTTCTGCAACGAAAAGCGTCAGTAATTTGTCTCGGGATTCGAGGGCAAAAAGCGGACCACCGTTGAGCTCATAGAAAACGAGCCCGAAGCGCTTGCTCTCGCGTACGCCACGCGCGGCACGGCGGATGAGACTAGCAACACGCGCCATTGCAACACGCCGATCCGGCGGTAAGCCTTGTAGAAAAACACCCAAGACCGATGCACCAACCATGGTAGGGAACCTCCTGACAACAGTTAAGGTCAGTCAACCTCGAAGAAAAAATGGATTTAACCTGTTAATTTTACAGGAAAAAGAGCGCCAATGTAAGCTCAAAATGAGCTTAACTTGGATGCGAACCGCTGTGATACGCGCAAAAAAGCCTAAGAATTAACGATAAAAAGAGAACTTTGCGCTAAATGGTTCACGAACAAAATTTCCGAGCGTTCTTCTGTTGCACTTATCTGGCGGGACTCCTCCATGAGCCTCTGTTCGCTTAACCCAACGAATGTGCGATAAAACGCCATTTTGTGTTCCTCTCGGTGTTGTCTCAAAGAGGACATCACGAACGCGAGAGCTAGATTCCTGTGAGGAGCTGATTTTCGATTTGAGGCTACTGCCGTCTGCGGCAAGGAAAGTAAAGTCAGCGACCTGTTTGGCAAAGAGCTGCCCTGAGGCATCGCGAATCTCAATTTCAGGGGCAATAAAGCGCCAGTAGTAGCCGTGCTTGTCTACGGTGCACTGAAACTGTAGGTAGCCTGTTCCCGTATAGGTTTGCGAGAAGGAGGCGTCATCGGGTGGCGTAACGGCATCTTTAAAAAGCGTTGAGCAACCAGCAAGCGCCAGACTTAAGCCGCAGAGAAGCAAAGAGCGAGAAAGGTTCATTTTGTCTTACTCCTTTATGGGCGTTACAGGTATTTCAATGCCTTCAGGATTTGCCAATGGCGTTGTAAGAGCTTCTGGCTTTAAAGCTTGAAGGGATGCGCCATCTTTTGCTGCTGGGAATCTTTCTCTAGCATTGACCCAATTCTCATCGTTTAGGTAACGCAAATACGATTGCGTTCCCGCTCTTGAGGGAAAACTCAGCAACCAAATACCCGTTGTCTTCGGTGAGCGCGGTTTGCTTCCGATGCGGTAAAGACTCAAGTCGGGGCCAGCGTGTTCGTCTTGCGTCATCGATAAAAACTGCTCAAGACGGAAGGGCTTTAGTTCAGTTTCAAGTAGGGAATCGATACGAGCTAAGCGAGAAATGGAACTCGCGGGAACCTTCCCGTTAAATTTTGTTGACTCGGGAAGAATGTAGTGATTCGTGTGCGTTAGAAGCCCAGAAGTCGTTCTTTGAATGTGAAAGTGCCCGTTGGGTAGGCACTCGACAAAGGCAATCTCGTGGCTATCGGCTAAGACATAAATCATCGGGTAGCCAGAAAAGACATTCGTTTTACCGAGAGCCTCAGAAACCGAGGCGCAGTTACGAATCAGCCACTCGCCTCCATGCCAGCCTTCGCTCGATTTAAAGCGCTTAGGAAAAAGAGAAACTCTAGTGTTACGTGAGACGCTTGCTGCGGAGATTTGTCCGACAAAAAGGCCTCGTTCATTAAGACCTGCTTCAAAGCGATGTGTTCTTCCCACAAAAAGGCCCTTAAAGGCGAGGCTTCCTTCGTCATTGATTGTGACAAAGTTCTGTTCCCCAGCTAAATCATCACGCATGTAGGCCACAATCGTTGTGCCATTTAAGGCTTCCGTTGTGCCACGAGCAGCCCAGAAAGTGCTTGCCTGAGCACTCAAGGCAATAGGGACAAGGCAAAGCGCAAAAGCGTAGCGACGTAGAGCCGACATAGTAGAAGCACCCTCGGGAAAAATCGACTGCCGTAGACTAGCACGCTTAAGAGAAAAATTTCTTCTTTTTACGCTTTGCTAGATGATTTGCGCTTTGTCGTTTTTACGATGCGATCAATTTTCGTAGCGCCCCAGGCCTTAAAGCAATACAAAGCGCAAAGCATGAGAAGCGCTGCCGCAAAGTAAGGAGCCCCTTTTGCGACCCAACTCTCGCTATGGATGACAAGACTTAAAAGAACTGTTCCAAAGATAGGAGCAATTGCGCTCATCAAGGCCGATAAGGAATTCAATGCGCCGATATTTCTTCCCTGATCCTCGGGCCTGCTTACCTGACTAATGAGGCTAGTTAATATGGGGCCGACGGTTCCGCCAATGGCGTAGGCACAGCAAAAGATTGTGGCGATGGCGCCGCTCTCAGTTAATCCAATCACGCCTAAGCAAAGAGCGCTTGCCACTAAGGAGGTAAAGACAATACTTGATGCTTTGCAGTAACGTAGGAGAGTCGTCAGAAAGTAACCCTGAATAAAAGACATCGAGACACCGAGCGCGAAAATTGAAAGTCCAATTTCTAGTGGCGTAAACCCATAGCGAAACTCGGTGTAAAGCGCCCATGTGTATTGCAAAAGAAAGATCGCTAGCGCATTAAAGGCAAAGATAAAGAAAAAGGGGCGGCTCTCAGTTTTTTCTAAAAGCTTGGGTAAGGTCAAAAAGGCATTGCAGGCAGAAAAGGATAGAGAGGCCCGCGTCTTTTCCGTAAGAGACTCAGGCAAAAAGAAAAGACCAAAAAGAAAATTACACAAGGACAATCCTGAGGCAATTAAGAAAGGTAGCGTCGGGTCGGTTTGCCCTGCGATGCCTCCTAGTGCGGGACCTACAACAAAGCCGATACCGTAAACAGCGCCAAGCCGACCAAACATCATTGCGCGTCTTTTTCCAGAGGTGATATCGGCAACATAGGCTTGCGCTACAGAGATGTTCGCAGAAAGCGCACCGCCCACAATGCGGCTAGCAAGAATAAGAGGCAAAGAGGCGCAAAACGCAGGAACCGCAAAGGTAATTCCAAGACCAAAAATCCCTGTAAGAAGCACGGGGCGCCGCCCAAGGCGATCGGATAAGCCGCCGAGAACAGGAGAGCTTAAGAACTGCATTATTCCGTAACTAACCATAATGGCGCCGTACCAAATCGTTTGCGCATCGCGGGTTTCGCTTAAGGTTCCGATAAGGCGTGGCAATACGGGGACAATTAAGCCAACACCCAAGGCATCTAAGAAAAAGCAGGCGAGAATAAAGCCGATTTTTGTGCGATTTTTCACGGCAATACCCCAAATAAGCGCGATAGCACGCTTTTAGCGGGAGCGTCCTGCGCGAGTTAGCCACGATCCTTTATAAAAACGCACAAGGAAAATAGCGCCTCTAAAGAACAACTCCAAGCACATTGCAATCCAAACGCCAACAAGCCCCATGGATTGAGCAAGCCAGAAGGCAAGCGGGAGTCGGACAATCCACATACTCAGTAGATTCATCAAACTCGGGACAAGTGTATCAGCCGCACCGAGAAAACAGCCATAGGCAACAATGGAAGCGGCATACATCGGTTCTGCGAACGCTTCGATGCGAAGAATCTGGGCACCGAGTTTGACAGCCTGTGCATCAGGCGTCATTGTTCTCATCATGGCCTCAGCCCCGAAAAACATCAGTAGCCCCATAAAGCTCATCACAAGAACGCCAACAAAGATTGTGAGCGCTCCCACTTCACGGGCTCGCGTCGCGTGACCTGCGCCAATGGTTTGTGAGCAAAGCGTGGTTGCTGCTTCGCGGATGCCAAACCCAGGCATGTAGCATAGGCTCTCAACCGTAAGAGCAAAGGAGTGCGCAACAAGAGCAACAGTTCCTAAGGGCGCGACAATCATCGTCGAGATAATTTGCGCTCCATTCATCACGATGCGTTGGATGCTTACGGGTAGTCCAATTCGGAGCGAATTCTTAAGGTCAAGCAATTGCGGAAGAAAAGAGCCTTTGCGTCCAAAGATAGCAAGGTGTTCGGATTTCACACAGGCAAACCAAAGGCTTGCAAGAAGCACAAGGGAGGTGGCAAGCACTGTGGCCCAAGCCGCCCCCGCAACACCCCAGCCTAGCCCTGGTAGATAGATATCGATGCCAAAGAACGAAGTCGTGCGCGAGGGAAAGATAAATAGGGCATTAAAGAACACATCGAGCACACACATTGATATGCCAAGAAGGCTCGGAGCTTTCATATTGCCACTGACGCGCAACATGCCAGTTTCTAAGAAATTCACAAGAACAAGCGACCACGAGGCAACCACAATTTGAAAGTACTCTGTTGCAAAGTGCGCAACTTTACCTGTGGCTCCAAGCCAATGCGGAAGGTCTTTGGCAATGAGAACACCGACGATGGCTAATGCCATACCCCATAAAAATGTGATAACCAAAGACTGTCGCATAAGAGACTTAACAGCCTTTTCGTCTCGAGCGCCAACGCGTTGCCCTACGAGCACGTGAAAGCCTGTAATTCCTGCGCTTCCAATGCCCCAAAACATCCAGATTGTCGTTGAAACAAGTCCGACAGCAGCGGCCTCATCAGAACCCAAGTGTCCGAGCATCGCCATATCGATGTAGTGCATGAGTACGCTAGCTAATTGCGCGATGATGGCTGGAACACTTAAGAGCACAACAAGCAAAAGGCCTTCTGCACGAGAAAAAGAGGGGGCCTCTCTTAAGCGCTGCATCAGAGATTCTGTAGCGGGAAGATTTTTTAAAAAAACCGGATAGTGCATAAAAGACCACGTGCGAACGCTAGGATTTTAAGGCGAGAAAAGAGCGCCGTCTAAGGTCGGGAAAAGAGGCCTTCTAACGCGAGGCAAGCGCTTCTTTTTGCGTGAGTTCTTCCCAGCGTGCGTAGGCATCTTCAATTAATGAAGGAAGGCTCTCGATTCTTTCTTTATCGGCCTTGATTTCCTCAACAGGTCTTTTGTGGTAATCGGCCTCAAGCATCTTTTGTGTGAGCGTTTCTTGCTCGCTTTCAAGCGTTTCGATTTGCGCAGGAAGCGCCTCTAATTCACGAGCTTCTTTAAAACTGAGTCTGACGCGTCCCATTGAGGTGTTTCGAATGCGTTTGGCTTTTTCTTGAGGGGCTTGTTTTGCTCCCTTTGCTTCTTGATGTGTTTCTCTTTTCCTTTGGGTTAGCCAATCCTCGTAACCGCCAACGTATTCACGCCATCTGCCATCGGGATTTTCGTAATTGACGGGAGCGAGCGTTTGTGTGACAACGTTATCTAGGAAACGGCGATCGTGGCTTACAAGAATCACAGTGCCTGTGTAGTTGGCAATCGTCTCTTCAAGTAGCTCAAGCGTATTGATATCTAGGTCGTTCGTTGGCTCATCAAGAACTAGTACGTTCGCAGGAAGAGCGAAAAGGCGCGCTAAAAGGAGGCGATTGCGTTCTCCTCCCGAGAGAGCTGAGACGTAGACATTGGCTTTTCGCGGCTCAAAAAGAAAATCAGCCAAGTAACTCATCACGTGTTTTCTTACGCCACCGATTTCTACCCAGTCGCTTCCAGGACTGATCGTATCGGCAACAGTCTTTGTCAAATCGAGTGTGTCACGCAATTGATCGTAGTAGGCAATCGAGAGATTCGTTCCTTGGCGCACTGTCCCAAAATCAGGTGCCAACTCCCCTAAGAAAAGCTTAATGAGTGTGGATTTTCCCGTGCCATTTTTCCCAAGTAACCCTAACTTATCGCCTCGCATCAGTGTGAAATCAAGGCTAGAAACAATCTGCCTCGAGCCAAAGCTCTTTGTAAGTCCCTTGGTTTCAAGAACGATTTTTCCACTGCGATTGCCGCGATCAAGAGAAAAACGAACATCTCCGACTTGGTCTCGTCTTGCCTCGCGTTGACGCCTTAATTCTTCAAGGCGCCTGACGCGGCCTTCGTTACGTGTACGCCGTGCTTCGATGCCTTTTCGAATCCAGACTTCTTCTTGAGCCCAGAACTTATCAAAGCGTTGCCGAGCAAGGTTTTCTGCGTGAAGTTCTTCTTCTTTGTGTCGTTCGTAGGCTTGAAAGTTTCCCTCATAGCTACGCAATAACCCACGGTCAAGCTCAAGAATTCGTGTCACAACCGAATCAAGAAACGCTCTATCGTGCGTGACAACAACTAAGGAGCGACTCACAGTAAATTCATCTTTGAGAATCGCTTCAAGCGTTCGAATCGTCTCAATATCGAGGTGGTTTGTCGGTTCATCAAGAAGCAATAAATCGGGCTTAAGGCTTAGAGCTAAAGCGAGAGCGGCGCGTTTTCGTTCGCCACCTGATGTGTTTTCTGGATGAAGGTCCTCTGAGACGCAAAGCTTTTCCATGTAAGAGCGTAGCAAGGCGCGCTCAGCAAAGCGCGTTTCTTCATCAAGGCTGGCAAGTGTCTCACGCTCTTTTTCAAGACTTTCTAAAAGATTGGCTGCGCTAAGTAGTTGTGGCTCTTGGGGGACATAGGTAACGTTAAGCCCCTTTGTTGTTTGTAGCTCTCCTTCGTCAAGAGGCACTTTGCGAGAAATAACTTTTAAAAACGAAGTTTTCCCGGTGCCGTTTCTACCGATAAGACCGACGCGTTCTCCTGGCTCTAAAACAAGGTCAGCATTGTCAAGAACGGGCAAGTCGCCCCAACTTAAAAGAGCGCTCGAAAGCGTCAAAATCGGCATCGGTCGGCTTCTTTAGTTTGTAAGAGGTGGGTCTTTTGCTTCAGGGGCTGGGCTGCTACTGGTTTCTTTTGCGGCTTCTGGCGCGCTTGGCGCTTGCGTGTGCTCAGAATTCTTTAAAGCCTTATAGGTACTAGGCTCAATGACACGGAAATCAATAAGCTCTTGAGGCGACAATGTGCGAATAGAGCCGCTACCGATCATCGCGCAAGCCCCGTGTCGCGTGACAACAGGAGAGCTCTCAAGATCGTACTGCAGCGTCCCAGTGAGACCTTCGATTTCGTCAGCGACATCGCCTCGTGCGATGGCTTTGGCAATAGATAAAGCGTCAGCTCCGAGAGCGAAAAGCTGTTTACCCACGAGACTTGCGGGCGGGGCAACTTTGTAGGTTTTATCAAAGGCATCGATATCAAAGTTGAGAATAAAGGGGCTCTCCACGAATCCCACCTGTTTTAAGTCGAAAGTGAGAGCTTTTGCCGTGGAATCTGTTTCGGGATTTCCTGGATATAAAAGGGATGTTCCCCACAGGCGCGTTCTCAAAGGAAGACGAGGTCTGATTTGCGAAGCCGTTGGCGCATCAAGCGCTAAGAATGCAGCGTAGTAGGGCGGCTCGGCAAGAGCGGCGTAGGCGCGTCTTTCAGCCGATTCGCGTGTCTGGCGCAATTGCTGTTGACGCCAAGCCACAGGGTCAGCCTCTTGATCGATGGGTTCTTCAGGCTCAATTTCTGGATCATCGTCTTCGATGACAAGTTCGAAAAGCTGAGAGATGCGATTAAGGTCTTTTAAGTCAACCGTAAGGCGATCTGGCGCATAACCCAAATCGGTTAGCGTCTTACAAAACGCAGCCGAGATGCGTTTTTGCAAAGGTTTATCTTGGTCGATGACAAGGACCTTGGGGCGTTCGCCAGCTTCTGTTAGTCGGGGAAGTGCTTTGATGCCAAGATCAGCAACGTAATTGGCGTCAGTTTCAAGTGAGAGGCTTGTCATCAAAAGGCCTCTCGGGAAAAGGCGCGGTTCGTGGCGAATGTATTCTGGTGGAACATCTTTCGCAAGAACGAGCCCGGGGATCTTTAAGTCAACGGAGATTGATCCGCCTTGCATGGTGGCGAGCTCGCCTTCAGTTAAATGCTCGGGATTTGTGGGGGCATTTTCATCTTGTTGTGCTTGTGTTGCCTCATTGAGTTCGCGGGCCGCATCATCGGCAATGTGCCGAGCCTCTTCTTTCATGCGAAGCGCTTGGATTTCTTCTTCAGTGAGCGGTACTTCTTTATCGAGATCGATTTGATTGAGCGTGACAACAGGAAGCGGCAGATAATCCATCTGAGCAATTTGCTCGATGGCATCGCGATCTAAGGGACCGATAGCGGCAAGAGCGCCAGAAGCGGCTGCGCTTTTCAGTTGCTTGGCAACACTATCGTCAGAGCCCGGGCGAATGAGAAGAATTTCCGCGGGATTGGCTGCGGCATAATTCGCAGCAAGCGCTCCATCAAGAGCGTATTGTGTGGCAGCATCAAAGCGCGATTTTTTGCGCGGAAGAATAAAAGCCAATTTAATGGGTTGAGTCTCAACGAGAACCTCGGTTTTCTCGGGCGCTGTAGCAGTAAGTTCCTTTGGTGTTGCTTCAGGAGCGGCCTGCGCAAACGCGGCCGAACAGGATGCGGCCAACAAGGTAGAGACAAAACGGACGAACAAAGGGTGTTTCACAATGCAATCCGAAAAAACGGGTAATTTTGATGACAATCCACTCATGCAAGCGGCATTGCTTGGCGAGCAGACCTTTCCGAGCGCAACGCTCTATATTGTAGGCCTTCCGATTGGCAACGCCGCAGACATTACGCTACGGGCACTCTGGGTGCTCGCAGTCTGCGATGCGATTGCCTGTGAGGATACCCGAGAAACAAGAAAATTGCTTGACCGCTACGCAATTTCTACGCCCTGTGTCGCAGTTCACGAACATAACGAATGTTCCGCAGCCGTAAAACTCATTGAGAGGCTTCAAGCCGGTGAACGCATCGCACTTGTCACCGACGCAGGCACCCCTGCAGTAAGCGATCCAGGCGCTCGCGTTGTTGAAGCCGTAAGGGATGCGGGCTTTCGTGTTGTTCCGATTCCAGGCGCTTCGGCAGTCGTAAGCGCTATGAGTGCCGCAGGGCTTAAGGCGTATCGCTTTACGTTCGCGGGCTTTGTTGAGCCAACGGGGAAATTAAGAAAAGAGGCCATTTGCCGTTTATGCGAAAGAAAGGAAGCGTTTGTTCTTTACGAGGCGCCACACAGAATTCGCGACTTGGCCTCACTTTTATTTGAAAACTTAGATGCCGAGCGACGCATCGTCATTGCTCGAGAAGTGACAAAGCGATTCGAAGAATTTACCGAGATGAAGGCTCAAGAACTTCAGTCCTGGGCAAAGACCCATGAGCCTAAGGGTGAATACGTTGTCCTTGTCGATGAATACGAGAAAAAGAAATCTAGCGACGATCTCGTTAATGAAGAAACGCTTCGTTGGGCAAGACTTATTGCCGCCGAATTACCTGTGAGCCGAGCCGCAGCGATTGCCGCCAAAGCCTCGGGCGCAAAGCGCGAGGCAATCTACAAGGCGCTCACAAAAGAAGAAAAATAGGGTCTCTTTCTCCACTTTCGTTTTGACTTTTTAATGAGTTTTCAGTCTCGCTAAAGAGGTTTTTTTTGCCTCGTTTTTGACGGACAAGACTTGTTACATCTTTGAATTGCATGTCTTAGTTCATTTGACCATAATTAAAAAAGCTAGTTCTTTTATCTTATGGGGTAGGGATAAAAATTAGCAGTCTTTCTTAAAGGAATTCCTCGAAGAATCAGTGTTTTATTTGGATATCTAGAGAGGATTTCTTAGAAAAGGCCGAAGAAGTGAATGAACCGAAATGGGTTTAGATCAACCCCAAATATGGAGAAACAAATCAATGTTTAAGAAGACACTAACAGCGCTTGCAATTCTTGGCGCTTGCACAGCGGTTGCAGCTGCAACGTTACCGAAGATTGAAGTCTTAGCCACAGGTGGCACAATCGCCGGTTCCGGCAATTCTGCAACAGGATCTGCCTATCAGGCCGGTAAGGTTTCCGTTAACCACCTCGTTGCCGCAGTTCCGCAACTTGCTGAGATCGCTGAAATTACCCCCAAGCAGGTCGTTCAGATTGGTTCTCAGGACATGACAGACGATGTCTGGCTTAAGCTCAATAAGGTTATCAACGAAGATTGCAGCAAGTACGACGGCTTTGTCATCACGCACGGCACCGATACGATGGAAGAAACAGCGTACTTCTTGAATTTGACGCTTCGTTGCAAGAAGCCTGTGGTGCTCGTTGGCGCCATGCTTCCTTCCACTGGCCTTGGCGCAGATGGTCCGCGTAACCTTTACAACGCCGTTTTAACAGCGACAGAAAAGAAGACAGCCGAGCAGGGTGTTGTCGTTGCGATGAATAACATCGTGATTGGCGCACGCGATATCTTAAAGAGTAACACCGTCCAGCCTGAGACATTTATCGCTGGTAACTACGGCAAGGTCGGCACAATCTTCAACAATAAGGTCACCTACGAGAGCAAGTCGCTTCGCAAGCACACCTATGAGACACCGTTTGACGTGACAAAATTGACGAAATTACCGAAGGTTGGCATCGTCTATACGCACGGTGGTGTTGAGGCTGTTCAGGCCGAAGCCTTAGTGAAAGCCAAGTACGACGGTATCGTTAATGCCGGTGTCGGCAATGGCAACATCCATAAGAACATCTTCCCAGTGCTTGAAAAAGCGGCCAAGAACGGTATCGCTGTTGTTCGTAGTTCACGCGTTCCGACAGGCGCCACAACCAAGGACGCTGAAGTCGATGACGCCAAGTACGGCTTCCTTTCTTCTGGAACGCTCAATCCACAAAAGGCTCGTATTCTCTTGATGCTTGGATTGACAAAGACGCATGATGTGAAGAAACTTCAAGAGTACTTCGATACGTTCTAAGGCGTTTTAAGACTCACTCAAATTAGATTGATGTAAAGGCAAGAATCGAGCAGAGGAGGAAAACTTCTGCTCGATTGCATTTAGAAAGCCGTAAGGATTAAGCGAGAAAGCTTAAAGGGCTCTAGTTTGTTGGGTGCAATTCTTTGTCGCGCGGCTTTTGTTTGCGATGAGCTACGCAGGCATCAAAAACCGAGTTCGGAAGAATGCGCATGAGTTTGGCTAAAACGCCCATCTGCCAAGGAATGGTCTTGTAGCTTACGTTTGCATCAATGGCTTTAACGGCAATGCGAGCGAATTCATCTGGCTCCAATAAGAAAGGCATCTTATAAGGGTTCTTTGCTGTTAAAGGCGTCTTTACAAAGCCAGGCGAAAGCGTAGTCACAGAAATGCCGTAAGGCTTTAGGTCGTTACGTAAGCTTTCTAGATAGGTGATAACGGCCGATTTGCTTGAGCAATAGGCTTCGCTACCAGGTAGCCCGCGGATTCCTGCAACAGACCCGATTCCAACAAAGTGTCCATGACCACGCGCTTTCATCGGAGCAATAAAGCCATGGAATGTGCTTGCCATGGCAAAGACATTAGTGCGATAAATCCGTTCTAAAACGTCCAAGTCTTCGCGGTATTCGGTTTTAACGCCAATAGAAATCCCAGCGCAGGCAATCACAAGATCGGTGGCCCCGCGGCTATCAAAATCAGTCGCTGCCGCGATGACTGCGTCGCGATCTGTCACGTCGGCCGCGTAAAGCGCATGCGCCTCGGAATCGGCAAGCGTTTTGGCAAACGCGTTTAACTTATCGGGGTTTCTTGCAAGAAGTCCTAATGTTGCACCACGTTTGGCGTAGGCACGAGCAAGCGCTGCGCCGATTCCACTTGAAGCACCGGTGATGAAAACGCGCATAGGAAAGTCCTCCTAAAGTTTGCCCGATTTGATTTGCTCAATAAGCCAACGGGTCGCTTCGATTGCTTTCGGGCGAGATCCTGTTAAGTGGGGGGCGGTAAGAAAACGCCCTGCCACACCAATCATCGGCGTGGAGTCTATATTGTACTTTTGCCAAACTTCAGTGGCTTGCCGCACTTTGTTGCGAATAGAAAAGCTCGCTAAAAGCGCATGCCACTTTTCTAGATTAATGCCGTGCTCTTTGACCCAGACATCGGTATCGGGCTTCACATCCTCGACTTTTTCCCAAGGATGATCGGGTTGCATCACCCATTCCCAATACGCCATATGTAAGTCAGAAAGTCTTCCAAGCGCCTCAAACGCAAAATACACCGCAGGAAAGTAGTCGGTGGTTTTTTCCCAAGACACTGGCACGGGAATCACTTTCACACTCGAATCGCCTTCGAGGGATTTCTCAAATTCGTTCATCAAAGGGGCGAGTCGAAAGCAATGCGAACAGGTGTAGGCAAAAAAGTCGTGAATAATAATCGGGCGAGCGGGGTATTTCACAACAGGGTCGACTGCTAGAAAGTCTTTCCCAAGGACAAAACCTGAACTCTTTTCTTTGGCCCAAAGAGGCGCAGCTCCAAAGGCACCGATAGTGGCTGTACACGTAAGTAAAGTACGACGAGACGTCATCTTTGTTAATCTCTTAAGCGAAGAATGGTTCCCTTAATCGAATTGTCGGCAAGGGATTGATTAATTTCATTGGCCTGTTCTTCAGAATCAAAGGGCCCAATGCGTACGCGATATAAGCGTTGCCCTTTTTCGTTGCGATAAACGATTTGGGCATCTAAACCGATAAAGGCGATGCGAGCACGCATGCTTTCTGCGTCAGCGTTTTGACTAAAGGCACCGGCTTGTACCCAGAACTTTGTCGGAAGGGCGTTTTCTTCTTCCGTGCCTGCTGTCACCGTTTTCACAGTAGCCGTTGTTTGCTCAACACCTTGCCCTTCAGCGTAAAGGTTCTTATTTGGGTCTTGCTTACCATCGAGCGTGATATCGACCAAGCGCGAAGAGGGCTGCACTTTGGCGACAAAAGGAATCGGAGCTTTGGTAATCCAAAGGGCAAGACCTGCCGAGACGGCAAACGCAAAAACAGCTCCTAGGGTAAAGGACCAAAAAAGAGCTTTAAAGCCATAACCTTCACTTCGCTGTGCCATTTGTATCCTCTCTGGTTTTACATATGTTCTGGTGCATCAATTCCAAGGGTTGCCAATCCATTGGCTAACACTTGGCGGCTTGCCATTAAAAGAGCAAGGCGTGCGTTACGCAAATCTTTATCGTCAACTAACACGCGATCGGCGTTATAGAAAGCGTGAAAGTCGGAGGCCAACTCTTTTAAGTACACGCAAAGTAGGTGGGGAGCCAAGTCTCGAGCGGCAATCGCAAGGATTCTTGGATACTCAGCAATGCGTTGTGCAAGTGCACTAGCGGCTACGCTATCGAGTAAGGCAAAATTAGCCTTTGCCGCTTCGTCAAAAGTGGGCACCTCGAAATCTTTTTCCTTTGCTTGAGTAAGCACAGAGCAAATTCTTGCGTGTGCATACTGTAAGTAGAAAACGGGGTTCTCATCGCTCTTACTTAACGCAAGATTCACATCAAAGACAAACTCGGCATCTGACTTACGAGAAACGAGGAAAAAGCGCGCAGCATCACGTCCAACCCAATCGACAATATCACGCAATGTGACATAGGTTCCTGAGCGCTTACTCATTTTCACTTCCTGACCGTCTTTGACGACAAGAAGCATCTTATGTAGGACGTATTCGGGGAAGGTCTTTGGAATTTGCATTCCAAAGGCGGGACCTGCGACCTGTAAGCCAATTTTCACGCGCGCTGTCGTTCCGTGGTGGTCAGAACCCTGGATATTGATTGCTCGCGTAAAGCCACGCTCAAACTTTGAAAGGTGATAGGCGACATCAGGCACAAAGTAGGTGTAGTGACCGTCCTTTTTGCGCATCACACGATCTTTGTCGTCGTGAAAATCGGCAAATTTCGGATCTGTTGTCTTAAGCCACAAGGCGCCATCTGCCTCATAGGTGTATCCCGAATCAATCATGGCGCTAACGGCGCGAGCCACACGGCCATCGGAATACAAAGAGCTTTCTAGATAAAAGTTATCGAAACCAACGCCTAAGGCTTTCAGGTCTGCGTCTTGTTCGTTTCTTAAGTAAGCAACAGCATAACGGCGCACGGTTTCTTTATCTTCAATCGCACCCTGACTTTCAATGGTTTTTCCATCAGGAGCGACGATTGAGACGCCGTTTAAATAGTCTTTAGCGATATCTGTGATGTAATCGCCGTGGTACCCATTTTCTGGGAAATCTTCTGGCTTAGCGAGTCCCTTTAACTCACGGGCGCGGGCGATAACGGAAAGCGTCAGGTTGTCAATTTGCACACCTGCGTCGTTGTAATAGAACTCGCGCGTGACCTTGTAGCCTTGTGTGGCCATGATCCGTGATAGGACGTCCCCTAAGGCGCCTTGACGGGCGTGCCCTAAATGTAAGGGCCCTGTGGGATTGGCTGAGACGTATTCAAGAAGAACGCTTTTCCCAAGAAATTCCGAGCTTGACCCGAAGGTCTCTTTTTTCTTTAAAACTTCAGAAATAACGGAAAACTTCGAAGCGGTGTTTAAGCGAAAGTTAATAAAGCCAGGACCCGCGATTTCGATGGTTTGGACCACAGTGGAAAATTCAGGATCAGCCTTGATGGCTGCAACTAGGCTTTGAGCAATTTCACGCGGATTTTTCTTTAAGGCGCGAGCGCACTGCATCGCTACTGTGCAGGCGAGGTCTCCGTGAGAAAGATCTTTGGGTTTTTCAATACGGGGAGCAATATCAGTTACACCGATTTTTGTAAGAGCACGCGAGACGAGCTCAAGCAATTTTTCATTTTCCATTTTGACTAAGCCACTGAAACCAATTCAAAAAATCTGCAATCCGTAACTCTAGCAAAGATGCTTGCGAGAATCTGTTGCAAGCTGTTGCTTAGAAGCTAATTTTCTTTAAGAAAAGAAAGAACCGACGGCTCTTTTGTTGCGTCGGTTCACTTCTCTTTAAGCGCCATCGGCGATTTAATTTGTGCGCTTATCGCGCTTTAACATCGCACAGGCCGAGTGATTGTGGATGGACTCAAAGTTTTCCACTTCAACGCGGTAGGCAAAAACGCGGTTATCCGCATCGAGCTTACGGGCGACATCACGAATCGTATCCTCGACAAACTTCGGATGCTCATAAGCAAATTCTGTTACAAACTTCTCATCGCTACGCTTTAAGCGGCTCCAAAGTTCGCAGGAGGCACTTGTTTCTGCGATGCGAATCTGCTCTTCTAGAGAAAGAGTTCCATCGGACTCAACACCGATTGTGATGCGAGAGCGTTGGTTGTGAGCGCCAAAGTCACTAATCTCTTTACTGCACGGGCAAAGGCTTGTCACAGGAGCAGTAATTTCCTGAATGACGCTTACTTTGCCCTTGATGCTTTCAGCGCTAAACCGTACCTCATAGTCCATTAAGGAGATAAGCTCAGAAACAGGGCTCTTTTTATGAACAAAGAAGGGGCAACTAATTTGGATGTAGCCACTTTCTGAACCAAGAAGCGTGAGCATTTTCCCTAAAAGTGTTTCAATCATTTTCACGCTTAAGGGCTCTTTGTTCTCTGACAAAAGCGCCACATAGCGAGACATATGGGTTCCGCGATGCTCGGGACTTAAGGAGACGTACATATCGACTTTAGCAACGGTCGGTTGCGTGGCGTCTTTGCCAGCAATCGTCATCGGATACGTGAGTCCCTTGATACCGACGCGGTCAATGCAAATATGACGGGTGTCCTCAAGACTTTGTACATCGGGTAAAGAAGAAGGCATTGTGTTTTTTAAAATATCTGACATGATGGGGCGCAATTTTCCCATAAAACTTTAAGATTTGCTTACACATCGCGACTTTGTTCATCGCTACAATCGCAGAAAACTATGGCTCTTTTCGTAAGGCTTCTTAAATGATTTATATCAATGGCCGTGGGGTAAGCCCCTTTGCAACGATTCTTGTTATCGCACTTTTCGTCATTCTGGGAGTGCTTTTGCTTCCGGTAATCGGAGGCTTACTACTCGCGTTTCTTATTTTTGTTCTTTGCTTAGCGCTTTATGGCATCTACTGGCGTTGGCGCCATGGCGATCCCATCAAACACATGCAAGAGGAGCTCGCAGCTCGCATGAGGCAGGAACAACGGCGCGAAGAGCCCTTTGAAGAGCCCGCCAAAGAAAAGCGCACCAACCAAACGCGTGTTGGCGTCAAGCGCGTCACAGAAGTTGAAGACGCTGTAATCGTTGAAGAAATCGATCCGAAGCGTTAGAACTTAAAGAAGTCTTTTAAGTTCTTCCAAATCTGAAGTTTCTTTGTAAAGCTCGAATTGTCCGCGTCGCCCTCTTTACCTGGGGCGAGGTTCTTTTGCTCAACGGTCCAAACGGGATTAAACCACGCACCCGAAAAGAGCGCTTTATCGCGTTTTGGCGAGGCCGCATTCAGTGTCTGCAAAATGTTGGCCGAACCAGAAATCGCTTCGTCCGTTAGATTAATGCGAATATCGGCATCGATGCGGCTTGCGGCGTTACGCAAAACGAAGTTTTTCAAGGAAAGAATTCCGTCAGCGATTGCCATATCGCTCGTTAATTCATCAAAGGTGGTTTTCGGAGTTTCTTTGTCGCTAGAAGCGGCTCTCTTTGACAATTGCGAAACATCGATTCCTAAAAGAGTGCCACGTAAGAGTCGGAGTTTGCCTGATCCCGTGAGAGAGGAAAGGTTATTTCCTTTTCCAGTGAGCTTAAGCGTGCCGCTTGTTTTCCCAGCAATGGGGCTTGTAGCAAAGAGGCTTTCAAAAGAAACCGAATCAAAGTGAGTATCAGTGGACCACTCTCCTGTGTCTTTAAGACTCAGGAGTGTTTCCACTCTTCCGCCACCGATATTGGCGATGGCATTTTTGCTTTCAAGTGTGCCTTGGGATAAGGTGACGTTAGCTTGGAACTGTTCTGCCTCAAGCGCTTTGCTTTGCAATTTCCCAATGCGGACTTCGCCATCAAAATCCACGGAATGTAACCACGATAGATTCGTAAGAGCCGGAGTCGGATCAAACGTCAGGCGCGTCACAGAAAGCTTTCCTTTTAATAAGGGCGAGTGCGTCCACTCCAAAGAGCCGTTATAGGTAAAGGAAGAGGCGCCGATATTTCCAGCTAAAGTAAGGCTAGTTAATGCGTCAGGGAGTTTTCCTGAGGCCTCACCCTTAACTGTGGCTGTTAAGCCATCGGGGATTCCTTCAAGTCCTTTTGATGTAAAGGAGCCTGTGATATCGGCAAGTTGAATCGTTTGTGAGGATAAATCGATATTCGCGCCTGCAGCCAAATCAAATTTAGCTTCTGAGCCTTCAGTTGTTTTTTGGAAAACGAGTTTCACCTCAGGAGTCGCTAATCGCGTCGCATCGGCTAAGAAATCAGCCAAACTCACCGTGAATTCGCCTTTACTGCGATCGGGGGCGCTTAAAGCGAGTTGAATGTTAACGCCTGTCACTTCCGAGGGCTTTAAGCGCAAGCGATTGGCCGAGGCAAGAAGAATGTGTTCGGAATTCGATTCTGTGAGGCTGCCGCTACTCTTAAAGTCGCGCAGAGTCAGCGTTTTCGTCGCCGCAGAAAAATCAAGAGCCGTATCGATACTTAAAGAGCCCTTGATATCTGAGGGAGAAGCTTCCCCCTCGTTAAAGGTAAGACTTACTTTTGCGGTGGTTTCGAGTTCAGGAGAAAGCTCACCGAGGCGTGCATCAATATTCGTGAGTTTTGCAAGAGGCGTTTCAATGCCTCGAGCATAAAAGAGGTCAACCGCTGTGTTCGTAAAGGCAATCTCTCGAACGCGTAAGTCGTTAGGGAATGTGATTTTGGCAGCGTTCGTTTTGTAGGCTTGGTCTCCGAGCCAGTCCTCAAGGTAAAACGCCGTTTTAAGGCCATTGATTTCCGTATTGCGTAGCCCGATGGCGCCAAGTGGCAAACTCCAAAGGCTAACTTCCGTGTAGATGGCATCAATGCTTGCCATTTGCGAATTGTCGTCTTCTCTTAGAAGCGAAACTTGAGGAATCGTAATCGCAAATTTCGGAAGTCTCTGAATTTCAATATTGCCAGAAACGACGGCTTTTGCCCCTAGTGACTTATGGGCGATATCCACAAAAGAGGCTTTAACAGAATCGGCATTAACAAAATAAAAAAGCGCTCCGACAAAAATTCCAAAGCCAATAATTCCGATTCCGAGAATTAAGCACACAAAGCGCGCAGTGCGATGAAGAATGCGGCCAGTTTTCGAAAAGAAGTTCGAGCAAGAACTTTTAAAGCGACTCGGTTCTTTGGGGGCGGCGTTTTGTGTCGCGCGACGTGATTTCAGGCGTGTAAAAAGCGTCAAAGGACTTTTTAAGACACTTAGGAAAAGGTTAAGAATTTTTTTTGGTACTTCTCGAATAATTGTTCCGAGCGACATGGTTTGACTCCGGTCAGTCAATCTTGAATTTGTCTTTGATGGCGTCGAAATTGGACCGGAGGTTCTTACGAATATTGGTGCGAAGATTCGGAGCGAGACGTTCGAGCGCATCAAGCGTCATGAAAATTGAACTTTTGCCTTTGTTGGAGAGGTCTCGGAAGCGGCGCAAAAGTTCACTTTCTTCCTGCAGAGGGCGAAGACGCTCGTTGGTGATTATGTAGTTCGCATCAAAGCCGCAGGCGGTTAAACGCATCATGCAAAAAAGACCAGGATCTAGGTCTCCGGCTTCCACTTCGAGGTATTTCTCAACTGGGATGCCGATAAGTTGTGCAATTTGCGTTTCGGAAAAGCCAAGACGCTCGCGCTCGGCTCTTAAGCGTGCGCCAAGAGCTTTTCGTTGTTTTGCAACAGCTAGTGCCATAGTCTTTGGTATCCCTTGTTAACTTAAAAAGGAAGGATATTCTCGAATCGGTCAAAAAGGATTTCTTATTTATCCGATAAAACGTGACTTCCATCAAAGATTGGAATGAATATATCAGAATTTGTTCGTCCTGCCTGAAAATAGACCTTTTTCATGCCTAGTTTTTCTGCGTAATCCAAAACACGATTGTATTCAAGCGTTGTTAAGGGACGGTTGATTTCCGGATGGCGCTTTGCTTTGTATAGCGGCATATATTGATTCATGATGGAAACATACACATCGTCTTTGAAGGTCTTGTAAATCCAATCAAGACAAGCAAAACTATCTTTGTAAAGCCAAGGAAGAACAAGATGACGAATGAGAACGCCCTTTTCAAGAATGCCTTCGGCATTAAAGCTCAGGGGCCCGGTTAGCTCAAACATGGTTTCAATGGCTTTTGTTGCAACCTCTTTGTAGTGAGGCACTCCCGAGTAACGCGCTGCAAGACGGGAATCAAAGTACTTTAAGTCGGGCATGAAAACGTCCACAAGACCTGCGAAACGCTGTAGCGTTTCCGGTAGGTCGTAGGCGTTGGTGTTGTAGACAACAGGAATCGAAAGGCCGGCTTCTTTTGCCGCTTTTAAAGCAGGGACAATGGCCTCGGCGTAGTGGCTCGGCGTGACAAGCTCAAGGGTTTCTGCGCCTCGCTTTTCTTCTTCGAGAAAGATTTCTGTGAGGCGTTCGGCTGTGACCTCAAATCCTTTTCCCTCGTTACTGATTTCGTAGTTTTGGCAAAAGCAGCAACGCATTGTGCAGTGCGAGAAGAAAACGGTTCCCGCTCCGCGTTTTCCTGAAATACAGGGCTCTTCCCACGCGTGTAGGCTCACAAGGGCAACGCGAGGCCTCCAAGCACTCCGACATAGGGCTCGCTTGATGCCTGCAGGGCTATTGCGATCTGCGTTGCAGCGCCTTGGGCATAGATTACAAAGCAGGGACGTCATACGGTGAAGCTAAGAAAAAGAAGCCGCAGGGTTTTCATGCCTGCGGCCTAGTTACTTTCTTCGTTAGCCGTTAGGCCTTCGGTTCGTTACGCAAACGAATGTGCAGTTCGCGCAATTGCTTTTCATCCACAGGGCTCGGGGCTCCGGTGAGTAAGCACTGAGCACGCTGTGTCTTCGGGAACGCAATCACGTCACGAATCGAGGGAGCTCCCGTCATCATGGTGACGATACGATCAAGACCGAAGGCGATACCGCCGTGTGGTGGCGCGCCGTACTGCAACGCATCAAGCAAGAACCCGAACTTCATCTTCGCTTCTTCTGGACCAATCTTCAGTGCCGAGAAGACCTTGCTTTGCACTGTCGCATCGTGAATACGCACAGAGCCGCCGCCGATTTCCCAGCCGTTTAAGACCATATCGTAGGCCTTAGCAAAGCAGTTTTCCGGATCGGTTTCAAGCTTATCGACATCTTCATCGTGCGGAGATGTGAACGGATGGTGGCAAGCCATCCAGCGGTTTTCTTCCTCAGAGAATTCAAACATCGGGAAGTCAACAACCCACAAGGGTTTCCAGCCCGCTTCAAAAAGCCCATGCTTGTGTCCGAAGTCGCCCAAACCAATCTTTAAGCGTAAGGCTCCGAGACTGTCGTAAACAACCTTGGCTTTGTCAGCACCAAAGAAGAGAATATCGCCATCTTGAGCGGCAGTAACTTCTAAGAGCTTGGCGAGAATCTCATCTGAGAGGTTCTTCACAATCGGGCTTTGCAAGCCTTCACGGCCCTTGGCCTTTTCATTGACCTTAATGTAGGCAAGGCCCTTGGCGCCATAGATCTTCACAAATTCTGTGTAGCTATCGATTTCCGAGCGCGGCATAGCGCAGGCTTCAGGAACGCGAAGAACAACAACCTTACCGTTATGTAGGCTTGTAACTGAGCTAAAGACCTTGAAGTCACTGTCTTTAACAATGTCTGTGACTTCTTTGAGTTCAAGCTTCACGCGCAAATCGGGCTTATCCGAACCAAAGCGCGCCATCGCTTCTCTGTATTGCATCACAGGGAAACGTTCGCCATCGGCAGCGAGTTTCACATTGAGAACCTTATCGAAGACCGAGCGAATGAGTCTTTCAAAGAGATCACGGATTTCGTGCTCGTTTAAGAAACTTGTTTCGCAATCGATCTGCGTGAATTCGGGCTGACGGTCAGCACGCAAGTCTTCGTCTCTAAAGCACTTGACGATTTGGTAGTAGCGGTCAAAGCCTGCGACCATCAACATCTGCTTAAAGAGTTGGGGCGATTGCGGTAAGGCAAAGAACATGCCGTCTTGAACGCGCGAAGGAACCAAATAGTCGCGGGCGCCTTCAGGCGTGGACTTCGTTAAAACAGGCGTTTCAATATCAATAAAGCCTTCATCGTCTAAGAAGTGGCGAACGGCCTGTGTGACCTTAAAGCGCAACTTCATATTCTTTTGCATCTGCGGACGACGCAAATCTAAGACTCGATATGTCAAGCGTGCTGTTTCGCTTACGGTATCGTCATCGAGTTGGAACGGAGGCGTCAAAGAGGGATTTAAAATTTCGAGCTCTTGGCAAAGAATTTCGATACCGCCAGAAATCAGAGCGTCGTTTTTCGTTCCTTCAGGACGCGGGCGAACAAGACCTGTTAACTTCAAGCAGTACTCATTACGGATTTTCTCGGCAGCAGCGAACACTTCGGGGCGGTCCGGGTCGCACACGATCTGAACTAAACCCTCGCGGTCACGCAAGTCGATAAAAATAACACCACCATGGTCACGGCGGCGGTGAGCCCACCCGTAAAGGGTGACAGTTTGGCCGATGTATTTTTCATCAATCAGGCCACAGTAATTGGTACGCATAGGTACTCCTCAAGTTGCGGCTTTTTCCTACTTTTTTAGGCCGCAAAAAACTACGTCTCCTCTTTGGGAGACAACCATAGACAAATTTTCCCGCCCAAAAGTTTACCCTTTTAAATGGTGCTTTGAAGTGTAGATGAGCTGTTTTCCCTAGTTTTTTCTTAAGAATTCTTAACAAAATTGGGAAATCGCGTGAGTACAATAAAGGGAAAGCGTTTTTGAGTTTGGAGGTTTTTCTCTATGAAGCAAAAGGTATTGCGCCTAGGTTTTGTGGCAGGATTGGCTGCTCTTACTTGTGCTTGCTCGCACCCGCAACTTGTGAAGATGGGGGACTCGGCCGATGCAGTAAGAGAGCGGCTTGGAGCGCCCGAGGCGATGACCCCGATGCCAGATGGCACGGTGCGTTGGACGTATTCGTCGCAACCTTACGGTCAAGCGGTTTGGTGGCTTTTCTTAGATAAAAACGACAAAGTTGTCTCTCGCGAACAGGGGCTACAAGAAAAATACTTTTCGCTTATTAAGGTTGGCGAATCCACAGAGGCTGATGTTTGGGCACTTTGGGGAAAGTGCGCGGAAGAATATAACTTCCCGCTCGTAGGCGAACATGCTTGGATGTATCGCTACCAAGATGGCGGAAGTTTTGATATGGCTGTTTGGCCACAGTTCGATAAGTCTGGCGTCGTTCGTAGTGTCGATGTGACAATCGACCCCTGGAAATCGCGCGATGGCGATTTCCCGTGGTTCTAAAAGAGGAGATTTCCCTAGGCCTTTAAGAAGTCGATTTCTTTCGGGTGCACGATACGGTGAAAATCCTCTGTATCGATAATAATCGACGTGTCGCGAGAGCCGGCGTTAAAGGCAATCTCTTTATAGCGCGTAAATAGCGTTGGATCGGCGATGCCTAGGAGTTTCTCGTGAAAAGAGACTGGCGGCACGGCACCAAAGATGCAGCCTGTGAGTTCCATGACTTCGTCTGCACTGCAAAGCCCTGCACGACGAGCGCCAAGAGCGGCAGAAAGTTTCATGAGGTCTGCTTGCTTATCAGCGGGAAGCACAGCAAGAACGTATTGCTTAACGCCGTTACCTTTTACTAAGCAAACAAGCGCCTTGGCGCCTTGACCCAATTCAGTGCCGCGAACCTCTGCCACGGATTGGCTCGAGCGTTCGCACGCGGGGTGGTGAACAACACGGTATTTGGCATTGCCCGAATCGAAAAGAGCACAGAGCTTACCGAGAACATCTTCGACCATAATTTAAAACCTTTGCAACCTTTGTAACAGAGCGTGTTGATGCGCATAAAATCGCATAATCGTGCGATAGGATACGCCTATGAATGACAAATTGAAAAACCGATTTCTTATTGCGGCTCCTGGAATGGAAGACGCTCTTTTTTCTCGCACGCTCATTTTCTTAATTGAGAAAAATGCTGACGGTGCTTTCGGTCTCGTTGTCAATCGAGAAAGCCGCTTTACCTTAACAGAGGCCTGCGAGCAGTTGGGGTGCCCCGCTCCTTGTAGGGAGAGAAACTTTGGTTGGGGCGGTCCCGTTTACCCGACAACGGCGTTTATTTTGCATTCGCCTCAGGGCGTTTGGCAGACAACGAACTTTGTCAGCAAAGAAGAAGGGATTGCCTTAACGCTTTCCAATGACATCCTAAAAGAAATCGCTCGAGGCGCAGGGCCAGAAAAAGCTATGCCTCTATTAGGGTGCGCGATGTGGGAGCCAGGGCAATTGGATAAGGAAATTGAGGAAGGCTTTTGGCTTAATGCGCAAGCGAATAGCCGCATCATTTTCGATGTCGCTTTGCCCGAGCGCTACGAGGCAGCCCTTGCCCTTGTTGGCATCGAAACATTGTCGGGCGAGAGCGTTTTAAGCGATAACGTCGGACATGCCTAAAAAAACTTCAATTAAAATAGCGCCTTTTCTCGTGATTTTCCATGGATAAGATAGCAAATATCCTCGCTTTTGACTTTGGTTTAGCCAGAATCGGTGTTGCTCTTGGCAACACAGTAACCCAAGGGGCTAGGCCCTTGACGATTATTGAGGCCAAAACCAACCAAGCCAAGTGGGATGGGGTTCAAAAGGTGCTTGATGCATGGGCTCCCGAGGTTCTTATCGTTGGTGTGCCGCGACACCCCGATGGCAAATCCCACGAGATGACGCGGCTAGCATTAAGGTTTGCTCGCCAATTAGCAGGGCGCACAGGAATCCCTCTTTACACAGTCGATGAGCGATATTCGTCCGTTGTTCTCGAAGAGGGGGCGAAAAAGATTGATGACGCCTCTGCGGCAGTGATTTTGCAACAGTGGTTTGATGAAGGGTGTCCAAAAAACGGACTTAAATAAGAAATGAAGACTTTGCTTGGTTTGTATCGTCTTTTGAAAATCGGCGTTTACGTTGTTGGATGCCTATTTATGATTGCTTTTGTGCTCCCGAATGTGAGTGCTCAAAAGCGGGGGCGTTTGATTCGCGAGTGGGCAGGGAAACTTCCTCGCATGATTGGAATTGAAATCAATCATGAAGGAAAACTTGATTGTCCTGAAGCGTTTGACACGGGTATTACTCCTAATGCGATGGGCCGCCTTTTGGTTTCCAATCACGTCACGTTCTTAGACCCCTTTGTCATTGATGCTGTGCTTCCTGCTGGGTTTGTTGCAAAGGCTGAGATTGGCCGTTGGCCTGTCTTGGGACGTATCGCAAGCGCAGTGGGAACGATTTACATCGAAAGAAGTAATAAGAGATCTCTTATTGGGATTGCCGAGTCGATGATTAAGGCCTTAAAGGAAGGGAGAAACGTTCTCGTTTTTCCTGAAGGGACAACCTCAAACGGCAAAGGGATTTTGAAGTTACATTCGAATTTATTTGAGGCCTCCGCGAAAACGGGCGCTATGACAATTCCCCTTTTAGTGCATTACAAAAAAGACGGGAAACCCACAACGGTAACGGCTTGGACAGGAAACGAATCGCTGATGAGCCGTCTTTGGGCAATTCTTTGCTCGACAGGCCTTTCTGTCACAGTGCAGATTCTTTCTCCCATCACGGGGGATAACCGCCATGAGCTTTGTCGCGAAACAAGCGCTGCGATGAGTGAGGCCTTAGGCATTGCCGATCCATTGGCCGAAACAAAATAGGAGCACACATGCCAGTTGAGATTGCCCGCTACGAGGTCAAAGTTTTGCCAGCCGATATTGACGTTTTAGATCACGTCAACAATCGCGTTTACCTAAGATGGGTCGAAGAAGCCGCACGCTACGCCTCTGACGTTAACGGTTGGACGACAGACGACTATTTAAAGCTCGGGGCAGCCTGGATGGCCCGAGAACACTGGATTGAATACTTAAGGCCGTGCGCGTTAGGTGACACAATCGAGATTTATACCTGGATTCATGCCTATTCTCGCGGAAGAAGCTTTCGTCGGTACACGATGAAAAACGCGGGTAAGGTTTGTTGCATTGCTGCAACAGAATGGGTTTTTGTGGATTTAAAGACGCGTCATGCGATTGATTGCCCGAAAGAAGTCGCAGAGCGCTTTGTTGTTGTGCCGCCCGATGATGCGCGCTTAAAAGAGCTCGGGATTGCTCGTTGTGTGCGATTTACGCCACTCGGATTGTCATAACCGATGAAATAAAAACTCTCTGTGATAATATCGGTTGAACCAAAGTTCAGTTGTGAGTTGTAATGGAAAAAGAGGGTTCTTTTTTGCTGATTGACAATGTCAAGTTCAGCTATGGAAACCGCGTCATTCTCGATGGGGTGACGATGAAGTTTGGCCGCGGGAAGGTTGTTGCCATCATGGGCGGTTCTGGCATGGGTAAGACAACGCTCCTAAAGCTTATCGGTGGATTGCTTACTCCCCAGTCAGGTCGTATTGTCTTTGATGGAAAAGAGCTTGATCCTACGAATGAAACGAGTCTATACGCCATGCGAGAACGCATGGGAATGCTCTTTCAGTTCGGTGCCCTTTTTACAGACTTAACCGTTTTCGAAAATGTTGCTTTCCCTTTGCGAGAAAGAACGCATTTGGATGAAGAAACGATTAGCGACTTGGTTCTCATGAAACTTAATGCTGTCGGGTTGCGGGGAACGGCCTCACTGATGCCTTCTGAAATCTCTGGCGGCATGGCCCGACGCGTCGCTTTAGCTCGCGCCATCGCATTAGATCCTCAGTTGATTTTGTACGATGAGCCTTTCGCAGGTCTTGATCCTATTTCGATGGGAGTGACTTCGCGCCTTATTCGGCAACTGACCGATGCACTTAATGCCACGGCCATTGTTGTCACACACGACGTAGCTGAGACCTTTGCCATTGCCGATTACGTTTATATGATTAATGAAGGGAAGGTTTCTGGAGAAGGCTCGCCAGAGGCGATGAATCAGTCAAAAGACCCCTTTGTGCGACAGTTCTTGGATGCAGTGCCCGATGGCCCGGTGCGCTTTCATTATCCTGCGCCTGCAATTAAAGACGATTTCTTAGAAAGGGAGGCGCAATGAAAAGTCTCGCCTCTCTAATTTCGCAACTTGGGCGCTATGCAATTGGAGAAATCGAAGCCATTGGTCGCTTCGGTCTCTTTTCCTGGCAAGTGATTTCTCTTGTTCCTGCTGCATTGCGACGTTTTTTCATTGTCGTGCAACAGGTTCACTTTATTGGAAACTATTCGCTTGTCATTATTTCGGTTTCGGGTTTATTTGTCGGCTTTGTCTTGGGCCTTCAAGGCTATGTGACGCTTGTACGGTTTGGTAGCGAACAGGCCCTAGGGGTGCTCGTTGCGCTCTCTTTAATGCGTGAGTTGGGTCCTGTTGTCACGGCGCTTCTTTTCGCAGGGCGCGCAGGAACGTCTCTTACGGCAGAAATTGGGCTGATGCGTGCTGGAGAACAGTTTGCCGCAATGGAAATGATGGGTGTTGACCCCTTGCGGCGCATCATCGCGCCTCGCTTTGTGGGTTCTGTGATTTCGATGCCGATTCTTTCCATTATTTTCTCAGCAATTGGCATCTTTGGCGCTTGGATTGTGGGCGTGGCGCTTATTGGCGGAGACGATGGCGCCTTCTGGTCACAGATGCAGGCAAGCGTCGATGTGTTCGACGATGTCCTTAACGGGATGATTAAGTCGGTTGTTTTTGGCATCGTTGTTGGCTTAATTGCTCTTTTTGAGGGCTATAGCGCCCTAGCAACACCCGAAGGAGTCTCTCGTGCTACGACACGCACGGTTGTTGTGAGTTCCTTGATGGTTTTAGGATTGGATTTTGTCATGACCGCTTTTATGTTTACGGTCGTGTAAAGAGGGTATGAGAAAGTGAAACGCACTCAATTGGAATTTCTCGTGGGAATGTTTATTGTGGCGGGCTTTTTAGCGCTTGGCTTTGTCGCGTTGCAGGCGGCAAACTTAGGTAGCCTCAACATGAACGCTAGTGCCTATACGGTAACGGCGCACTTTGACAATATTGGTGGCTTAAAGCCACGCGCCTCTGTTAAGAGCGCAGGTGTTGTTGTCGGGCGCGTAAAAAGCGTCACATTCGATACTGGGACCTTCCAAGCGAAAGTCGAGCTCGCTATCGATACGCGCTACGAGTTTCCCTCAGACTCGTCTTTGAAGATTCTCACCTCGGGGCTCCTTGGTGAGCAGTATGTAGGCATTACCGCAGGTGCCGAAGAGAGCAATTGGAAAGAGGGTTCCGTTGTGGAACGTACGCAGTCTGCGATTGTTCTCGAAAATCTGATTGGGCAACTTCTGTATCAATTCGCTGAGAAAAACGGGAAAGAATGAAAACGAAACATTGTCTTTTTGCTTTTACCTGCGCCGCGGCTCTCTTAACGAGCGGCTGCGCAAATATTCCTGAGGGTGCGGGGGAAAATCCGGCTGACCCTTGGGAGAAAATGAATCGCAATACAACAGCCTTTAACGATACCGTTGATCAGTATTTTCTTGAGCCAGTGGCAAGGGGTTACCGCGCTGTAACGCCAGAACCTGTGCGTGAAGGCGTTTCTAATGTGTTCACGAACCTCGGGGAGCCTCGCAATTTTGTCAATAACGCCTTCCAAGGTAATGTTCACGGGACGATGGCGTCTCTTTATCGATTCATTGTGAATTCTGTCTTTGGTTTGGGCGGTCTCTTTGATGTGGCAGGCAAAGTCGCAGGAGTCCCTGAAGAGCGCACAGGCTTTGGGACGACGCTTGGCCGTTGGGGTGTTCCTTCGGGACCGTATCTTGTTTTGCCGTTCTTTGGACCTTCAAGCCTCAGAGACGCTCCTGGCCTTTTAGTCGATCAGGCAGCGCATCCCGTGACTTATGTTGACAATCCATGGATTGCTTGGAGTGTGACGGGAGTACGCGTTGTGAGTCTTCGCACCGAACTCTTACCGATGACAGATACTTTGCGCGGAGCCGTTGACCCCTATGTGATGGTGCGAGAGGCCTATTTTGGTAATCGCCGTATGACGCTTGGTGGCGAGGATGAAAATCCCTTTGCTGTCGATGAATTTGAAGACGAAGATCAAGAGCAAGGATTAGGAGAGAAACTGTAATGATTGCGCGTAGAACGTTATTTGCTGCGTTAATTGCCTCTGTAGCAGTAAGCCCAATGAGTTTTGTGTGGGCAGCCGATCAATCGGGAGATCCCGACCAATGGGTTCTCGAGATGAGCAATAAGATTCTCGACTTGATTCGCAATGATAAAAAACTACAAGCTGGCGACACAGCACGCATTCAAGCCTTTGTCGACGAAGTTGTGATGCCGACGGTGGATTTTCTGCGCATGACTCGTATGAGTGTGGGGCCGAAGTGGCGTGGGGCAAGCGCTGAGCAACGCAAAGAACTTCAAGAGCTCTTTCGCGACCAATTAATCCGTGTGTATTCAGGGGCTTTAGCCTCTGTTAAGGGTCAAAAAGCAAAGCTTGCCCCCAATCGCGTCAAGCCCACAGACAAAGACGCTCTTGTCCGTACGCTTCTTTACGAGACAGGAAAGCCCGATATTCGTATTGACTATCGGCTTAAAAAGGTCGATGGTCTCTGGCACATCGTTGATGTGAACGTCGAAGGTATTTGGCTCGTGGACAATTACCGCAATCAGTTCTCAAGCGTTGTGAATTCCTCTGGAATCGAAGGCCTTATCCGAGAACTCAAAAGTAAGAACGCAGAGGCGAAGAAGTCATGAGAATTCAGTCGCAGGCGATGACGATGCAAAACGCCCTTCAACTAAAAAAAGAGGGGCAGCGTGCAATCGATGCTGGGGACTCGGAATTTGATTTGTCTGAGGTTAAAAACATCGATTCTTCGGCAGTGTCAGTTCTGCTTTCTTGGATTCGCTACGCCAAAAAGAAGGCGGTTTCGCTTCGGATTCGAAGAGTGCCTGTGGCCCTTGATTCGCTTTTGAGTTTGTATGGGATTCATACATTATTTGAGCCGTTTATTTTTAATGAGGATTGACAAAACAAGCGTCCTTTGAAATAATCCCACCTCCTTGGCGCATTAGCTCAGTTGGTTAGAGCAGAGGAATCATAATCCTTGTGTCCGCGGTTCAAATCCGTGATGCGCCACCAAAATTTCGGTGGTTCCAGTAAAAATTGGAGTCATCAAAAGAGGGCCAGATTCTTAGCGGATTTGGCCTTTTTTATGCACTAAAGAGGGCATTTACGTTGTGGGGAATTTTCTGAATCCACGCAAAAGGGCGATTTTTCTATCTACGACAAACTCCCTAAAAACGAGGGAAAACAGCACAATGATGGCTAAGACGTTTGACCTCGGTCAATCTCTATAAGACAAAGCAAACCTAAGTCTCAGGATACAATCGTTTACAGATAAGAGGCTCCCCAAATAAGGAGTCTTTTGTTTCTTTGGCAAATTTAAGCCGAACCCCTTGAACTGCCTCTAGGGGAAAAAATGAGGCAATTATTTGGTAAAAAGCAAATGTCGACAAAAAGTAATAGCAAACGGTACGTCGCAATTGGGCTCATGCTCTTTGCGCTGTTTTTCGGTGCCGGCAACTTGATCTTTCCCGCAGCGATGGGTCAAAGCGCCGGAGAAAATGTATGGTGGGCCCTTTTGGGCTTCTGCATTACGGGTGTCGGTTTGCCGGTTTTGGGTGTAATGGCGATGGGTTATTCGGGTTGCCGCAGTCTAGAGGAACTTGCTAGCCGCGTGCATCCTTGGTACGGCCTTTTCTACACGGTCTTAAGCTATCTTGCGATTGGTCCGTGCTTTGCCGTCCCTCGTACAGGAACAGTCTCTTTTGAGATTGCTGTTCGCCCCTTCCTTACTGAAGCCTCTGCAGGGATGGCTCTGCCAATCTTTCTTGCGGTCTTCTTTGTCATTACATTCTGGTTTGCGGCTACGCCATCCAAGCTTGTGGATCGAGTAGGTAAGGTACTTACTCCTGCGCTCGTTTTGACGTTGGCCCTATTCATTTTGCAATCGTTCTTGACTCCGATGGGCGAGCCTCAGCCTGCTGGTAAGGCCTATGCAACGCCTGCTGTGGCAGCGGTTCAGGGTATTCTTGACGGCTACAACACGCTCGATGCGATTGCGTCCCTTGTGTTTGCCATGCTCGTGATTTCAGCGGTGAAAGAATCTGGCATTACACACAACAAAGCGATTGTCTCTCAGGTTTATAAGAGCGGCATCATTGCAGGTGTCTTGCTTGCTGTGATTTACATCTTCGTTGCGAAGATTGGTGCAGAAAGCGTGATGGCTATCGGCATGAAGGAGACGGGAGCCCCAGTGCTTGCTGAAAGTGCTAAGGTCCTCTTTGGTACCTCGGGCGAAATCTTGCTTGCCGTGATTGTGGTTCTTGCCTGCCTTACAACGGCTATTGGCCTTGTAACATGTTGCGCCGCGTACTTCTTACACTTAACAGGTAAGCTCAATTACGTGATTTGGGCAGCAATCTTCTGCGTGATTTCTTACCTCATCGGTTTGTTTGGACTTAAGACCATCATTGTTTCGACAATTCCGGTTTTAATGTTCATCTACCCGCTTTGCATGGCCTTGATGGCGCTCGCGTTCTTCCATAACTGGTTTGACGGACGTCAGTGCGTGTATGCGAGCACGATGGCCTTTACATTCGTGATGGCGTTAGTCAGTGGCTTAGAAACCGCTAGTGTTTCGCTCGGCAGTTTCGGTGAGTTCCTCCATGAGACAGTTCCGCTTTATTCGTTTGGCCTTGGCTGGGTCTCCTTTGCTATGGCTGGCGCTGTTGTGGGCCTTATCTGGAAGGCTTGTAAGCCAATCGAGAAGTAAACAATCACAAAGTGTGATTTAACGAAGCCGGCCTTTTCTTGCGATTGAAGGGGCCGGTTTTTTATCCATCGTTAGCGCAATCTGACGGGCGAAGAATTGAGTGCTAAGAGCTTTTCTACACGGAGCGATTGTTGTGATGAATGCGATGTTACTCGATAGAAGAAGTCTTTTGGAATCTTGAGATCGCCATGCGCTTTCCCTATAATATAGGGGAACGTGGAGGCAATTGATGATTAGAGAGTTCATCCATGTACCTTCTTTCCAAAAAAAGTGGAAAGCTCTTGGGCTTCTAGAAGAGGATTTGCGCACTTTGGAGCTAATGATTCTGCAGAGGCCTGACTCAGGAAGATTAATCGAAGGCACTGGAGGAATTCGGAAGATTCGTTTTGCTTTTCCGCACAGGGGCAAAAGCGGGAGTGTTAGGGTATGTTATGTTGATTTTGCCACCTTTGCTAAAACCTATTTCATCCATGTTTACTCAAAGGAAGAGAAACAAAATCTCTCGGCGTCTGAGAAAAATCAACTGAGAGCCGCAGTCGACAAATTGAAGGAAGAATGCAGGAGGACCATGTTATGAGTGAACTATTTAACGGCTTGATGCAGGGGCTCGGAGAGGCAATTGCTGTTGAACAGGGCAAGGTTAAAGCAAAGAGAGTGCGTTATAACATCAATCCAGTTCAGCGCTACGATTCCTCCCAAATCAAAGAGATACGTCTGTCTTCTGGAATGACTCAATCCGTATTTGCAATGTTCATGGGGGTCACAAATAAAACAGTAGAAGCGTGGGAGAGAGGGACAAACCACCCAACAGGGCCTGCTTGTCGGCTGTTGAGCATCCTAAAGACTTCTAATCTGCAGACGCTACCTTTTATCTCATAAGCCTAGGCAAGAAGACAACAAACCTGAAATTCGTTGGCAAAGTGGTGCATTTCCCTCAAAGAAAGAGCAGGTTCGTGCGATGCTACAAGTCAATGTGTTGCACCAACGTTTTAGCGGATTTTTCGTGTAAGAATAGTCAGTCCTTTGCGGAAAGGCCGTTTTTTTTCATGGAGGAAAGTTATGGCGGAAAAGGCTTTCACGGTTGAGCGCTGTGATCATTTCGTTTTGACTGTTGCCGATAAAGAAAAGAGCGTTGCTTTTTACACGCAGGCGCTTGGAATGCGACTTGAAGTGTTCGGGCAGGGGCGAGTAGCTCTTGTTTATGGGACTGGGAAAATCAATCTTCACGAAGCTACAGGCAAACCTATCTTTCCTCGAGCAAAGACGCCGACGCCAGGATCGGCTGACTTGTGTTTTATTGTAGATGCCCCGTTAGAGGCGGTTATTTCTGCTCTAAAAGAAAAGGGCGTTGCCATTGAGCTTGGGCCAGTTGAGAGAACGGGCGCCTTTTCCAAGTTGCGCTCAGTTTACCTGCGAGACCCTGACGGCAATCTCATTGAACTCTCAAACGAAATCGCTTAAAAGGCCGTCTAGATACAAGCCTGACTAGATACACATATAAGGGACTATTCCCGAAAGAGGATTGAAGTAAAAGAAAATTCTCCCCTTGGTCTTGCGGTTTTTAAGGGGTGTGTATCTAGGCGATTTCCCAGAAAAAGAAGGCCTCTTGCGGCGCGCTTATGAAAAGACACCGCTTGGTTTCCCAAA
>CAVJUW010000009.1:0-54002 GCA_963652725.1 Bacteroidaceae bacterium | reverse complement strand
CGCTTTTTATCTAGAGCAAACTACCTAGTTTTCGTGACGCAAAATTCAAACTGTGCATTTTGACGCAAGTCTTTGTTTTTCTTGATTAACTCTCTATAGAATATGCCTCAGTTTTTCCAATAATCAGAAAACATCGGTCCAATCGCGTCCACTGCGAGGGGAAAGGTGCAGTTACTTAAAGGAAGATGAAGTGGCAAATCTAATCAATCGTCGCGCCCTTATCGTAGGCGCCGCTAGCCTTTGTGCAGCTCTAAGCATTCCGTCCATTGCTCTTGCTCAGACGGGTACCGGCAACAAACCCATCCGTATTATTGTCCCCTATTCTCCTGGTGGCCCGCTCGATGTTTCTGCGCGCGCAATCGCTGAATCCGTGAAAAATGATCTCGGAAACGTCATCGTCGAAAACAAACCTGGCGCTGGCGGCAATATTGGCGTCTCCTATCTCGCTCAGCAAAAGCCCGATGGCATGACCCTTTGCGTGGGAGCTGTTGCTACACACGCAATTAACCCGAACTTATTTAAGAAACTTCCGTACGACCCAATCAAGGATTTCCGTCCTGTCACACTGATTGCTCATGTACCGAACGTTTTGGTTATCACACCCGCGTTCCGCGATAAGACTGGCGTCAAGAGTGTTGCAGACCTCATTGCCTACTGTAAGAAAAACCCAGGTAAGCTCAATTACGCCTCGGGTGGCAATGGTTCGGGCGGCCATATGGCTGGCGAACTCTTAAAGACTCTTGCGAAGATTGATATGGTTCACATCCCCTTTAAGGGAGCCGCCGCAGCGCAGCTTTCTGTGCTCGCTGGCCAAACCGACTTGATTTTCGATAACCTCGCTAGCGCTAACGCCAACATCCTCGCTGGAAAACTCATTCCGCTTGCTGTGACAACGCCGACACGCGCCAAGGCGCTTCCCGATGTCCCGACCATGATTGAGTGTGGCGTCAACGACTTCAATATCTCAACCTGGTACGGGCTCTTTGTTCCAGCAAAGACTCCTGATGCAATTCTCAATCGCTTAAATACATCAATTACGAAGGCGCTTCGTAGTGATGAATTAAAGCGTCGCATCTCTAAGCTTGGCGGCGAAGCCTCTCCGTGCACACCCGATGAGTTCAGCGCTCTTATTAAGAGTGAACTCAAGAAGTACAAGCACGTCGTTGAAGTTTCTGGCGCACACGTTGACTAACATGACAAATAGCTCTCGGAGAAAAGCACTCGCTGCTTTTCTCTAGAGCTTTTTATGGTTTTTTCGTCCATGACAATCAAGAACGCAAAGAACTTTTGGGCAGGCATTATGTTTGCCGCGCTCGGTGTCTTTTTTATCGTTTTTGCTCAAGAAAATGAGATGGGCACGGCCGCACACATGGGGCCCGCGTACTTCCCAACATTACTTGGTGGCATTTTGGCCATTATGGGTGTGTATATCGCTATCTTGGGTCTACTTTTGCAACCCGTTAACAACGATGGAAAAGTCGATGCTTTCCATTGGGATGTCCTAGGCTGGATTCTTGGAGCGGTGTTTGTTTTCACGCTTTTACTCAAGCCCTTGGGACTGATGCTTTCTCTTGCCGTGATGATTGTCATTTCTTTACTCGCGGAAAGAAAGCTTTTCCTCAAAGAGACGATTGCTCTTATTGTCGTGCTTGACTTTATTGCCTGGGCCGCCTTCGTTTACGGCATCGGCATGATTGTTCCGGTTTGGCCGGCATTCTTTTACTAAGCGAGGAGCGAAAGATGGATTTATTTAGCAATCTCGCTTTAGGACTCGAAGCAGCGGTTTCTCTACAAAATCTTTTCTACTGCCTTGTAGGCGTCACAATCGGAACATTAATTGGCGTCTTACCAGGTATGGGCCCAGTGGCAGCTGTTGCGATGCTTCTTCCTGCCACATACGCCTTAGACCCATCGGCGGCTCTCATTATGCTTGCTGGCATCTATTACGGCGCGCAGTACGGTGGATCGACGACAGCCATTCTTGTCAATATTCCTGGAGAAGCCGCCGCTGTTGTTACCTGCATTGATGGGCACAAGATGGCTAAGCGCGGAAGGGCTGGAGCGGCTCTTGGCATTTGCGCTATTGGATCCTTTATCGCTGGGTGCTTTGCAACGCTCTTAATCGCGGCCTTTGCGCCACCCTTGATTGCCGTGGCATTCCAATTTGGTCCTGCTGAATACTTTAGCTTGATGGTTTTAGGCCTCATTGGCGCCATTGTTTTGGCTACGGGCTCTATTCTTAAAGCCATCTGCATGATTATCTTGGGGCTCTTACTTGGCATCATCGGAACCGATGTGAACTCAGGAGCTCTACGCTTTACCTTTGGTATCGGTGAACTGCAAGAAGGTATCGACTTTGTTGCGCTTTCGATGGGCATTTACGGTTTTGCTGAGATTATGAAAAACCTTGAGCTCGGTGAAAAGCGCTCGCTTGTTCCCAATCGTGTGGGATCGGTTCTTCCGAATAAAGAGGAGATGAAAGCCTCTGCCGCTCCGATTGCTCGCGGTACATTAATCGGCTCCTTCTTAGGCGTGCTTCCTGGAGGAGGTGCCCTTTTAAGTTCCTTTGCTAGCTACACAGTTGAAAAGAAAATCGCTGGCAGTCACGCCAATCCTCCCTTTGGACAAGGAAACATTCGTGGTGTCGCAGGTCCCGAATCTGCCAACAACGCGGGAGCGCAAACATCCTTTATTCCGATGCTTACTCTCGGCATTCCTTCCAATGCTGTGATGGCTCTTTTAATTGGCGCCATGATGATTCATGACATTGTCCCTGGGCCACAGGTGATGAGTTCGAACCCATCGCTTTTCTGGGGACTTATTGTCTCGATGTGGATTGGCAATCTCTTTTTAATTATTCTTAATTTGCCGATGATTGGTATTTGGATTCAACTCCTGAAAGTTCCGTATCGTTGGCTATACCCTGCAATCCTTGTATTTTGCTGCATTGGTGTCTTTTCCATTAACAACAATGTTTGGGATGTGTGGGTGACGATTTTCTTTGGCGCTGTCGGATACCTCTTTATTAAGCTTGAGTGCGAAACAGCACCTTTAATTCTCGGCTTTATTTTGGGACCGATGATGGAAGAAAATCTGCGTCGAGCGTTGCTATTGAGCCGTGGCGATCCAATGACATTTTTCACGAGTCCGATTTCTTGTGGCTTATTGATTGCCGCAGCTGCCTTACTCGTTGTTGTTGCTGCCCCTTCAGTTAGAAAGAAACGCGAAGTCGCCTTCCACGAGGATTAGAAAAAGCGCTTTTTGAGCAATGGACAGAAATCAATTAGCCAGTCCTTTTAGCGAGCCGCCTAGCGAGAAAATGCGCGAGGCGGCTCGTGCTTTTCAGATTCCTGAAAACTTTAGAGGGCGCGTGGGGGCTCTCATTGTTCGAGTCGGGGACAAAGAAGAAATCCTCTTTGAAACATCGCCCGCTCGTAATGAACTCTTTATCGATTGGAAAGAAGTTTCAGCCTCAACGCTTTGGCCAGCCTTTAGCGAAAAAGACGTTCCTAACGTTACGCTACAAAATACGATTGGCGAAGTAACGACGTTAAAAGATCTCATTGCACAAACACTTTCCTCTTACCCGACTCGCCCTCTTGAGCAAGGAGGCCGCGCGATTGAATTGCGCAAGGCCTTTATGCGATTTGCTCTTACTGACGCCTTAAATAGCCCGAGCGTTCGATTGTTAAGGCGCTTTGTAAAGGACTATCCTCAAGGAACTCCAATTGAACTTGCTGAATGGTGGGCTGGAGTAAGCCCACTAACAGAAGTTCGTCATAACGGGATGTTTATCGCACCCCCGACCCACGCAAAGTCCCTCATTGAATATCTCTTACGCGGCATTGCGCACGAAAAGCCCCGCGGGGTTTGGCATGGATCGGTGTCGCCTGCTCTACCCATCCTTTATGAAGATGACGATATTCTTCTAACGGATAAACCCGCAAAGCTTGCTTCCGTACCTGGTATTCGTGAAAAGGTTGATGCAAAAACCGTCCTTGAGAAAGAAAAAGGACCGCTTTATATCGTTCACCGACTCGATACGGACACCTCAGGTCTTCTTTTATTTGCAAAGAACCCGAGGGCACTTTCTTTTCTTTCAGAAGCCTTTCGCCGCAAGGACGTTTTAAAGTGCTACAAAGCGCGTTTATCTGGAGAACTAAAAAAAGAATCTGGAGAAATTACTCTTCCCTTAAGAACCAATCCTATGGATGCGCCACGCCAGTGTGTGATTTCTGAGGCCTGTGGCGGTAAACCCTCACGCACCCTGTTTGAACTCTGCGCCGTTAAAGAGGGCTCATCAGGAACCTATTCTCTTGTCAAACTGTATCCAGAAACAGGACGCACACATCAATTGCGCGTGCATTGCGCGCACGCTCATGGTTTAGGCCTACCTATTGAGGGTGATCCCTTTTATGGCTTTGGAGGTCTTTGCAACCAAGTTGCCACGCAGCGCCTGAACCTACACGCAAGCGAAATTACATTTCCTCACCCGACAAAATCCACAATACTTCATTTCGAAACTGAAGCTGAGTTTTTTAATTAAGAAAGATTCACTTCCCAAGCGCGCTTAAATTCCAAGAATCCAAAATTCCTCTATGATTCTCTTTGTCATTACGATTTCCTAGAAGGTCATTACCTAAATTAAAGCAATGTCTGAAGACAAACCACCTTGTTTGCTGCGATGGAGCATTTACCATGCGTGCTAAGTTTGAAGCATGGATTCATCGACAGTGGGCTAAACGCGGGCTTCTCGCACTCGTATTGAGTCCCTTTTCTCTTTTATTTTTACTTGGCATCAAACTGCGTCGCTCTCGGATTGTGCCTGTGAAACTTCCTGTGCCCGTTATCGTGGTTGGGAATATCTATGTCGGGGGCACTGGAAAGACCCCTGTGACGATTGCTCTCGTGCGTGAGCTTATAAAAGCAGGACTTCACCCAGGCGTTGTTAGCCGTGGTTACGCAAGCTCTGATGCGCAAACTACGCGCCTAGTAAATTGCGACTCCAAAGCAAGTGACGTCGGTGATGAGCCCCTTCTTATTTATCGAGCAACGCAAAGTCCGGTTGCCGTCAATCGCCACCGCGTTGATGCCGCGCGTGCTCTTTTAAAAGAACACCCTGAAATCGATGTCATCGTAAGCGATGATGGCTTGCAGCACTTACGCCTTGCGCGTGATGTTGAATTGGCTGTGGTCGGCGCCCGCGGTTTAGGTAACGGCTGGGTCTTGCCTTCAGGGCCCTTACGTGAGCCACCAAGTCGCTTGGATACGGTCGATGCCATTATTTTGAATGCAACGCAAGAAACACTTGCTACACGCACGCCTCGCTTTGCAGCCACCTCGCAATTGGGGGCTGTGAAAAATCTTGCCACAGCTAAGGCCTGCTCGATCAATGAGCTTTCAAAAGAAATCGAAGAAAAGAAGCTCAAAAGTGAAGCCTTCGCTGGCATTGCCTTACCAAGTCGCTTTTTCTCGATGCTTCGTGCGCACGATATTGACTGCAAAGGCGTTGCTCTTCCCGATCACTACGACTTTAAAGATAACCCCTTTAAAGCCACCCAAGCCGATATCATCTTTATCACGGGCAAAGACGCTGTCAAATGCGCTCAAAACCCTGAAATTGCCAACGATAAACGTCTATGGGTAGCCGACCTTGAGATGGTTCTTGACCACTTCTTAATCGATCGGATTCTCGAAAAGATTCACCAATCTAAGGAGTCCTAATTTCATGGACACGCGTTTAACTGAAATTCTTGTGTGCCCCGTTTGTAAAGGGCCGCTACGCATGAATGCGACAAAGACGGAACTACACTGCGCCAAATGCGCTTTGGGTTTTAAAGTTGTCAATGACATTCCTGTGATGCTCACATCAGAAGCAAGAAAACTCACAGAAAAAGAAATCGAAGCTTCTCGCGTTAAGGCGGTGCAATCATGAGTTTTGTTGCCATTATTCCGTCTCGTATGACTTCGACGCGCCTACCTGGTAAGCCCCTTAAGGATATCGCTGGTAAACCCATGGTCGTGCGTGTAGCAGAACAGGCCGCTCGCTCAGGGGCCTCGCGTGTTGTTGTCGCAGCTGACGCGCAAGAAATAGTCGATGCGTGCGCCTCTTTTGGATTTGAAGCGATGCTCACCAACCCGAATCACCCCACGGGAACCGATCGAATTGCCGAGGTCGTTCAAAAATTAGGTCTCACTGACGATACGATTGTCGTTAATGTCCAAGGCGATGAACCGCTTATTGATCCAGAGGTGATTTCTCAGGTCGCTAACCTACTTGCGCACGATGCTGAGTGCACGATTGCCACGGCTGCGCACACGATTTCTGAGGTAGATAGTTTTTTCAATCCCAACGTCGTTAAGGTTGAATTGGATAGTAAAGGTCACGCCATGACCTTTACGCGAGCCCCTATTCCTTGGCCTCGAGATGATTTTGCTAAAGACAAAACAAAGTTACCTTTGGGTTTTACGGCCTATCACCACATTGGGCTTTATGCCTATCGGGCGCATTTTCTAAAGCGTTTTTCTTCTCTAGAAAGGGCTCCGATCGAGCGTTTTGAATCGCTAGAACAGTTAAGAGCGATGTGGCACGGCTACAAAATTGCAGTGGCCATCTTGGAGCGCAATCTCCCAGCCGGGGTTGACACAGAAGCCGATCTTGAACGTGTCCGAGCGATTTTCGAGAAAACGGTCTAGGTAATTTGTCTTACCCTCCTAGCTTACTTGCAAAAGGTTTTCGAATCGTCCCCGTAAAACGGGGAAACGGTGCTGATTCGTTTTGAAAATTCTGTCAATAAGCCTAGAATTCGAAAACTTCGCTAAAGCCCAAGGCTTTACGTAAGCGTATTTCTTTTATTTTCAATTATGGAGACCTCCATGCGTTTAATCCTTATTGGACCACCTGGAGCAGGAAAAGGCACCCAAGCAGCCTATATTAAAGAGCGTTTTGGCATCCCGCAGATTTCAACGGGAGACATGTTACGCGCGGCCGTTAAAGCTGGTACCGAACTCGGTAAAGCGGCAAAAGCCGTTATGGATCAAGGCAAACTCGTGAGCGACGATATCATCATTGGTCTTGTGAAAGAACGTCTTAAGGCCGATGACTGCAAGAATGGCTTCCTATTCGATGGCTTCCCACGCACGATTCCGCAAGCTGAAGCTCTCAGAGCCGCAGGCGTTCCGATTGACTATGTCTTGGAAATTTCTGTGCCAGATTCTGAAATCGTTGAACGTATGTCGGGTCGGCGTGTGCACCCAGCCTCTGGGCGTAGTTATCACATCAAATTCAATCCCCCGAAGCACGAGGGTGTTGATGATGTGACAGGAGAGCCACTGATTCAACGCGATGATGACCGCGAAGAAGTTGTTTTAAAACGCTTATCCGTTTATCATTCGCAGACCGAAGCTTTGGTAAGCTTTTATAGTGCGCTTGCCAAGAGTGGAGCAACGGATGCACCTGCATACCGCTCTGTCTCCGGCATCGGTGCGATTGAAGAAATTCGTGACCGCATCTTCGATGCGCTTAAGTAATCGGAATTAAGTTTGATTTAGGTCTTCCTTTGATTGAAGGGGAGACTTAAATTACGTTTTTTTGTTCTTTTTTTAAATTGTGTCTTTTTTCGCCTAGCAGAGTGGTTCTACTAGGGAAGAAAGCTCTTTGGAGTTATAACTTATGACTACATCGATCTGGCTTGCCATTGCCGCCGGTATCGTGGCCGTCATCTTCGGTCTTGTCACCCGTAGCTGGGTCTTGGCCAAGGATGCTGGTAACGCTCGCATGCAAGAGATTGCTCTTGCAATTCAGCAGGGTGCCCAGGCCTATTTGACAAAGCAGTACACAACGATTTCTATCGTCGGTGCCGTTCTCTTTGTCGTGATTCTTTGCGTACCGGCTTTGGGCCTTAAGACTGCCCTTGGCTTTGTCATCGGCGCCGTTTTGTCGGGCGCTTGTGGCTTTATCGGTATGAACGTTTCTGTGAAAGCCAACGTGCGTACGGCTCAGGCCGCCTCTATTGGCATGAAAGAAGCGCTTGACGTTGCCTTCAAGGGCGGTTCGATTACGGGTATGCTCGTGGTCGGTCTTGGCCTCTTGGGTGTCGCAGGCTACATGGCCGCTTTGATTGTTTTCGCTCCCGAAGAAGCCGGTCTTTATGACACGATCAAGCCCTTGATTGGTTTGGCCTTTGGTTCTTCTTTGATTTCCATCTTCGCCCGTCTCGGTGGCGGCATCTTCACAAAGGGTGCTGACGTCGGCGCTGACTTAGTCGGTAAGGTCGAAGCTGGTATTCCTGAAGACGATCCCCGTAACCCAGCTGTGATTGCCGATAACGTTGGTGACAACGTTGGCGACTGCGCTGGTATGGCCGCTGACCTCTTTGAAACATACGCTGTGACCCTTGTTGCCACCATGATGATTGGTGCGCTCTCGGTTACAGGAGACGCTGCTCGCTTAGTCGAATATCCGCTTTTGCTTGGCGCCGTTTCGATTATCGCTTCCATTATCGGTACGTACTTTGTCAAATACGTCCCGGGTAAGAAGATTATGACCGCGCTTTATCACGGCTTGATTGCTGCTGGCGTTATCGCTGCTGTGGCTTTCTGGTTCGTGGGCGACTTTGTCTTCCCAGAAGCCTCCATGCTTCCCGATGGCGTGACAACAACCAAGCTCTTTGGCGCGGCTCTCGTTGGCCTCGTTCTCACTGGCTTAATGGTTGTCATTACTGAGTACTACACTGGTACCGAATACGCTCCTGTGCGTGCCGTCGCGAAAGCCTCCACAACAGGTCATGGCACAAACATCATTCAAGGTTTGGCCGTTTCCATGAAGGCGACTGCCCTTCCGGTTCTCGCGGTTGTCGTTGCGATTATGGTCAGCTACACCCTCGCAGGCTTATATGGTGTTGCTATTGCTGCGACATCCATGCTCACGATGGCTGGTATCGTCGTTGCACTCGATGCCTATGGCCCGATTACAGATAACGCGGGTGGTATCGCTGAAATGAGCGAACTCGATGAGAAGGTTCGTAACGTCACAGATCCTTTGGATGCTGTTGGTAACACAACAAAGGCCGTGACAAAGGGCTATGCGATCGGTTCCGCTGGTCTTGCTGCTCTCGTCCTTTTCTCCGATTACACACACTCCTTAAAGCAAGCCTTCAACATCGACTTCACGTTCGATCTCTCGAATCCGCTCGTGATTGTTGGTTTGATTATCGGCGGCTTGATTCCCTACCTCTTTGGCGCTATGGCTATGGAAGCTGTGGGTCGCGCTGCAGGATCGGTTGTCGTTGAAGTGCGTCGTCAATTCAAAGAAATCAAGGGCATCATGGAAGGTAAGGCTCGTCCTGACTACTCCAAGGCCGTTGGTATGTTGACAGTTGCCGCTATTAAGGAAATGATTGTTCCGTCTGTCTTGCCAGTTGTCGTTCCAATCTTGGTTGGCCTTTGCTTAGGTCCTCAGGCTTTGGGCGGCGTCTTAATGGGCACGATCGTCACGGGTATCTTCGTTGCGATTTCGATGACCACGGGCGGCGGTGCTTGGGATAACGCCAAGAAGTACATCGAAGATGGTAACTTCGGTGGCAAGGGTAGCGAAGCTCATAAGGCTGCCGTTACCGGTGACACAGTGGGTGATCCGTACAAGGATACAGCTGGTCCCGCTGTTAACCCCTTGATTAAGATTATTAACATTGTTGCTTTGTTAATCGTTCCGATTCTCTAAGCTCTTTGTGAAATAACCAAAGTAAGCGACGCCAAAAAACGGCGTCGCTTTTTTATGCGCATTTGCCATAAAAGCGACGTTTCCCATAGTTTCTTTCCACTAGAATAAGGCAATTCATTTTTCCGCTTGCGAGAAACTCACAAACAGTCTGTTTCGCGCGCTTATTTTGCTATGACAAGAGACCATCTTAAAACCATCTTTTTATTGAGTTTCACATCCGCTTTTCTTGTTGCTTGTTCTGCTACTGCGCCTGAAAAGGCTCCTACTCAGCCGCGTGCGCATTATTCTGTTTTTACCGATTCCACTTGGGTTCCTGAAAGCCATATCCGTGCGCCCTATGGAGCAACGGAAATTGTGGTTCCCATTGAAAAGGCACTTGAAGAAGGCGTACATGCCTTTGTTGAAGACAACGAAAGTCTTATAGAGCTAAAAAAGATTGACGCAAAAACCTTTGAGCTAAAAGAAACAATCCGTAGCAAAAATGAAAAAACGTTAAGTTGGGGTGAAGGCGCTTCCGTTTTATACCGCAACAGCCACCCTGTGACAGATTGGGGAAAGGCCACAGCCAAGACGCTTCCCGATGGACGGCTTCTTGTTTCCGTCCGCGGTAACGTCGATGTGAACTTTGCCGCTCGCATGCTCGCCTTCAATATCTCGGGTAAACCTATTCGCCAAATCATCCGTGATGCCAACAACCAGCCAGATACCCTTGCCTGGTATATGAAAGGAAGCGAAGTTTTCCCCACGGGGTCAGTGGCCTATATCTTTACGTATTGGCTCGGAGACGATGAGGTGATTTGGCCAGCAAAAGGCACTTTTACGGGCGCTGCAACCCTTGAAAAGCTCATGCAAAACTTTTCTGAAGCGCAGCCTTTTTGCTTAGCCTATATCGATCACACACACGCCAATCCCTATGGCGCTTACTTTGATAAAAAAACGCTCCCAAAATCGGGCATCACGTCCTTTTTGCGTAAATTAACGAAAAGAGGTCGCATCGAGGGCGATTACTACTTAACAAACGCAAGTCACGAAGCCTTCTTCTGCCAGAAAGCGCCTACGATAAAACCCGTTGCCGGACGTTGGACAATTCGCTACATTCAAGGAACACGCGTTCTTGAATTGGCGCGTCCTCAAAGCATCTCAAGTTCAGACTTAGGCATTCAGCCAGTTAACAAAGATTCCATCAGTGTGGGATTTGCGGAAATTGAATCCAAAACCACCTCAGGGCGCATTCAAAAGAAAGTGGTCCCTGTTCGCATTCTTCATAACAACAAACCCATTACAGACTTTCGTGTGAAATTTAACGGCGTTGCGGCAAATGCCCTTCGAAAAGCCGCTCATGAAGCTGCTTTATCGAAAGCCGCACTCGAAAGATCTTCAGCAACAGAAAAGTAAAAAATGACTGCAAAAATTATCGACGGTAAGGCGCTCGCCTCTGAGGTTCGCGCCAAATTAAAAGACCGCGTCAACGCTCTTGTTGAAAAAGGTCACCGCCCAGGACTCGCTGTAATTCTTGTGGGAGAAGACCCCGCAAGCCAAGTCTATGTGAGAAATAAATTACGCTCTTCAGAAGAAGTCGGCATTAAAAGCTTTGCCTACCGCTTAGCCAAAGAGACAACGCAAGACGAACTTTTAGCTCTCATCGAAAAATTAAATCGCGACAGTGCAGTCGATGGTATCTTGGTGCAACTTCCCGTTCCTAAGCAAATCGACCCAGCGGCAATTATTCGTGCCATTGCGCCAGAAAAGGATGTCGATGGCTTTCATGTCGTTAACGCTGGCCTTTTGATGACGCGCGGCAAAGCAAACGCTAAAGCTTTTAGCTTTGTGCCCTGCACACCCGCTGGTGTTATCAAGATGATCGAATCCACTGGCTACGAGATTTCTGGGAAAAACGCGCTTGTCATCGGAAGAAGCAATATCGTTGGGAAACCCGTGGCTCTTTTATTGCTCGAGCGCAATGCCACAGTGACGATTGCCCATAGCCGCACAAAAGACCTTCCCGCCCTTTCTCGTCAAGCCGACATTCTTGTTGTTGCCATCGGTAAAGCCAAAGCCGTTACAGCCGATATGGTCAAGCCCGGCGCCCTTGTAATCGACGTCGGCATTAATCGCCAAGAAGACGGGCATTTGTGTGGCGACGTGGATACGAAAGCGGTAAGCGAAGTCGCAGACTGGATTACCCCAGTTCCAGGCGGCGTCGGCCCCATGACCATTGCGATGCTTTTAGAAAACACCGTGCTCGCCCTCGAAAATCGACTTGGCCTCTCGCACTAGAAAAGCTCTTAAGGAAAAGTTTTTATGACAAATCCCTTGATTGAACAAGGCGACTTACTCGCTTTTGACAAAATTACACCTGACTGTGTTACCGAAGCAATCACGACGCTTTTACGCGAGGCAGAAACCGCACTTGAAAAAGTCACAGACGATAAAACACCTGCAACGTGGCTCAACTTGGTAGAGCCCCTTGATTTGGCCACCGAGCGCCTTCATCGCGCTTGGGGAGTTGTTGGCCACCTAATGGGAGTTACCGATAGCGAGGGCTGGAGAAAAGCCTACATGGAAAACGTTCAAGCCGTTACGACGTTTTCTGTCAAGCTTTCACAAAACACAAAGCTTTACGCCAAATACAAAGCTCTTAAAAATAGCGAAGCCTATTCTTTACTTGACCATGAAAAGCAGCGCGTTATCGATCGGACCTTACGGGACTTTCGTTTAAGTGGCGCAGAGCTTGACGCAGATAAGAAAGCCCAACTTGAAGCGATTGCGCAAGAACAGGCGCAACTCTCGCAACGCTTTAGCCAAAACCTTCAAGACGCAACCGATGCCTTTAAGCTACAGATTGAGGATAAAACGGAACTTTCTGGCCTTCCAGAAAGCGCCTTAAAGCTCTACGAAGCGCAAGCCAAAGCCGCAGGGAAAACGGGCTACCAGATCGGCCTTACTTTCCCGAACTATTTACCGATTCTTCGCTATGCCGACAATCGCGACTTGCGCGCCAAATTGCACAAAGCCTATTCGATTCGCGCCTCAGATTTAGGACCAAAAGAGCGTGACAATGGACCGATTATCGAAAACCTCCTTAAGTTGCGTGCTAAAGAAGCCAATCTCTTAGGCTTTAAGAATGCGGCCGAAGAGTCTCTTGAAACCAAGATGGCAGAAAGCCCTGAAGTCGTTATCACTTTCTTAAAGGATATGGCTTCTCGCGCTCGAGCCTATGGATTGCGCGATAACAAAGAATTAGAGACCTACGCCAAAGAAACGCTTGGATTAACTGACCTTGAGCCTTGGGATCGCAATTACGTTTCTGAAAAGTTGCGGCAAGAGCGCTATTGCTTTAACGCCGAAGAAGTGCGGGATTACTTTCCCCTACCCAAGGTTTTAGATGGTCTTTTTTCTTTAGCCGAGCGGCTTTTTGAAATTCATATTGACGCTGCTCAAGCCCCAGTTTGGCATAAGGATGTTCGCTTTTTCCACGTGAAAGATCAAAGCGGCAATTTGATTGCGCGCTTTTATGCTGACTTTTATGCCCGTGAAGGAAAAAGAGGTGGCGCCTGGATGGATAGCGCTCGCGATAGAGTGTTACTTAGCGATGGAACTCTCATTACTCCAGTTGCTTACCTTGTCTGTAACTTCACCCCGGCTATTGGGGATGAGCCCTCGTATTTAACGCACGATGAAGTTCAAACGCTTTTTCATGAATTCGGGCACAGCCTGCAGCACATGCTCACGCGGGTCAATGTCTCAGAACTCTCTGGCATTAACGGCGTTGAGTGGGATGCTGTCGAGATGCCGAGCCAATTTATGGAAAATTGGGCGTGGAATTTTGAAACGCTCGAAGCGATATCTGAGAAACGGGACACAAAAGAAAAACTACCACGCGCTCTTTTTGAAAAGATGCTAGCGGCAAAGAATTTTCAATCGGGTCTCTTTTGCTTGAGGCAACTCGAATTTGCGCTCTTTGATATGAAACTTCATAGCTTAGAGCACCCTGACTACAGGAAGGTTCTTTCTGATGTGAGAGGCGAAGTCTCTGTCACGAAAACGATGGACTATGACCGCTTTGCTGAAAGTTTTGCGCATATTTTCGCAGGCGGCTATAGCGCCGGCTACTATAGCTACAAGTGGGCTGAGGTTCTTTCTTCTGATGCCTTCGCTGCCTTTGAAGAAAACGGGCTCTTTGATAAAGCCACAGCCAAGCGCTGGCTTAACGAAGTGCTTGCCACAGGTGGCACGCGAGACGCAATCGACAATTTCAAAGCATTCCGTGGTAGGGCCCCGAAGATTGATGCCCTGATGCGTCACACGGGACTCACAGATCCCCTATAAGGCTTTAGCTAAGCGGTTTTTCTGTACCGAGAACCGCTTTCCAAAGCGCAAAGACTGCTTCTCTTTCTTTGGCTAAAGAGTCAACGGGCACTCGCACGGGCGCGTCGCTACCGAATTCAAGGCGAACGCGCCTTTGAATGTTGCGATAACTACGGTAGGCGGCGATTGCCGCATTCGCAAGTGTCTTATCAATAAGCCCCAAGTCAGAAGCCAAAGATAAGAGAGCGGAATTGCCTAGATTTTTTAAAAGCTCAGGATATTCTGCTGCTTTCGTAAGGACAAGAGTTTGCACAGCAAACTCCACATCAACCATGCCGCCCCGATCTCGCTTTAAGTCAAAAAGATCGGAACTATTGCGATGCGTCTTTAATATTTTCTCTCGCATCGCGATAACGGCATCGCGCACAGCCGCAAAGTCTCTCTTTTGCCCTAAGACAAAGTTGCGCTCGGCTTCAAAGCGCTCACCAAGAGAGGCGTCTCCCGCGCAAAACCTCGCTCGCGTTAGCGCCTGATGCTCCCAAATCCAAGCGCCTTTTTCTTTATTTTCTTCGTACTCTTTAAAGTGCGCAAAGCTTGAAACCAAAAGACCGTCTTCGCCTTCGGGCCTCAAGCGAGTATCGACTGCGTAGAGTTTTCCAGAACTCGTCTGCACGGTAAGCCAACTAATCACGCGCCTTGCCAATCGGGCGTAGACCTCTGAGGCTTCAGGCGCATCATCCTCATAGAGGAAAACAAGATCTAAATCGCTTTCGTAGGAGAGTTCTTTGCCACCAAGTTTTCCAAAGCCAATGATGGCAAAGCGCGGCGCTTCCCTGTGGTGCGAAGGCGTGATTTTCCACGTAAATTCGAGCACAAGTCTTAAAACCGCATCAGCTAATTCCGATAAGCGATCGGCAAGGGCCTCGACTGTAAAGCGTCCCTCTAAATCGGCCATCAGCAATTGAAAGGTTGCCGCATGCGTTGCGTCTCTTAAGATATTGAGCATCGCCTCAACGTCGCCAGAAAAATTGCAGAGCTTTTCTTTTGTCTCAGCTTCCCAGCGCTGAGCAAACCTCGAACTTAAATCGAGGTCTTTGGCGTTTCGTGCGTCAACCAATTCATCCAATAAAATCGGGTGTTCGCAAAGAAAGTCCGAAGCCCAACGACTTGAAAGTAAAAGTCGTGCGACTTTTTCCGCAACTGTCGGGTAGCGATTTAAAAGTGCGAGATACGTCGTACGCCCAGAGATGACTTCAAGTAGATTTAAAAAGCGCTCCAAAAGACTATCGCTTAGGGTCTCACTACCTTCTTTTGCGGCCCAACTCCTCGCGTTTTCCGCAAGATACATCAAGAGAACCGCGAGTTGATCGCGTTTTTCACTTTGGCTTGCAATCGCTCTTGAGGTAAGTAGTCCGCAAATCCGAGAGGAAAGCTCTTCTGCCTTCGAAAACTTAAGCTCTGTTAGCTTTCCAGCCAGTGCCGTTTTTGCCGCTTCGTCTCCTAAGCGCCAGCCAATGGGCCAGCCTTCTTTTTCTTTCGTGGCGCTTGCCGTTTTAAAAATCGCATCAAACGTACTTGAAACAAAGTCGCGCGTTTCTTCGAGCCGTTTTTCTAATGCGTAAGAATCGGTTCCCAACATGGCCGCAATTCTCTCTTGCGTCTTCGCTTCGTTTGAAAGAAAGTGCGTCTGCTTATCATCGACGTACTGCAAGGCGTGTTCGAGGTTGCGTAAAAAGACATAGCTTTCGCTTAATCTTTTAACCACATCTTCGCTTAGGCAACGAGCCTCTCCTACTGCCTTTAATTTTTCAAGTGTCTTCGCGCCTCGAAGTGCAGGGTTTCTTCCCCCGCGCATTACTTGGAAGGTCTGGACAATAAATTCAATTTCTCGAATGCCGCCACGCCCCAACTTCACGTGAACGCCTTTTTGTTGGTTTAGCTCACGGCGTCTTGTTTCTGTGCGAATCATCTCGTGCACACGACTGAGCGAGCCTAAGACACCAAAATCCACATACTTACGATAGACAAATGGTTCAACTAAGGCTCGCAATGTTTCTGAGGCGCTTTTAAATTGACATTCGCTCATAAAAACAGGGGCGCTGACAATACGGGCCTTAAGCCATGCAAATCGCTCCCAGTCTCGACCTTCTCTATAAAGATAGTCCTCGAGCATGGCGCTACTAACAACAATCGGGCCACTCTCGCCAAAAGGCCTTAAGCGCGTATCGACGCGAAAGACAAAGCCTTCAGCCTCAATGCGGTTTAAAAGCGCTATGACGCGCCGTGCGACGCGCTCAAAGAACTCATGGTTGCCAATAGAGGTTGCGCCTTGCGTTACCCCGGCCTCGTCGTAAAGAAACACAAGATCAATATCGGAACTCACATTGAGTTCTCGGCCTCCGAGCTTACCCATCGCAAGCACAAAAAGGTCCTGAGGAACACCTTCTTCACTATGGGGAATTCCGTAGCGTTTAGCTTCTTCGTAACTTGCAATGCGAACGCTTTTTTCGATTGTGACTTCGGCTAGATCGCTCATCGTTGAAACGACAGTCTCGTAGTCAATCGCACCAGAAATATCCTCTAAGGCAAGGCTTAAAAGTACGTCTCGTCTTAAGCGGCGCATTGCCCGAGCAAGATCCTCACTTCTTGAGGCTTCTTCGAGCGTTGCCGCAAAATCATCGTACGTAAATTGTTTCTTGCTGTAACGCTCAAGAACGCGAGAAAACTCTTCGTTTCCTTCTAGAGCAATAGCCTGCGCTGTCCTTTGGACAAAAGACGAAAATGATGGGATTTCGCTTACAGTAAGACGCTTACACATAGGACCTCTTTTGATGCTTTTCCTGTGCTAGAGTGCTCGCTAATAGTACCCGAAACGCTACGAAGGTGTCTCGGGCTCTGTTGCTCGCTCAAGAAAAAAACTGAAAGAGAAGTTGGATTTATTTTGAATAATCCCGGTTGCTTTTTATCGTGTTGGACAAAGCTCGAAGATGCTCTTAGCTTAAAGCCAAGACTTCGTTTGGCTTTAGTTGCCGCCTTTTGGGTCGTTGCAACCTCTGTTTTCGTCCTTGCAAGTCTCATTTTATTTACGCGCTTTGTCATCTTTCCAAAGATTGACACGTATAACGATGCAATCGAAAACGCGATTTCCAAAGCCTGGAATGCTGAAGTGCGTATCTCGCAAATGGTGCCAAGCTGGGAGCGTCTTTGGCCACGGCTTACCTTAAAAGAAGTCACAATCAAAAAGCCAGGGACAGATAAGAGTCTTACTCTACCGAGCGTAAACGCTTCCTTTTATTGGGGAAGCCTCCTAGGAAAACCACAATTTAAGTCGCTCGAAATCATTGGTCCCTCTTTGGAGGTGACGCGGCTTTCTGAGACGCAGTTTTCTGTCGCAGGCTACGAAATCGACACAGCCAAAGATAGCGAAAATCGGCGCGATGGCGCGTGGCTTGATTTTCTTCTCGATCAAGGCCGCCTCGATATCACTCAGGGTCACGTTCTTTATATTGATAAACGCAGTGAAATCGAACACACACTTGAAGTAAGCGACTTTAATGCGACATTCGCAAATCACCTAAGAGATTGGGAATTTGGCTTACAAGCCAAGGCTCTTGGAAAAAAAATTGACATAAGAGCCAAGCTGCGGCGCCCCTTTGGTAAGCACACAACCGAGTGGCGCGAGTGGTATTGGTCTTTGTACACGCATCTTGATGGCATTGATTTGGGTGAAGTAGAACCGTGGTTAGGTAACATCGGTCAAGGCGTTGCCACAGGCAATGTATGGGCTTCTTTTGAAAAGGGCGCATTAAGTTCTCTTCAAACAGATGTGGTCTTGAAAGATGTCGCGACGTTACCTTTGAAAGACATGAAGTCTTTTGCGGCAAAACGTCTTGAGCTACAAGCCAAGGGAACATTAAGCGAAACTCTCCTTGATGTTTCTGTCGATCACTTTGCTCTTGAAAGCGAGAAAGCTACGAAGCTTAAGTCTCTAGCTGGAACATTGAAGGCAACGCTCAATCGCGATAAGACAACAAAAGAAGCGACTGTTACGCTCAAAAACCTCAATTTAAAGACGGCTCGTCATCTATTAAAAGAATACGGGCTTCTTAGCGAAGAACTTCAATCGGAAATCGAGCGTTTCTCCCCAACAGGAACAATTGCTGCTTTCACAGCAACCTGGGAAGGCGAAGTGAAAGCGCCAACGAAATGGGCACTTAAAACGGACTTTGAAAACTTTTCAATCCTCTCGCAAGCAAAAGAAGATGCCGTTGGAATTCCTGGAGCGAAAGCTCTTACGGGAAGTCTTGAAATTACCCCCACGTATGGAAGCCTTGACATAGATAGCGTTGCCTCGCTTACCTTCCCTGGCGTCTTTGAAAAGGAAACGATTCCCTTTACGACACTTGAAGGAAAAGTCAGCTGGAAAGCGGCAACGGGAAAAGTGCCTCTTACGGTGGAATTTTCTGACTTTACTATCATCAACAAAGATCTTTCTCTCACACTCAAAGGCTCGTGGAATTCTTCTGGCGGCGTAGCAGGAACTGCTGACCTTGAAGGTGAGATTCGTGAACTCAAAGCGACAAGTGCTTGGCGCTACATTCCGAAAACGGTTTCTGAAGAAACGCGTCATTGGTTAGAAGGTGCCTTACGGGGAGGCGTGGCTCGCGAAGGTCATTATGTCGTTCAAGGGCCCTTGGTGGATTTCCCGTGGCACAAGGCCGATACGAAAAAAGCCCATTTCCTTGCCACAGGAAAACTCACTGATGGCCTATTGGACTTTGCACCTCTTGATGAGCGCCCTGCCGATGGGAAGTGGAAAACGGGCCACACTTGGCCAGTGGTAAGCCAAATCGCAGGGACACTACGCTTTGAAGGGTCGGCGATGGAGATTCTTGCCGATACGGCAACAACGCTTGGTGCTACAGCAAAAAAAGTTCGCGCTGTTATCCCGCAGATGGGAGCTAGCGATACGCATCTAACAATCGATGGCACTGTGACCGCTCCTCTTTCTCTTATGAGTGAGTACCTCGAGAAAAGTCCTGTGGGCGCGATGCTTTCAGGCGCCTTTCATGGGGCGAAAGCAGAAGGTAATGCCGCTCTCGATTTAAGTCTCGTGATTCCATTGGGAGAGAGCACCGCAAAAAACAAAGTACTCGGAAATCTTACATTCGAGAAAAATGCTCTCACGATGGCCTATCCTGTGCCACCGCTAACTGATCTCACAGGAAAGCTCACATTCACAGAATCTGGCGCAAGCGCTGATTCCCTGACGGCTCAAGCTCTTGGAACGAACATAAGCACACATGTTCTTACAGACGCCGATGGAACAATCCGCATTAGTACGGCTGGAAAGTTCTCGCCTAAGAGAATTGACTTCTTTATTGACACGCCTTTAATGCGCTCGATTCTTTCTCGGCTTGAAGGAGAAAGCTCTGTCGCTGTTGATATTCGCATCCCAAAAGGGAAAGCGGTTTCTATAACGGCGCTATCGAATCTTGTTGGCATTAAGAGTAATTACCCAGCGCCTCTTTCTAAGAAAGAAGAGGATTCGTGGCTCACAACCTTCTCAAGCGAAGCCGTAGAAATACGCGGTAAGAGTGCGCGCTTGATGAAATTTACCGCCGCCAACATCGCTGACCTCATTATGCAGTTTGAGGAAAACGACTCGGGACTTCCTTCTCTTGGAGGGATTGGAATCGGAAAGAAAGCAGGACTTCCAAACACAGGGCTTGTTTTGGATATTGATGCTAAAGAGGTGAACTTTAGAAAATGGGATTCGATTATTTCGCAATTTATTTCTGCAAGTAGAACCGATACCAAGACAGCCTCGCAGCATAAGGCTCTACCCTTACAAGAGGTTCGCTACAAAACAAAGAATTTCTCTTACGATGAAATTCATTTAACAAATCTTATGGGTCGAGCCAAGTGGCATGGGAAAGAAACCTGGTCCATCTCAATCGACAGTAAAGAAGCTACGGGCCTTTTAACTTGGGACTTTGCTCGAGGACCAAACGGACACGTGATAGGTAACTTCTCTCGCTATCACGCAACGCAATCGTTTGAAGATACCTTTAGAGAATCGGCTAAAACAGAAAGCTTCAAAGCATCGATGCCCTCATTAGTTTTGGAAGTCAAAGACCTCGCCTATAAGGATGCCAACCTCGGAGCCCTTAGCCTACAGGCTTCAACTCCACGAACCCAAAACGGTGTTTCCTGGCGTATTGATTCGCTACGCCTCACAAATCCCGATGCGACGCTTACCGCCAAAGGCGAGTGGTCCGCAGATGACATGACAAGTCTTTCGGCAACGCTAGATCTAACAGATGGCGGAGAATTCTTAAAGAGACTTGGAAAAGAAGGCATTCTCGGTAAAGGCTCGGGCTCGATTCGTGCCTCCCTACTTTGGAAGGGCTCTCCTTGGGACCCAGAGCTTTCAACCCTACAGGGCAATGCCCGCATCGATATGAAGCGTGGTTCTCTCGAGCAAGCCGATATGGGTGTCGGAGGCGCCTTCCTCTCTCTTGTCTCGCTTCAGTCGCTTATCAAGAATTTGACGCTTGACTTCTTTGATTCAACGCAAACGAATTTCACCTTTGATTCACTCACGGGCGACATGCTTATTGCCGATGGCATTCTCTCAAGTGAAAAAATTGAGCTCACAGGCACCAAAGCCTCGATTACGCTTTCTGGATTGGCCGATATCGCCAACTCCAAACTCAATGCCAAAGCGCGTGTCGTTCCCAACATTGATGCGGGAGCTGCCTCTTTGCCGATTGCGATTATTAATCCGATTGTTGGAATTGGCGCTTATGTTGGGCAGTGGCTTTTAAGTAAGCCCTTAAATTACATATTGACAACCGAATACACCATAACAGGCTCTTTTGATGAACCCGTTATCAGCAAAGTTCTTAAGAACGAAGGCCTTTCAGAAACAAAAAATACGGATGCGCCCTAGGAATCGGCCGATATAATACTTGCCATTCTCAAGGACGCCTTGGAGAAACACTGTGATTCAATTTCACCTGATGACACCCATCGTGTGGGCTACGCGCCTTTTGGTTGGCGCCTATCCACAATGGCATGGTTCATCTCCGACTCGTAAGCAGCGCATTTACTTTGCCAATCACACCAGTCACTTGGATACGATTGTGATTTGGTCATCGTTGCCTGGCGCACTGCGTTCGACAACGCGACCCGTTGCAGCAAGAGACTATTGGACAAAAGGCCTCTTTCGTCGCCGTTTAGCGATGAAAGAGCTCAATGTCGTCTTGGTCGATCGCAAACACGAAGAACGAGTCGATCCCTTAGCTCCCTTAAAAGAGGCGCTTAAGGCAGGGGACTCCTTAATTATCTTTCCCGAAGGAACACGGCGTCCGCAAGAGCTTCCGAGCGAATTTAAAAGCGGCCTTTGGAGACTTATGAGGTCGTTTCCCGATGTGGAGCTCATTCCCGTTTACATCGAAAACTTACATCGTGCGCTCCCGAAGGGAACGTATATCCCAGTGCCTACCGTGTGCTCTGTGCACTTTGGAGCACCTCTTGAACACAGTGCCTCCGATCCTAAGACCGAATTCTTAACCCGCGCACGTGAAGCTGTGATTGATTTAGCGAAGGTGGCCCTATGATGCGACTTGGTATTGACCTGCAGCAGGCCTATCTCATACTGCTTACCGCCCTTATCGTTTTAATGGCTGCGGCAACAATTTATGGCTTATGGGCCGCAGGACGCGCAAAAACTCCTGAACAAACATTTCGCTTGGCGATTGTCAACTCACGCGTACGCATGGGCTGGTGGCTTGTCATCATCTTCACCGTCGCCTGGGGTTTCGGACAAACGATGCTCGTCATAATTTTTGCGATTCTTTCGTTTTTCCTTTTGCGTGAATTCATTGCCCTAACACCAATTCGGCCATGCGATCATTGGGTATTGGTGATTGCCTTTTACCTTGTGATTCCGGCGCAGTACGCTCTTGTGTACTACAACTTAATGCCTTACTTCACGCTCCTAATTCCGGTCTACATCTTCTTACTGTTGCCGTGCGTAGCGGCCATCGGAAATGACTCCGACCGATTCTTAGAGCGTGTGGCAAAGGTGCAGTGGGGACTGATGATTTGCGTCTTCTGTGTTAGCCACGCCCCTGCGATTGCGACACTAGATTTCGCACGTTTTGAACGCTACAACTCCTCAGGCGCCCTGATGCTTCTTTTTTACCTCTTAGTGACGTTCTGCGCTGACCTCTTTTCGGTTCTCGCTAGTTCCGCACTCGGTGGTAAGAGCCTCAGAATGAACCCGCATAAGACCGTAAAGGGAATTACAGTCGGGTGCTTGTGTGCCTTCCTTGTAGGCCTTGCGCTCTTTTGGCTTACCCCATTTCGCTTTTATCAGGTCGCTCTTTACTCCTTTGCAATTGTCCTATCCTGCGTGATGGGAGACATTGTGATTAGTACGATTAAGCGAAGCTTGGGTTCCAAGAGTTGGGAAGGTGAGCTTTACATCGGGCGCGGTAGCTTAGAGCGCTTTGCACCCTTGATTTTCTCGGCTCCGGTTTACTATCACTTGACGATTCTCTTTTTCCGATTGCTGAAAAATCTTCCTGCCGCTTAAGGAGCTTTAAGGAAAAAAGCGAAGAGTAAGAAGAGTTTTGGCGCTAATTTAAAGGCGCCAAAATTTTGTCGTTTTCTCTGAAACCGATGGGCTAAAATCTAGAAAAATTTTCTGGAGCACACTATGTACGACCAATACGAAACCTTCCTAAGGACGGTATACGAAAAAGGGACCGATAAGTCCGATCGCACGGGCGTTGGAACGCGCTCGCTATTTGGTTATCAGATGCGCTTTGACATCTCAGAGAGCTTCCCGCTTGTGACAACAAAGAAACTGCACTTACGCTCGATTATTCATGAGCTGCTGTGGTTTCTCTCGGGCTCAGGAAATATTGGCTACTTACACGACAATAAAGTCACAATTTGGGATGAGTGGGCCGATGAAAACGGTGACTTAGGCCCCGTCTACGGCGTGCAGTGGAGAAGTTGGCCTGCTGCCGATGGACGCCACATTGATCAGATTACCAATGTCATCAACCAGATTAAAACCAATCCCGATTCTCGTCGTTTAATTGTGTGCTCGTGGAATGTGGGTGAAATTGAGAAGATGGCGCTACCTCCCTGCCACTGCTTATTCCAGTTTTATGTCAATCACGGAAAGCTCTCTTGCCAGCTCTATCAGCGTTCATGCGATATCTTTTTAGGAGTGCCCTTTAATATCGCAAGCTACTCACTGTTGACCTACATGGTTGCGCAGCAGTGCGATTTGACGCCTGGGGATTTCGTCTGGACTGGCGGCGACTGCCACATCTACAACAATCACTTTGAACAAGTGAAGTTGCAGCTTTCTCGTGAGCCGCGTCCGTATCCGAAACTCGTGATTGCGCGTCGTCCACCTTCGATTTTTGATTACAAATTTGAAGACTTTGAAATTGTGGGCTACGACCCCCATCCCACCATTAAGGCTCCAATTGCCGTTTAAGCTATGACTCGTCTTGATTTGATTGTTGCCCGTGGGAAAAACGGCGCTATTGGCCTCAAAGGGAAAATGCCTTGGCATTTACCTGAGGATTTAAAGCACTTTAAAGAAACGACGATGGGTTCTCCCGTTATCATGGGGCGTCGCACTTATGAGTCCATCGGTCGCGCGCTTCCTGGAAGAACCAACATCGTGTTAACTCGCGATGCGTCGTTTAAAGCCCCTGGAATCCTTGTTGCTAGTTCAATTGAAGAGGCCTTGACACTTGTCGCTGAGGCGCCCCTAGCTTTTATTATTGGGGGAGCAAATCTTTATGCCCAAGCGCTTGAAAAGAACCTTATTTCAAGTGCCTGGATTACAGAAATCGATGCGGCCCCTGATGCCGACGCCTTCTTTCCGATGCTCGATCAAAAACAATGGAGTCGCGTTCTCATAAAGACGCTCGATGCAACTAAGACGCGGCCGAAACTTACCTTTTGCCGATACGATTTTTTGAAATCGCTATAAACTTGCGCCCGTAAAAACAAAACAGCTATTTCTGAAGTGAAGGAGTCCTTATGCCACATGTCGTTTGCGAAGCCTGTATCGGTTGCAAGAGAACGGATTGCGTAGACGTTTGCCCAGTCGATTGCTTTCGCGAGGGTCCGAATTTCCTCGTGATCGATCCCAATGAGTGTATTGACTGCGCCGTGTGCATCCCTGAGTGCCCAGAGGCGGCCATTTACGCCGAAGAAGACGTTCCCGCTGATCAACAGGAATTCATTGCCTTAAACGCAGAACTCGCACAACAGTGGCCTTCGATTACACGCCGTAAGCCTGCGCCCGATGATGCCGATCAGTGGCGTGGCATGAAAGGGAAAATTAAATTCTTAAAGCGTTAGGCTTAACGCTTTGCGCGCTACGCATGAAAGATCTATCCGACGATATCGCCAATCTTTTACCGCAGACGCAGTGCCGTCAATGCGGCTTTGATGGTTGTGCCGAATACGCTAAAGCCATCTTTTTAGGTAAAGCTCCTATCAATCGCTGTGCCACAGGCGGCGAAAAAACAATTCGCCGCATTGCTAGCCTTCTTAAAGTCGAACCCATCGCCCTTGACCCCGAATACGGTAAAGAGATGCCTTTGGCGCTCGCGCGCATTAATCCAGACCGTTGTATCGGGTGCCGCATTTGTGCCAATGCTTGCCCAGTTTCAGCGATTACTGGGTTACCCAAACACCTCTTTGCTGTGATTGAAGACGGCTGCACGGGATGCGCCTTATGCATCAGAGCCTGCCCAGTTGACGCGATTGACCTTTTTGAACCTGGGCGCGAATGGACGCTTGAGGACGCACAAAAAGCGAAAGCCGCTTACAAGGCAACGCTTTCTCGCGTGAAAAAAGAAAAAGACGAAGAAACAAAACGCCTAGAAAAGGCAGCACTCAATAAGTCTGAATTAATTAAGAGCGTTTTGGCTCGATTAAAAGATAAAACTGCCGCCCATGAATAAAGCCCAACGCTACAAACTCTATGCGCTCCTTGCAGAAGAAAACAAGTCGCCCAAAAGCGAATTGAACTTTACGACGCCTTTTGAGTTACTTGTCGCTGTGATTCTTTCTGCGCAATCGACCGACAAGGGCGTTAATCGTGCCACAGAAAAACTCTTTCCTGTCGCGAATACCCCCGAAGCCATTGTGAAATTAGGTATTGCTGGGCTCGAACCTTATATCCAAACCATTGGTCTTTATCACAATAAGGCGCGCCACATCATTGCCGCCTCTGAAGCATTGCTTCAAAACTTTAACGGTATTGTTCCTGAGGATTTCGAGGCGCTTACTACGCTTCCTGGCGTTGGAGCAAAAACCGCGAATGTCGTTTTAAATGTCGCTTTCGGGCACCCAACAATCCCAGTGGACACTCACGTTTTTCGGGTGGCTAATCGCACAGGGCTTGCTCCTGGAAAGACCCCAATTGAGGTGATGAACCGCCTTTTAAAGGTAACGCCTCCTGAGTTTTTACAAAACGCGCATCACTATCTTTTGCTTCACGGCAGGTACTGCTGCAAGGCAAGAAATCCTGACTGCGAGCATTGCCCCATAAAGGCCTTATGCGAGTTTGCGGGAAAACCCTAGCGGAAAACGAAAAAAGTTACAAAAAATTTGTGTGAAAACAAAGCTTAATTAAAACAACGCTCCTAAGCCCCATCTCACAAATTTTTTACGGTTTTTTTCCAATTTCTTTAAAACAAAACCCCACTTTCGCATTAAAATGCGTTGGTTTCTTAATGGAGCCCCGGGAAAGCGGCGAGGTGTTTTATTGCCGCCAAACAGAGCCGGGATTTAATACTTTACTACTACTTTAATTTATAAAAATATGACAAAAATTGACCTGACCCAATATGGGATTACCGGTACAACGGAAATCCTCTACAACCCCGATTACGCCACCCTCTTTGCCGAAGAAACAAAACCCGGCCTCGAGGGCTATGAAGTCGGTAAAGTCACAAACCTTGGCGCCGTCAACGTGATGACTGGTGTTTACACAGGCCGTTCTCCGAAGGATAAGTTCTTCGTCAAGAACGACGCTTCCAAGGATACCGTTTGGTGGACAAGCGACGAATACAAGAACGACAACAAGCCTGTGACAGAAGCCACATGGAATGCCGTTAAAGAGCTCGCTGTGAAGGAACTTTCTAACAAGCGTCTCTTCGTTGTCGACGCTTTCTGCGGCGCCAATGAAGCCACACGTCTTAAGGTGCGCTTTATTATGACTGTTGCTTGGCAGGCTCACTTCGTTCGCAACATGTTCATCCGCCCGACAGAAGATGAACTCGCCAACTTTGGTAAGCCCGACTTCGTCGTCTACACCGCTTCCAAAGCCAAGGTCACAAACTACAAAGAACTCGGCCTTAACAGCGAAACCGCTGTTGTCTTCAATCTCGCGACAAACGAACAGGTGATTTTGAACACCTGGTACGGCGGCGAAATGAAGAAGGGCATGTTCTCAATCATGAACTACTTTAACCCGTTGCGCGGCATCGCTTCGATGCACTGCTCGGCCAACACCGACAAGAACGGCCAGAACACAGCAATCTTCTTTGGCCTTTCTGGCACGGGTAAGACAACGCTTTCCGCTGATCCGAAGCGCTTACTCATCGGTGACGATGAACACGGCTGGGACGATGAAGGCGTCTTTAACTACGAAGGCGGCTGCTACGCGAAGGTGATCGATCTTAATAAGGATGCCGAAGCTGACATCTATAACGCCATCCGTCGCGACGCTTTGCTTGAAAACGTGATTGTGAAGGAAGACGGCACACCTGATTTCCATGACCGTAGCGCCACGGAAAACACACGTGTTTCTTACCCGATTTATCACATCAACAACATCGTCAAGCCCGTGAGCAAGGGACCACATGCCAAGCAAGTGATCTTCCTTACAGCCGACGCCTACGGTGTGTTGCCCCCGGTTTCGATTCTCGACAATGATCAGGCTCAGTACTACTTCCTCTCTGGCTTTACAGCCAAGGTTGCTGGTACAGAACGTGGCATTACCGAACCGACCCCGACATTCTCTGCTTGCTTCGGTGCTGCCTTCCTTTCTTTGCACCCTGTGAAGTACGCTGAAGAACTCGTTCGCAAGATCAACATGGTCGGCGCCAAGGTCTACCTCGTTAACACGGGCTGGAACGGCACCGGCAAGCGCATCTCCATTAAGGATACCCGCGCGATTATCGACGCGATCCTCGATGGTTCGATCAACAAGGCCGAAACCACAACAATCCCCTACTTCAACCTCAAGGTTCCGACAGAACTTCCGGGTTGCGAAACCAAGATTCTTGATCCGCGCAACACCTACGCTGAAGTCTCTCAGTGGGATGAAAAGGCTCGCACATTAACAGCGGCGTTCCAGAAGAACTTCAAGAAGTTCACAGCCAACGCCAAGTGCGCAGAGCTCGAAAAGAGTGGCCCGAAGCTTTAATGGGCATATCTAAAAGCCTCTCATAATCTTTGCGAGGCTTTTAGACGCGTAATGTTTCAAGACGGCGGAGACGAAATTCCCGCCGTCTTTTTATCGTAAGGACAACATGGCTAAAGAAATCGAGCGTAAGTTTCTTGTCACAAGTGATGCATGGCGTGGTCTTGGCGTAGCAATCCCCTACTGCCAGGGGTATTTGCATTCAGATGAAACCTCCGTTATCCGTGTTCGTATTGAGGGCTCCGAGGCACGCTTAACGATTAAAGCTCGCCCAACGGGGATTGTTCGACCCGAGTACGAGTATTCGATTCCTCTTAAAGATGCCAAAGAGCTTTTAGCCTTAACAGACCCCAAAAAACTCATTGAAAAGAATCGCAGCAAAATACCCTTTAAAGGAAAGATCTGGGAAGTCGATGAGTTCTTCGGAAAAAACGCCGGCCTCGTTGTCGCTGAAATTGAACTCCAAAGCGAAGACGAAACTTTTGAAAAACCCTCTTGGGTTGGAAAAGAAGTTTCTGAAGACGCCCGCTACTACAACGTTTCTTTAGCACTCCACCCGTACGCTGAGTGGAGCGATGAGGAAAAAGCAAAGTAACGGTTTCTAGCGATGGCTACACTAGACTTTGCTCCGATGGAAAGCCTTGGAAGTGCAATCTTCCGACGGCTTCATGCGCAATTTTTTGGTGGCGTTGATCGCTACTACATCGCTTTTGTCACACCCACGCGTGAGCCGCGCTTTACCGAGCGGCAACTTCGGGAATTAGCGCTAGATGCCAATGCAGGAATTCACGCGATTCCTCAACTATTAACGCGACGAGCAGAAGACTTTATTTGGGCAGCTCGCGCTTTAGCCGACATCGGTTACGACGAAGTGAATCTTAACCTCGGGTGCCCAGCGGGAACTGTTGTAGCCAAAGGTAAAGGCGCGGGGTTTCTTCGCGAGAGAAATGCTCTTGAGGTATTTTTAAAAGAAATCTTTGATGCGAATCTTCCCATCCCCATTAGTGTGAAAACGCGTTTAGGCTGGAGCGACCCCGAAGAGTTTGAACTTCTTAAAGAGATCTTTAACGCTTTTCCGATAAAGTGTCTTACCGTTCATGCGCGAGTAAAGACTGATCTCTATCGCGGAAAAGCGCGCATCACTGCGTTTGAAAAAGCACTTCCCTCGCTTACGATGCCCGTTGGCTATAACGGCGATATCGTCACAACGAAAGAGCTCTTTGAAATAGAAAAGCGCTTTCCAACTCTTTCTCAAGTGATGGTTGGGCGGGCCCTTGTCGCAGATCCCGCTCTTTTTCGGAAAGCGCGCGGCGGGAACCCCGCGAGCCTAACAGAACTTCATGACTTCACAACGGCTCTTTTTGAAGAACACGCTCTCCTTTGGGGCAGTTCCAAAAACGCCATGATGCGAATGAAAGAATACTGGTTCTTACTTTCCAATCTTTTCGATGGCGCCACAGATAAAGACTTAAAACGCATTTACAAGGCACGCACCATTTCTGACTACGAAGAGGCCGTTAAAGCTCTTTTCTCAGAACCACTTCGCAGTTCTGCCCGATTTGGTTGGTTTAAGCCACTTAATCTTTGATTGTGGCTTTTGACACACCCAACATTCGTGTTTCCCGCAGTTTCGTCTAATACTTATTGTCTATCAAAACCATAGCAGCGTACAATCATATTTTTTATTTAGACGGACGTTTTGTTCCGCGACACTCTGAGGACTGATTTAAAAATGAATATCGCAAGTGAACTCAGCGAGTACACACAAAATGTGAAAGGCAATATCACAGGCGGCTTGACCGCTGGTGTTGTCGCTCTTCCGTTATGTCTTGCTTTCGGTATCGCATCGGGTCTTGGCGCGGCAGCCGGCATGTACGGTGCGATTTGTTTGAGCTTCTTCGCCGCTATTTTTGGTGGCACAAAAACACAGATTTCTGGCCCCACGGGCCCCATGACCGTTGTCACTGCAAGTGTTGTTGTGGCGCTCAATGGTAATCTACAAATGATTGCTTGCGTCTTCATGGTCGCAGGACTTTTGCAGATTCTCTTTGGTGTCTTACGCCTTGGGAAATTTATCCGCTACATCCCCTACTCAGTGATCTCTGGGTTCATGAGCGGTGTCGGCGTGATTATTGTTCTCTTGCAGCTCTCGCCCTTGCTTGGCGGGCCAAATCCCAAGGGACCTGTTGATGGCATCTTCATCCTTGGCACTCTGGATATTAACTGGGCAAGTGCCGTTCTTGGCGTAATCGCTCTTGCGATTATTTATCTTACGCCAAAGAAGATTAATGCAATTATCCCTGCTCCCCTTTTGGCTTTGATCATTCTCACAGCCGTAAGCTACTGCATGGGATTAAACGTTCCGATGATTGGCGAGGTGCCCTCTGGACTTCCTCCCCTTCATATGCCCCACTTTGAGATGGAGCACCTCGCGACAATTCTTACCTATGGCTTTGTGCTCGCAGTCTTAGGTTGCATTGACTCACTATTGACTTCTCTTGTTGCTGACTCGATGACAAAGACCAAGCACGATAGCAACCGCGAATTAATCGGCCAAGGCATTGGCAATGCGCTTTGCGGCTTTGTGTGCGGTAACGTCGGTGCTGGTGCGACGATGCGTACTGTGACAAACATTAAGCTCGGTGGCACAGGGCGCCTTTCTGGCGTTGTGAGTTCCTTATTCCTTGTCGCTGTTTTGGTAAGCCTTTATAGCGTTGTCTGTTACGTGCCTTTGAGCGTCTTAGCAGGCATTCTCATCTCTGTCGGTATCAACATTCTTGACTACCGCATGCTCAAAGAAGTGAAGATTTGCCCGAGAAACGACATCTTCGTGATGATTGTCGTCTTCTTACTGACGGTCTTCGTTGATCTGATCTTCGCGGTTGGCGTCGGTGTTGTGCTCGCAAGTTTGACTCTTATCTACCAGGTCAATCGCCGCACACATCTTGATGTTACTGAAGAAGACGGCGTTAGCGTGTGCACAGTCGTCGGTGGTTTTTACTTTGGTTCAAGCTACGACTTGGCCGCACAGTTCTCCGCTTTGAAAGCCAACAAGTACATTCTTGATTTAACGCACTGCGACTTTGCCGATATCTCTGGCGTCTATGCCTTCGAAGATGAAATCGGTATTAAGCACGATGCGGGAGCCACAGTCTACATCGTGGCTAAACCCAATCAGAACCTCGTGGATTTGCGCGAGAAGGTTGGCGCAGATAAGGTCTTCACAGATCTTAATTCAGCGCTAGCGGCTGCGAAGTAAAGCATCGGCTACGCATTAAATTTAGGGGACTCTCCAATCGGCGGGTCCCCTTCTTTTTGACTAGGAATTCTTAAATGCGTGAGCAGTTACTTGGCCTCACGCACCAGAGTCATTAACCAACTTTGAGAGGTGCGAATCATCTCAAGCGTTTCCTCTGGAACGTGCCCAATGGGAACCAATTGCGCCTTGTATGTCGGTTCCGTTAAAAAGACCGTGAGGTTTCTTCTTGGGGCCCAGTAAGCGATGTCGCCCTTTTTCGGCGTGTAGTCAAACTTTTCGCGCGTTAAAGGAAGCGGGTACTTCAAATACGAGATTCTCTCGCTTTTCCCAAGATCTTCAAAACTCATTGTTAAAGGCGCACGCTTTAAAAGAGCCTTCGCGTACGAATTATCAAGCAACGTCGCTGGGTAGTACTTCCCGTTATATTCGAAATAGACCTCTTGGGCCATAGCTGGAATCGCTGCTGCAAGAATGGCAAGGAAAAAGAGTTTTTTCATATGGAAGTTGCGCTTAAAGTCTTAGAAGTTTTTTTTGAGGGTCTAAAAAAGGGGCACCGCAAAGCGCCCCTTTCGAAACTTCAGAATTCTATGAATCTTGAGGCCGCGGCATTACTTGCCGGACTTCTCCATCGAGCAGATGAGTTCGAGAACCTTGTTGGAGTAGCCGATTTCGTTATCGTACCAGCTCACGAGCTTCACGAAGTGATCTGTCAAAGCAATACCAGCCTTCTCATCGAAGATGGATGTGTGTGTATTGCCGAGGAAGTCAGAGGAAACAACGGCGTCGGCTGTGTAATCCATAACACCCTTCATCGGGCCAGCAACGGCTTCCTTGATGACTTCGCAGATATCTGCGTAGGAGGCAGACTTCACGAGCGTGCAGGTCAAGTCAACGACAGAAACGTCGGCTGTCGGAACGCGGAAGCTCATACCCGTTAACTTGCCATTCAAGGCCGGGATGACCTTACCAACGGCCTTCGCGGCACCTGTAGAAGACGGGATGATGTTCTGGGAAGCAGAACGGCCACCACGCCAATCCTTCAAGCTCGGGCCATCAACCGTACGCTGTGTAGCGGTTGTGGAGTGAACTGTTGTCATCAAGCCCTGTTCGATACCGAAGGCATCATTGACGACCTTAGCCAAAGGAGCCAAGCAGTTTGTTGTGCAGGAAGCGTTCGAAACGATATCCTGGCCAGCGTAGGTCTTGTCGTTAACACCAACGACGAACATCGGTGTGGCGTCCTTAGAAGGAGCAGACATCACAACGCGGCGAGCACCCGCTTCGATGTGCTTGCGAGCAAGTTCATCCTTAAGGAAGAAACCTGTGGATTCAACAACATAGTCAACACCAATGTCGCCCCACTTTAAGAGAGCCGGATCGCGTTCGGCTGTGATGCGAATGGTCTTGCCGTTGACAACGAGATGGCCGTCAACAACTTCAACTGTGCCATTGAAGGCGCCATGCATTGTGTCGTACTTGAGCATGTAGGCCATGTAGTCAGGCGGCAACAAATCATTGATGCCAACGACTTCGATGCCAAGCTCAGGGCGAGCCACAGAGGCACGGAACACAAAACGGCCGATACGGCCAAAACCGTTAATACCAACTTTAATAGTCATTTTTCAACTCTCCAAAGAGTAATAACAAAAACGATTCTTTCTTATTTTTTTAAACAGGAATCAAGCGCTTTTGCATCTTTAACTTGGTCCCTACTACTGCAAACGATAATTTTAACCTAGGAATACGACAAATGGCTTAGGCAAACACGAAGTTTGCCTAAAACAATTAGTTTCTTAACGTAAATGCGTCAAAACAAAAGGACTTTTTACTGCGGATAGCAATCGCAACCGCTTGTTTCGCCATTGAAACGACGGTTAGCAAAATCCCAGTTCACGCAACTTGCGAAGAACGCTTCAACGTACTTGGCGCGGGCATTGCGATAATCCAAATAGTAAGCGTGTTCCCAAACGTCAAGAACAAGAAGCGGACGCATATGTTCTGTTAAGGGTGTACCCGCATTGGACGTTGTCACAATATCGAGAGCGCCAGAAGACTTGTGGACAAGCCAAATCCAACCACTTCCGATACGAGCAAGAGCAGCAGCTGTAAAGGCTCTCTTAAATGTATCGAAATCACCCCAACGAGCGCAGATAGCAGCCATCAATTTGGCATCAGGCTCGCCACCGCCATTGGCTTTGAGGCTCTTCCAGAAGAAAGAATGATTAAACGCTTGAGCCGCATTATCAAAAATCGTCCCTTGGGCCGTTTTTACGATTTCTTTAAGTGATTTTCCTTCGAAGATGCTGCCCTTAATAAGAGCATTCAGATTGCTGAGGTAGGCTTGATGATGTTTACCGTAGTGATATTCGAGAGTTTCCTTACTCATCGCTGGGGCGAGGCTATCAAGCGAAAAATCAAGCGTCGGCAAAACGAACTCTGGCATGGGCATTCTCCTTATGTACCTGGATGTTGCGATTCCGAAATCTCGTTTAAAGAGAATTTAAGCGAGATTTCCCCCGTATAACCTCATCATATAGGAACACAGGGAAAAAAGAAGGGGGGAAATTTAAAACCTCTTGAAAAAATTTGCAAACTATTTTTTCAGAGAAATTTGTTTGACACTAGCAAGGGCTTTACCTTGGGAGAAAACCATCTCAACGTCAGATCCAACGGCTAGTTGTTCAATTCCTGTGTAAACATGACCTTTTTCATCTTGAACAAGGCAAAAGCCTCTTTCAAGAACACGATTCACATCAAGAGACTGAAGTCTTGCGTAAAGAGCTGTTAGGGAAACACTCTTTTTCTCAAAACCATGTTTAAAAGAGCTTTCTACGCGATTCATAATGCCTTCGAGTTCTCGACGATTGCCCTCGGTATCTGGTCTAAGCCAAACAAGACGAGTCTTACACTCTTTGATGCGGTTTCCCTTTTCTTCAAAATTCTTCTTAGAGGCTTGCGTAAGACGCATCCTTAGCTTTTTGAGTTGTTCTTGAGCCTGTCCTGAAGAAGGTTTCTTTAACCGCAAAAGAAGCGAAGAAAGTCGCTCTCTTTTTCCTTCCACTTCCTTTTTCGCGGCACGAATAAAGCGCACCCTTAACTGCTTGTAGCGCTCTTGTGCAACACCAGAAGAAGGCTTAGCGCTTCTTAGCCGAGCCAAAAGAAGTGTGAGCTGATTCTTCTTAGCCTCAAAAACGTCGTCTGTGGCTCTTAATAACTTTTGGTGGATTCTCTCGTGCTCATCTTTGAAATGCACCAAGAGTTGTTTCATAAGACGCTTTGGCTGATCACACACACGTAAATTGGATTGCAACTCACGAAGTTTGGCATCCTTTGAAGTTGCAAGGCGTCTTAGGAGCCCTTCGAACGTTAGCGCTCCCTTTTCCCAACCTGAAGCCACGGCCATCGCCGCAGCCGTTGGCGTGGCCGCTCTTAAATCGGCAACAAAATCAGCAATCGTTGTATCGGTTTCGTGACCCACGCCACTAATAATCGGCAATTTCGTGCGTGAGATAGCGTAAGCCAACTCTTCACTATTAAAAGTCCACAAATCCGAGAGGGACCCACCACCTCGGACAAGCAAAAGGCAATCGACCTCATGAAGGTCGTCGGCGACTTTGAGCGCACGAATGATTTCTTTTTCTGCTCCCTCGCCCTGAACCGTCACGGGATAAAGCGTAAGCGCAATATTTGGTGCGTGTAGAGAAATCGTTTTCACCACATCCCTTAAGGCCGCTCCTTTTTCACTGGTGATAATGCCCACACGTTTGGGATATAGCGGAATCGGTTTCTTACGAGAGGAATCGAAGTAACCATCAGCTTCAAGACGCGTTTTTAGCGCTATAAATTTCGCGTAAAGAAGACCTTCGCCAGCAGGTTGCAAAGAAAAAACAATAAGCGAGAGTTTGCCTTGAGGTTCGTAGAGTTGGAGTCTTCCGCGCACCTCAACTAAGTCACCGACTTTAGGCTCATAACTATTGGCGCGCCGAGCGTTGCGAAAGAAACAGAGCTGAATAAGCGCCTCTTTCTTTTCGTCTTTTAAATCGATGTACCAGTGACCAGAAGTTGAGGGATGAAATGAGTGCACTTCCCCGAGAACATGAACATCGGAGAAATCGGCTGTGAGTGTATTTTGTAGACGCGAAAGAAGAGCCGATACGCTAAGAACCGACTCCTCGAAAGGGGCTTTGGTCTCAGAAAAGAAGAAGTCATCATCCTCAATCATGCAAAACCCCGTAAAAAGCAAATAGTCTCGTTAGACTACTTGGAAACTCGTCTTAATGGCGACGCGCAGGAGCCGCTGCCACTGGCGCGCGTCCGTCGATATGACGGAACGTAATACGACCTTTGGTTAAGTCGTAGGGCGAGAGTTCCAAGGAGACCTTGTCTCCAGCCAAAATGCGAATGTGATGCTTACGCATCTTGCCGTTTGTGTAGGCGATGAGTTCATGCCCGTTTTCAAGTTTCACGCGATAACGCGCATCGGGAAGCACTTCAAGCACTTCGCCTGCCATTTCGATTAGGTCTTCTTTTGCCATAAATCCGTATTGTGTTGTGGAAAAAATATCCTAGAAAGAACGCCAATTGTGGCTTCTTTCAGGATTTAGGGCCTCATTTTAACCACGAAGCCAAAGAGTGACGCGCTTTCTAAAATGAAATGACTTGTTTTTCCTGTTGTTTTTTCGCCAACAGCACTTCATAATCCGCGCAAACCTCTTTTTTAAGGATGCCCTAACTCACTATGTCAGTTAAAGAACTCGATTACACGTGCGCTCAAAATGAGTTTTCGCGCGTAAGAACCGCCTCTCCCTTAGTGCACTGCTTAACAAACATTGTGGCCTCTGCCTTCACAGCAGACCTCCTTGCCGCAGCGGGGGCAAGCCCAGCGATGATTCCCGCAAAAGAAGAAGCGCCAGACTTTGCTCGCGTTGCCTCGGCTCTTTTAATTAATGTCGGGACGCTAACAAGTACAGACTTTGCAGCGATGGTGCTTTCTGCGAGAGCCGCAGGCTACGCAAAACGACCCTGGGTATTAGATCCCGTTGCCGCAGGCATCACGCTCTGGCGCGACGCGATGATTGCGAAATTGCTGATCGAATCCCCAACTGTAATCCGTGCCAACCCCTCTGAAATCATCGCGTTAAGTGGCGGAGCGAAAACAAGTAAAGGCGTCGATAGTGTCCTAGGAAGCCATGAAGCACTCGAGGCTGCTCAAAGACTAGCTAAAGCCACAGGAGCCATCGTCGCTGTCACAGGAGAAATCGACTTCATCACAGATGGAAACGAAACCGTTTCTGTCGCAGGTGGCGACAAGGGTGCCTCACGCATCGTAGGAACGGGTTGCGCACTTTCAGCTCTTTGCGCAGCGTATGTTGCCAATGCACCTGACCCCCTTATTGCTGTAGCAAGTGCCTGTGCACTCTGTAAACGTGCTGCAGAAAAAGCCAAGGGATTGGCTTACGCAAGTTACCGCGCAGCCTATTTGGATGCGATTGAAACAGTAAGTTCCGGAGCGCATTAAATGGCTCGTCCTAAGCTTAACCTCGCGCTTTATCTTGTTTTAGATCCCGTGCTCTGCGGTGGGGAAGACGGGATGATTCGCACCGCAGAGATTGCTAGCAAAGCCGGAGCCACTCTTATTCAACTCAGAGCCCCAGGGTGGGATACGGAAAAGCTTATCCGTTGCGGGAAAAAACTTAAATGTGTTTTAGATCCCCTTGGTGTAGCTCTCATTGTCAATAACGATGCCATTGCCGCCAAAGCAATTAGTGCAACAGGACTTCACGTTGGACAAAGCGATATGAGTCCGAAAAAGGCGCGAGAAATCTTAGGTGAGGATGCCGTCATTGGATTGTCCATTACAGAGGTAAGCCAGCTTTCCCGAGTTGATTACAGCCTCATCGACTACATCGGTGCAGGACCTGTTTGGACGACAACGACGAAAAAGGATGCGGCTCAGGCAATGGGGCTTGAAGCCTTTTCTCGCATTGCAAAAGCCTCTCAGGTCCCCGTCGTGGCAATCGGCGGAATTGGGTTAAAGCAAGCGCAACTATTACGTAATACGCCAGCATCAGGCATTGCTGTTGTTTCAGCCATCTGCGGCCAAGAAGACATTGCGCTAGCAGCCCAACGCCTTAAATGCGCTTTTAGCCCAAGCGGGAAGTCACTTTGCCACTAAAGAGAGAAAACCGTGCGCCCTACTCGTACAAAAGCGCCTTACTTACGAGAAACCTCTAGCGTCTTTTTTAAAAATTCGCAGGAAAAACACAAACAAAAGAGGCGCTAATTTCGATTCATTTTGGCTCTTGCCAATTGCCTCGATTGTGTATATAGTTGCGCTTTCTGCATTCCCCGATAGCTCAGTCGGTAGAGCAACGGACTGTTAATCCGTGGGTCGTTGGTTCGAGCCCAACTCGGGGAGCCAGCAGCAAAAGAACTCACCCTTTAGGTGAGTCTTTTTTTCTGTAGATTCCTTTTTTTCACACAACGAAGGACTTTCTCAAGGCACCAATGCACAGCAATGCAAACTCTGCGATTTATTAGCCAATTTGCTAACAAAACCTTTCCTTTGTGGATGCTTGCCTTTGCTGCTATTGCCTACTTCTCGCCTGAGTCCTTTCTTTTCCTAGCGCCGTGGATTTCCCCTATGTTGGGGCTTGTGATGTTTGGCATGGGATTAACGCTTAAGGCAAGCGACTTTCGCGCCGTTTTAACGCACCCAAGAGAAGTGCTTCTTGGCGTCTTTGCGCAATATAGCCTGATGCCTGCGATTGCTTACGGGATTTGCCTTTTGCTCGATTTACCCAAGGAACTCGCTATTGGCGTCATTCTTGTGGGCGCTTGCCCTGGCGGCACATCGAGTAACGTCTTAACGTATTTGGCTAAAGGCGATGTGGCACTATCTGTGACGCTTACAAGTTGCACAACACTTCTTGCTCCCATCGTAACGCCCACTGTTGTCGCTTGGCTTGCACAAGAGTGGATTGCCGTCGATCCGATGGCGATGTTTTGGTCGATTCTTTGGATTGTTCTTCTGCCTATTGCTGCTGGCCTTTTTATCCATAGCCTATTTGGAGAAAAAATCGATCAGGCAAGTGACATTCTTCCTCTCATTAGTGTTGCAACGATTGTTGTGATTGTCGCTGTCGTTGTTGCTGCCAATCGCGACAATCTTTCTCAGGCCGCTTTCATCTCCTTTGTTGCTGTTATTCTTCATAATGGATTAGGGCTACTTTTGGGTTACTTCTTAGCGCTCGGATTTGGCATGGATTTAGCCAAACGTAAATGCATCGCCATTGAAGTCGGAACGCAAAACGCGGGACTCGGAGCGGCGCTTTCTGCACTTCACTTTGCGGCCTCTCCGATGGTTGCCGTCCCTTCAGCGATCTTTAGTTTCTGGAACATTGTCTCGGGCTCGGTTGCCGCCGCCTGGTTTCGAAAAATGGACTCAGAAAATATTCAAAAAAGTGTTCACAGCCGCAAGGATTTTTGATATAGTCACGCCATCCGCCCGCGATGCTTTCGCATTGCGCCCAGGTTCTGAAGTTTTCGCATTTTTTCCCATTTGTGCCAAACACCTTACGTTTCCCTTTTAGGCGTGGTGTATGTGTAGAAACAAAAGTGCGAGCCTTCCTGAGAAAACAAAAAAAGCGGATATTGACCCTTTTCACTACTAGAAAGGATTTTTCCCATGAGCGAATCCATCCTCGAACTAACCGATGCGAATTTTGACGATGAAATTAAGGCCATCAAGGACATCCCCGTCTTCGTCGACTTCTGGGCTCCTTGGTGTGGTCCCTGCCGTGCGCTAGCGCCCTTTTTTGAAGCTGCCGCTGATGCCTACGTAGGAGAAGCCGCTTTCGCCAAATACAACGTCGACGAAGGTGGAGATGCCGCTAACGCCAATGGCGTGCGTGGTGTTCCAACACTTCTTGTGTTTAAAAATGGCGAACTCGTTGGTCGTCACACCGGCTTTATGGGTAAATCCGATTTGGAAACATTCGTCGAACAATATCTCTAGTCGTAACTTAAGAAAGGAAGCGACGAGGTCTCGTCGCCTCCTTCATTACCTTTCACATCTCTCATGCATCTTTCAGAATTAAAGACCCTTCACATCAGTCACCTGCTCGATATGGCCATGGAGCTTGAAATCGAGAATGCGCAACGCATGCGCAAACAAGAACTGATGTTTGCCATTCTTAAAAAACGCGCCAAGTCTGGCGAACAAATCTTCGGCGATGGAACCTTAGAGGTTCTTCCCGATGGATTTGGCTTTTTGCGTAGCCCCGATACGAGCTATCTTGCGAGCACGGACGACATTTATATCTCGCCCTCGCAAATTCGCCGCTTTAACTTACACACAGGCGACTCGATTGAAGGTGAGGTGCGCACTCCGAAAGATAACGAACGCTACTTTGCGCTTGTTAAAGTCGACACAGTAAACGGGCAGCCACCGGAAAATCTCAAGCACCGTATGCTCTTTGAGAACCTCACACCGCTTTTCCCGAATGTGCCCTTGGCGCTTGAAAGAAACATGCGAGGCGAGGAAAACATCACTGGGCGTCTAATTGACATCATCGCCCCGATCGGTAAAGGTCAGCGCGGCCTGCTTGTCGCAAGTCCCAAGTCAGGTAAAACCGTTTTAATGCAGCACATTGCGCACGCAATTACCGCCAATCACCCCGACTGCGTTTTGATTGTCCTCTTAATCGATGAACGCCCAGAAGAAGTCACCGAAATGCAACGCTCCGTGCGTGGCGAGGTGATTGCGAGTACCTTCGATGAACCCGCTACACGCCATGTGCAAGTAGCGGAAATGGTGATCGAAAAAGCCAAGCGCTTAGCAGAAAGCAAAAAAGACGTTGTGATTCTTTTGGACTCCATCACGCGTCTTGCGCGTGCCTATAACACTGTCATCCCGAGTTCAGGTAAGGTCCTCACAGGTGGCGTTGACGCGAACGCCCTGCAACGCCCCAAGCGCTTTTTCGGCGCAGCCCGCAATATCGAAGAAGGCGGGTCTCTAACCATACTTGCCACAGCCCTTATCGATACGGGTTCTCGCATGGACGATGTGATCTACGAAGAATTCAAGGGTACGGGCAATATGGAAATCCATCTTGAACGACGCTTAGCGGAAAAGCGTGTCTACCCTGCGATTAACGTCAATCGCTCGGGCACACGTCGCGAAGAGTTGCTCTTGAAACCCGATGTCTTACAAAAGGTTTGGGTTCTTCGTAAGCTTCTTTACGATATGGATGAAATCGAAGCAATGGAATTCTTACTCGATAAGATGCGTAACACGAAGAGCAACAATGAGTTCTTCGATATGATGCGCAGAGCAAGTTAAGGATAAAGGTTAGGTTAGGCCGCCAAAGAAAATTTCGGGCGGCCTTCTTTTTAAGAGTCGTCGCTTTCGTAGCGCACTTCAACGACTTCGAGAATTTCAACGTGCGCAGGATGATCGATTGTGGCTGGCGTGGGTAGTTTCACTTGATCTCCTTCGCGCGCCTTTAATAAAACGCGAGCAATGGGACTTACCCAACTGACATCTCCTTTTTCAGGATTCGCTTCATCGATACCAACAATGCGAATCGTGTGTTCGACGTTATCCGAAAGCGTCTCATAGACAACGGTTGCGCCAAAAAAGATTTGATCTGTTGGCGGACGCGTTGCCGGGTCGACGACCTCGGCGGATTCAATGCGTTTATTTAAAAAGCGAATCCGATGATCCATTTCACGCAAACGACGTTTGCCGTAGAGGTAATCGCCATTTTCGCTGCGATCGCCATTACTTGCGGCCCAGCTAACGACATTGACCATAGCAGGGCGGTCAACATTCACAAGCTTTTCTCGCTCGTCTAAAAGACGCCGATAGCAAGCCGGTGTCATGTAGTTTTTCGTATTGGGCGGCAAACCTGGAAGTTTGACTTCCTCTTCGTCGTCATTGAGTTGTGAAGCGTCCATTTGAAAAACCTCTCTTATGGAAAAAGACGATTCATAAACAAAAGTAAGGCTATTATAGGGCTAGAAGGTCTCGTTATTTCCTAGGTAGCGCCAAGCACCATAGGGGAGCTTTCCTAAGCGAACATTTCCAATTCTTACGCGCTTTAAGCGTAGTACTTTTAATCCCACCGCTTCGCACATTCTTCGAATCTGCCGCTTGCGACCCTCTTTTAGGACAAAGCGAAGTTCTTCACGGTTTAGCCAAGAAACATGTGCAGGTAATAATGGCTTTGCATCGAGCTCTAGACCGTGATTTAAAAGCTGCAAGTTACGATTAGAAAGTTTGACAGGCAATGTGCCATCGGCGTTAGCCACACGCACGATGTATTCCTTTTCTATAGTAGAGTCTTCCCCAATCAGCGTTTTAGCGACTCGCCCATCTTGCGTTAAAACGAGAAGCCCCACAGAATCAATATCAAGGCGCCCAGCAGGGACTAGGCTTACAAGTTGAGAAGCTCCAAAGCGCCTTGTGCTTTTATCTTTTTCCCAGTGATTTTCTTTTGTAACGAGCACCTTGGCTGGTAGATAGCCGTCTTCAGCCTGACCGCTCACATACCCCACAGGTTTATGAATAAGAATCGTCACGCGCTCGTCTTGCTCGCGTTTGGCTTTCGCGTCAACCTGGATATCGGCATCAGGCAATACCTTTTCACCTAATGCCGCGCGGTGCCCGTTTACCGTCACAAGGCCAGCGGCAATCCAAGCGTCTGCCTCGCGGCGACTTGCGATTCCCAATTCGCTCATGCGTTTACTCAAACGCACGAGCCCCACTTGGTTTTGCTCGTTTTCAGCCATTAGACCTTACCTAAGAGGCAGTATTCCATGATGCCTTTTTGCGCGTGCAATCGATTCTCGGCCTCATCCCAAACAACGGACTGCGCTCCATCGATTACAGAGGCACTTACCTCTTCGCCGCGGTGCGCAGGTAAGCAATGCATGAAAAGCGCCTTCGGATTCGCGGCTGCCATCACAGCATCGTTGACTTGGTAATTGGCAAAGTCGTGACGACGTTTCTCGTTTTCCTTTTCAAAGCCCATTGAGGTCCAGACGTCTGTTGTCACAAGGTCTGCGCCCTTAGCTGCTTCTATGGGGTCACGCGTTACCGTGTAGTAGTTGCCAGCAGGAATTAATGATGTGTCAATGGGATAGCCCTCGGGGATCGCGAGCGTAATTTCAAAGCCAAGAATCTTCGCAGCCTCTAACCACGAATAGCTCATGTTATTAGCGTCTCCGATCCAAGCGACCTTATGCCCCTTGATTGGCCCACGGTGCTCCATAAAGGTCATGATGTCTGTCATGATTTGCACGGGGTGATATTCATTTGTTAGGCCATTGATTACAGGTACGCAACTATTGTTGGCAAACGCTTCCAAACGGTCTTGCCCGAAGGTGCGAATCATCACCAAATCCACCATACGGCTAATAACGCGCGCGGTATCTTCAATCGATTCCGAGCGCCCGAGCTGCGAACCCTGACTCGTTAGGTTTATGACATTGCCACCTAATTGATAAAAACCCGTTTCAAAAGAAACACGCGTGCGAGTGCTTGCCTTTTCAAAAATCATCGCAAGCACTTTCCCATGAAAGGGTTCATAGGGGGTGCCCGCCTTTTGCTTGGCTTTAATCCAAAGGGCACGCTCGAGCATATGTTCGAGTTCTTCGCTTGTGAAATCGGCTAACTTTAAAAAGTGACGTAATGAGCTCATCGTAATTCCTTCAATTAATCTTTCAGCGTAACTGTCATCGGATAGGTCCACGCGTCGTCTGTGAAGGCCACTTTGGAGACGCGCGCTCCAACAGGGCACTGACGACGCTTAAATTCTGCGCGATGCGTCATTGTGACAATCCTATCAACAAGCGCCCTATCAAACCCCTTCTCGAGAATTTGATTGACAGTCATCCCCTCATCAACATAAAGGGAAAGTACGGCATCAAGTGTTTCATATTCAGGAAGACTTTGCTGATCGGTTTGCCCTTCGCGAAGTTCTGCCGATGGCGCGCGACTGATAATGCTTTCGGGGATGAGTTCACGCCCTTCTTTGGCATTACGCCAACGGCACAGAGCCCAAACATCGGTCTTATACACATCAGAAATCGCTTCAAAAGCCCCTACCGTGTCGCCATACAAAGTGGCGTACCCAGCTGCAGACTCACTTTTGTTGCTTGTCGCAATCACAAGACGATGAAATTTATTGGCATAGGCCATTAAGAGATTGCCACGAATACGGGCTTGAAGGTTTTCTTCTGTAGCGTCCCACGCTTTTCCTGCAAAGTCTTCTGCGACTTCCTTACGATAGGCTTCAAATAGGCCCCCAATGGGACGCACAGCGTAAGAGATTCCCAAGTTGCTCGCAAGCTTCTGGGCTTCCGTTAAGCTCAAATCTGCGGTAAAGCGCGTAGGCATCATTAAAGCGTGCACTGCCTCTTTACCTAAAGCATCTGTGGCAATTGTTGCAACGAGTGCGCTATCGACGCCTCCCGATAAACCAATTTGCACAGCGTTAAAGCCATTTTTCTTAACGTAATCACGAAGCGCTAAAACGAGAGCCGAGTAAAGTTCTTCAAGGTCTTCTCTCTTCGGGAAAGCGATTTCTGTTGTTGTGGCCAAATCAATCGTTTGCGTGTCTTCCTTGCAGAGCGAAAGAGCGGCAATGCAATTACCCTTAGCGTTGAGAGCGAAACTGCCTCCATCAAAGACGTATTCGTCTGCGCCTCCTACGAGATTAACGAAGGTAACGGGAATGCTCGCCTTTGCGGCAGCTTCAGAAACTAGCTTTTGACGTCTCTCAGATTTGCCTCGACGGAAAGCATCGGCCGCAAGAATAAGGACTGCTGTGGCTCCCCTAAGCTTTAAATCGGTAACGGCCTCAGAGAGCCCATCTAAGTTTGTGAGAACGCCAAATTTTGTCCCTGCAACATCAAGAATCTCTCCTGAGACAACGAGACGCGCTTTACCAGCGTCGACAAAAACAAGACCAGGGATCATGCCAAAGAGCGCAGGAGTTTTGAGGTTTGCCGCAAGGTGGGTAAGTGCCTCTTTTTGGCGTAGCAAGAACTCTGCGCGACGAGCGTAAGAACCCACAGGATAACCACTTAAGGCTCCAAGGGAACCAAGAAGAAGCCCCGCACCCTTTTCTTTAGCCAACTCAGAGGCTTTCAGAATTTTCTCTGCGTTTTCTTGGAAAGCGCCTCTTTTCGCGTTGATTTGCAAGATTGAAATGCTTACCATAATAGTTTTTCCTTTCCCAAATCCAAAAAGATTGGGGAATTTTAGCGACAGCCTGATACTAAAGGAGAAGTTTCGTGAGTTTTGAATCCGCAAAGGCTCAATTAACGCAACACGGTCTAGAAGCGAGAATCCGCATTTGTACCGAACCCACACCAACCGTTGCAACGGCTGCCGCCGCTCTTGGATGCGCCCCAGGCAATATCGCTAAAACCTTAGGTTTTTTAGTCGACGGAAATCCCGTTCTTGTCGTTGCCGCGGGTGACGCCCGCATCGATAACCATAAGTTCAAGACGACCTTTCACGCTAAGGCAAGCATGATTGCGCACGAGGATGTTGAACTCTACACAGGGCACCCCATGGGAGGCGTCTGCCCCTTTGGTGTTAAAGCAGGGTGCAAAGTCTATTTAGACGAATCTTTAAAGCGCTATACCAAGATGTTTCCTGCCTGTGGCTCAAGAAACAGCGCAGTTGAACTCACTGTAGATGAATTAGAAGAATGCTCTGAGGCTATCGGCTGGGTCGATGTCTGCAAAAATCCTGAAGCCTCTTAGTTAGTCTTCTTTTTCGTCTTCTTCATCGAACTCGAAAAGTTCGTCTTCGGCAGAAAGCATAGAGGCTGCCAAATCAAAGGCATCTGTTGTGCAGCATTCCATCGTTTTAAGAAAGCCTTCAGCGATTAGTCGTTCGTGGGTACGGTCGTGATTTGTGATAGCGATACCACTTTTAAGCCATTCATAGGCGCCAGGAACGACAGAGACCGCCTTTTTAATCACGTCAATAGCGCCTGTGCTCGTAATCAAAATCACAGGGCTCTCTTCTTTAATGCCTTTTTCTAGGGCCTTAACTTCCCAATCCCGAAGCGTCAGTGGCTCTCTTATATAAATAGAGAGCTTTTCAACCGCAACGCCTTCTTTTGTTAGTTGATCTGCGAGCCACTCTCGGCCCTCTTGAGCCCTCAAAATCAAAAGGTGCTTTGGAAAACCTGTGCTCTTTATTTCTTCAAAGAGCGCTTCACTGCCAGCCTTGCCCGTTTCTCCCGCAGGATAAACGAGATTGACCTTATCTCCCCACTTATCGCGAACGGCCTGTGCCGTCCCCTCTCCGACGCAATAAACCGTCATGCGTTTCGGAATCCGTTTTAGAAAATCCCGAGCAAAAGCCACAGCAACAGGGCTCACAAAGAAAAGAGCATCCACGTCCTTTAAGTTTGATAGCCTTTCTTCAATTTCATTGCGGAGTTCCGTAGGACTCTCAAAAGAAAACGCAGGCCAAAACCACGTCTCCTCAGAAGGAAGCTCACACAAAATATCGGCGGCTTCTCCAACTGGGCGTGTCACAATAAAGCGCTTCGGTTTTTTCATGATTCACTTGCCTGAAGAACTTCGTTTAACAATGCATCAGCACCTAGACTACGTAACTCCTGTACTGCATGGGAAGCGAGTTCTAGTGGTTTTTCCACTGACCCAACAAGAGCAACCGACAGTGTTTCTCCTGTTTTGTGATTTCCGACAAGCGCTCTCAAATAAAGCTCATCTTCGCCCTTAACCGTGGCGTAGGCAGCAAGTGGCACCTGGCAAGATCCGCCTAAGGCGCGGCTTACGGCGCGCTCTGCTTCACACGCAGCGCGCGTTTTCGCGTCATTTAAAAAAGAAACCGCTTTAAGCGTTTGCGTATCATCGGCTCTCACTTCGATTCCTAATGCGCCCTGCCCAGGAGAAGGTAGACTTATTTCAGGGGCAATCCACGCACGAATTCGCTCGGAAAATCCAAGCCTCTTTAAACCGGCACCTGCCATCACAAGAGCGTCGTATTGACCTGCGTCTAATTTGGCTAATCTCGTTCCCACATTACCTCGAACGGACTTCACGGTAAGCTCTGGGTAGTGGCTACGAATCATGAGTTCTCGTCTTAGGCTTGAGGTTCCCACTACAGCGCCTTTTGGCATCGCATCAAGGGAGTCGTACTTAGAACTTACGAAAGCGTCTCTTGGATCTTCGCGCTCGGTAATTGCAGCCAACAGAAAGCCCTCAGGAAGTTCCATCGGAACATCCTTTAGTGAGTGAACGGCAAGATGAGCCTCACCCCGAAGCATCGCCTCTTCAAGCTCTTTAACAAAAAGGCCTTTACCGCCAACTTTCGATAGTTTCTTATCAAGAATCTTGTCGCCACGTGTGGTCATTCCCAATAAAGAAACTTCAGAGTCCGGTTCCTTCTCACGCAATAATGCGGCAACGTGCTTAGCTTGCCAGAGAGCAAGCGCACTTTCTCGCGTTGCAATAACAATGGATTTCTTATGCATTTGAACTGTTTCCTACAGGTAGGAGGGATTGTAATGAATCGGTTTTGCTTTAAGGAAAAAGCAAAACAATCCCTTTAGGAAAGAGGTAAAGCCTCGTTGATTTTTGCTTTCTGCGCGTCTAATCTAGCGAACACTTGAAATAAAGCCCGAGAGAAAAGAGGAAATCTCTCTTTTTTCTTTTGATAAGCCAAACGAATTGATTCAAAAAAAAGGTGCCTTAATGACAGACGAAAACATTCACTCAGACGATCCATTGCATGCCAAAAAAGAAGCGTGGTCAGGACGCTTTTCTGAACCCGTTGCCGAGTTCGTTCTTCGCTATACGCAATCAGTGAGCTTTGATAAGCGCATGGCTGAGGCCGATATCGCAGGATCGATCGCTCACGCCACGATGCTCGAGCATTGCGGGATTTTGAGCGCACAAGACCTTGCCGACATCAAAAAAGGGATGGCTCAAATCTTAGAAGAGATTCGTTCAGGGAAATTCACCTGGCAACTTGAGCTCGAAGACGTTCACCTTAATATTGAAGCGCGCTTAACCCAACTCATTGGTGATGCAGGTAAGCGCCTACACACGGGAAGAAGCCGCAACGATCAAGTAGCTCTCGATATTCGTCTTTACCTGAGAAAAGAAATCGATGCGATTGTGAAATTAATCGGCCAATTGCAAGAAGTGCTCGTAGGACAAGCCAAAAAAGAATACAACACTGTGATGCCTGGCTTTACCCACATGCAGGTGGCGCAACCCGTGACATTTGGTCACCATATGCTTGCCTATGCAGAAATGTTTGAGCGCGACAGAGAACGTATGCTCGACTTACGGCACCGCGTCAATCGCTTGCCGCTCGGAGCGGCTGCTTTAGCGGGAACAACATATCCAATCGATCGCGAATTCACCGCTAAGCTCTTAGATTTTGAAGCTGTTGCACAGAATTCTTTGGATGCGGTTAGCGACAGAGACTTCGCGATTGAATTTACAGCGGCGGCAACTCTTCTGATGATTCACATTTCTCGCCTTTCTGAAGAATTGGTGCTTTGGATGAGCCAGCGCTTTTCCTTTATTCGCTTACCCGATCGCTTCACAACGGGTAGTTCAATCATGCCGCAAAAGAAGAACCCCGATGTTCCTGAAACGGCGCGCGGTAAGTGCTCTCGCGTCGCAGGCGACTTGATTACGCTTACGATGCTGATGAAGGGGCTCCCTCTAGCCTATAACAAGGACCTTCAGGAAGATAAAGAGCCGCTTTTTGATGCCATCGACACAGTTAAAGACACATTGCGAGCCTTCGTTGAAATGGTTGAAGGCACCGAAATTAATCGCGCCGCTATGCGAGATGCCGCTCGTGCGGGCTACCCAACAGCCACAGACTTAGCCGATTACCTCGTTCGTAAGGGCATTCCTTTCCGCACCGCTCACGACATTGTTGGTCGTGTTGTGCGTAAGGCAAGCGAAGAAAAGAAAGACCTTTCTGAAATTAGCCTTGAAGAATTTAAGAGCTTTAACCCGGCAATCGAAAAAGATGTCTATGAGGTCTTAACGCTTGAAGGCTCTCTTGCTGCCCGCAACCATTTGGGTGGCACAGCTCCCAATCAGGTTTTAAAACAAGTTGCGCGTTGGGAAGAGATTCTTAAAGCGCGTAACGAAGCTAAGTAAAAAAGCGTCCTCTCTTTTTAGCGGGCGCTAAACCCGCTAAAAAGACACTCGCCAAAGACACGTATGAGCGAGAAAGAAAGTACAAAGCCCAAGATTCCCCGCACCGTGTGGGTTTTGGGCTTTGTTAGTTTATTAATGGACATCTCCTCTGAGATGATTCATGCAATCTTGCCGCTTTTTATGGCGCAAAGCCTAGGAGCAACGGCATTCTGGATTGGTCTTACTGAAGGCGGAGCCGAAGCGATTGCCCTTCTCGGTAAGGTTTTTTCAGGAGCCATCGCTGACCGCTTTAGAAAACATAAGCTTCTAATCTTTTTGGGTTACGGCTTAGGAGTCGCATCAAAACCCTTCTTTGCTATTGCTAATAGCGTTGCCGCTGTTGTCTTTGCGCGCTTCGCAGATCGCATCGGTAAGGGGCTACGCGGCGCGCCACGCGACGCTTTGATTGCCGATATCACCCCAAAAGAAAGCTTAGGGGCTGCTTATGGACTAAGGCAGTCACTTGATGCCGCAGGCGCTTTTATTGGCCCCTTGATTGCCGCTGGGCTTTTGTTCTTTTTGGCGCTTGATATGCGAGCGGTTTTCTGGATGGCATTTATCCCGGGACTTCTCTGTCTAGCGCTCATCCTCTTTGGAGTAGAGGGAAAAGAAAGTTCAGAGGCGCCACTTAAATGCCGCTTTGATAAAGAAAAATTCTTAAGCCTCTTACGGTTAAAGAACCCTGCGTGGCGCTTTGTTGTTCTTTTAGGTGTTCTCTTTTCTTTAGCGCGGTTTTCGAATGCATTTATTGTCCTTTGTGCCTCCGAGGCTGGCATTGCCAACGCCTTAATTCCGCTTGTGATGGTTGCGATGAATTTTGTCTTTAGCGCAGCCTCCTTTCCCTTTGGAAAAATAGCTGACAGACTTAATCCCGAAAAACTTCTTTGCGTTTCGCTTGCTCTTCTTACTCTCTCCGACCTTTCTTTTGCCCTCTTAGGAAATCTAGCTGGAATTGCTTTAGGCGTTTTCTTTTGGGGATTGCACTTAGCGTCCTCGCAAGGCGTCTTTTCCTTAATTGTGGCGCGAGCAGCTCCCGAGGACTATCGCGCAAGTGCCTTTGGTGTCTTTAACTTCTTTTCAGGCATTGCGCTTTTATTTGCAGGCATCTTTGCCGGTCTCTTTTGGGACGCCTTTGGACCGAGTGGGACTTTCCTCTTCGGAGGCTTTATTGCGCTTGCGACTCTTACGCTTACCCTCATTCACGAAAAGAAAAGTAAACGCGACTTTGTAAAAGAAAGCGCTTAGAAATCGAGGTCAAAGCCAAAGAAATAAATCACGATTAAACCAAAGGCGATGCGATACCACCCGAACCCTCGGAAATCGTTGTGGCTTACGAAAGCAAGAAGCCATTTGACGACAACAATAGCGGAGATAAAGCTTACAACACCGCCTAAGAGAATGGCAGGACCCATATCGACGCTTAGTGTGTCGTAACTCTTATAAAGGTCATAGACCGTTGCGCCAAAAATTGTCGGAATCGAAAGGAAAAAAGAAAATTCCGTTGCGGCTCGCCTCGAAAGCCCTAAGACCATGCCACCGATGATTGTGGCGCCCGACCGACTCATCCCAGGGATCAAAGCCAAGCACTGCATACAGCCGACACCGAAAGCGTCTTTGGCATTCATATCATCCATCGTCACAACGCGTGGCTTCCAAGCGCGTTTGGCGTTGATGTGTTCGATAATCAAAATCACCACGCCGCCTGCGATTAATGTGATCGCTACCGTAATGGGATTAAAAAGATAGGTCTTAATTGTTTTGGCAAGAAGTAATCCAATGATGGCAGCTGGCAAAAACGCAATCACGGTATTGATTGCTAGGCGCTGATCTTTCCCTGACTTAAAAAGATTTAAGAGAATCGAAATAATTCTCGCGCGATAAAACCAGCACACAGCCAGAATTGCTCCGGCTTGAATCGCGACAAAAAAGGTATCTGCCCCCTCGCCATTAAAGCCGACAGCCGCTCCTGCCACAATTAAGTGACCCGTCGAGCTGATGGGCAAAAATTCCGTAAGGCCCTCGACAATCCCAAGAAAGATTGCCTGAAGTGCTTCAAGCCATTGCATGATCGATTAACTCTAAATAAGACTAGAAAGGAAGCTTCATTCCAGGAGGAAGCGGCATACCAGCCGTGGCGGCACGCATCTTCGCTTCAGCGGCTTCTGTCACTTTGTGTGAGGCATCGTTTAAAGCGGCTGCGATAAGGTCTTCAAGCATTTCTTTGTCATCAGGTTCGCCAGAAAAAACGCTCGGATCAATTTCCACTTTCTTCGCTTCGTGCTTACAGGTCATTGTGATGCGCACCATTCCTGCGCCTGCCTCACCGACAACCTCGGTGTTACCGAGTTCGGCTTGTGCCTTTTCGATATTTTGTTGCATCTTCTGCGCCTGAGCGAGAAGTCCTTGAATATTGCCTCTCATCATGATGTTTTTTCCTTTCCTGTCGTCTCAACCACACGCACGGACGACTCATCTAATGTTGCATTAAGCGTCTCAAGCACCCTTTTTACAAAGGGGTCGCTGCGAAACGCATCGACTAAAGCGCGCTGCGCTTTAAGCCTTTCAAAATTTTCTAGCCGCGAAATACTTTGTACATCATCGGCACATTCATCCGAAGTAAACGTGAGGGCAAAGGGTGCTCCGAAAGCCTCTGTCAATGCCTTTGTCACTTCAAGAACCAAACCCTCGTTTAAAAGAGCTTGCGAACGAGGTCGTAATAATACGTGCTTCTCATCGATTTCGAGTAGTTCGCTTGAAGCAACGAGCTCTCGAACATAGCCTTTAAGATGCGTCTGACACAGCTTTTGGCGCCAACCGAGTAACTCAGGTGTCGGTGTGAAGATTTCAACTTCCGCACTGAGTTCGTGTCGCGATTCAGTTGGCGCTAGGATTTTCCCGGCGCATCCTCCCAAGGGGCGACAGAGGCATCTGACGCTGGTTTCTCCGCCTTAGTTTCGCCTTGAGGTTCTTTTACAGGGACACTCAATTTGGAGCCCGCAGGTTTAAAGGCAAGCATCCTTAATATGGCCATCGTAAATCCTGCGTATTCGTCTGGCGCCATTGCCATATCTGCTCTTGCTTGAAGCGCAATCTGATAATCCAATTGCACTTCTTCTGGCGTCATTGCTTTCGCAAGTTTCAAAATCCCGATATTGATGGGATTTTCTTCTGGAAAAGCATCTGGGATTCTCTGCGCCAAAGCCACGCGATGTAAGAGTGATGCCCAATCGCGAATCGCTTGAGAAAAAGAAAAACTTTCTTCATTCATCTTGTCAGCTAAAGAAAGCGCTCCTTTAGCATCTCCCGACAAAATAGCCTCTGTCATCCGAACCAATACTTCAGAATCCACAACGCCTAACATGCTTCGTACGGCGTCAAGCGTTACGGGGCCTGCCGCGTAGGCAATCGCTTGATCTAATAGGCTTAAGCCATCACGCATCGAACCGCGGGCGCCTTCTGCTAAAAGGCGAAGCGCGGCGGGTTCAGCTTCAATCCCCTCTTCTTTCAAAATATGCGTCATGTGAGAAGCGACCGCCTCTGGCGTCATATTCTTTAAGTTAAATTGCAAGCAGCGCGAAAGAACCGTTACAGGGACTTTCTGCGGGTCTGTCGTTGCCAAAATGAATTTCACATACTCGGGCGGCTCCTCTAAGGTCTTAAGCATGGCGTTAAAGGCGTGTGCACTTAACATGTGCACTTCGTCGATCATGTAGACCTTGTAGCGAGCGTTTGTGGGTGCATACATCGCGCGCTCAAGTAACGCTGTCATTTCTTCAACAGAGCGATTGGATGCCGCATCGATTTCGATGTAGTCGATAAAGCGCCCTTCATCGATTGCTCGACAGGCTTCGCATTTACCGCAGGGCGTCGATGTCACGCCTCCTTTGCCGTCCTCTCCCGTGCAATTGAGGCATTTAGCCAAAATGCGAGAAAGCGTCGTTTTCCCTACGCCTCGGGTTCCCGTGAAAAGATAAGCGTGGTGTAGACGATTTTCATCGAGCGCGTGCCGCAAAGCAGCAACAACGTGTTCTTGACCGACCATACTTTCAAAATCGTGGGGGCGCCATTTGCGCGCCAAAACCTGATAGCTCATCTTTGGGACCTTGAAGAAAGTGAAATTTCTCTTTTAAGTAAAAAGGAATTCTTTTTTACTTAAGCGTTGAGGCATTGTAAAGGAAACGCCTCCATTTTCCGCAGATTTTCTTCTTTAGAAACAATAAAGGCGAGCCTTATCCTCGGCACTAAAAGACATCCGCCGTGGCTGCTTCGTTCCCGACCTGACCAGGTTAGCAGAGCTCTTATGCGAGGGGACCCGCCAAGGGCGGATTCTATAGAAAACTTTGCGCTTTAGATGAGATTGACTAAAACAAGAATCACAGGCATCACAAAAACAACTGCTGCAGTCGATGCCCCAATGGCACTCGCTGCAAATTCTGCATCTCCCCCATAGGCTCGGCTTAATACCGATGTGACAGAGGACACAGGAAGCGCTGAAACAATCATAAAGACGCGGCGCATGAAGTCATCAAGCTCAAAGGGAATCGAAACAAAATAGGTAATTACAGGACGCAACACATAGCAGGCAAAGAGCACAAGCCAGAGCTCTCGTGGCATCTTGCGAAGCCTCTCGAACCCGACCATATAAACCGTGATACCGACGAAAATGAGAGCCAAAGGTGTTGTGAGGTTACCAAGGTAGCGCATCACCATCATCACAGGATCTGGAACCCTGAAACTTATAAGAACACAAAGTAAACCCAATGCACAACCAATCAATGGGGGTTTAAAAAGCATCCGAATGCTTTTAAAAGAAAAGATCTTTGGGGGAACGCCTCCTGTGCGCCTCACACTATCGAGTTGGATGTTGTATAGGCCAATCGTCCAAATAAATAAGCAGTTAGCGATAAAGTACTCGAGAACGTATGGGATTCCTCTGTCGCCATACATTGCCATCACAATCGGAACCCCGACGAAAAGAACGGTCGAACCTGAAAAGCACGCAATAAATGTTCCTGAGAGTTCCTTTCTTACCCAGCCAATTTTGATAAAGAGAACAGAAAACGCAAAGTTAATCAAAATAACGATAAAGGGGAGCGTTAAGCTCTGGGCAAGTTCGATAAATTGATCGTGTGTAAAGCGAGCGGCAACCGAATAAAAAAGAAAGCACGGCAAAGAAATATTGACAAGCTTTGCGATATCAGCCCTACTTTGCTCGTTAAAGGTTCCTTTGTAAGCAAAGTAATAACCGACGCCTGCGACAGCGGCGACAACAGCAACAGCACACAATGAATTTAAGATCGCTTCAAGCATGAATAATCCAAGAGTCTCTATGTTTAGCGCTCAAAATTCTACGCCACACCATTGAGATTTCTTTTCGTGGGGCGCGTGCGGTGCCTTTGGGTTGGAATCTGGACTCTCTTCTTTCTAGTCTTTCTTTTGGAGTTGTAAATACCACACAGCAATGCCAAACGATCTTGCGTGTCGGGTTTTAGGAAATTTACTTGAATTGCGTAGAAATAAGGGACTTGTCGTAACTTAAAAAGGCAATCACGTTTTCTCATCTAAGGGAAAACCGCAAGTCAAAAACCTCAAGACAAGTGCACAAAGTGAGTTAAACTAATCCGTCACAGTCAAAAAGCGAAGAGAAAAAGGCCTCGTCTTTTTCTCAAATTCTGCTACAAATTTCTCACAAATTTGTTGCTGATTTTGTGATACTAAATCTACCGAAAATTGAATTAGCGTTCAGTAATTTTTTCGTTATAAAACAGGGCTTAGCCCCCCCCCGCGCAAAAATAAAATCAAGACAACATCCTTGTTGCCGTCTAAAAATCGGTGACAAGTCGCTTATTTTTGTAAGCGAAAAGATGCCCAAAAATTTGCCCTATCCGAAATGATTTTCGGAACTAACTTAGATCTTTATTTCACGAGAAGGGGGTTCTCAATGAATAAGACATTTAAGTAGAACTTTCCCAATGAGTAGGACTATACGGGGATTCTAACCCGTATAGTTACTC